>MEUF01000042.1 GCA_001771615.1 candidate division WOR-1 bacterium RIFOXYB2_FULL_48_7
ATATGGGTTTTGCCGCGCACATTGATGCGGGCAAGACTACCACTACGGAGCGGGTGCTCTTTTACAGCGGCCGCTTGCATAAGATTGGTAACGTTGACGAGGGCAACACCGCTATGGATTGGATGGTTCAGGAACGGGAGAGGGGCATTACAATTACGTCTGCTGCTACCACCACTTTCTGGAAAGACCATCGAATCAATATCATTGACACCCCCGGTCACGTTGATTTTACCGTCGAAGTCGAACGCTCCATGCGGGTACTGGATGGGGTAGTTCTAATTTTCTGCGCGGTCGGTGGTGTTCAGCCGCAATCAGAAACTGTCTGGCGTCAAGCCAATCGCTATCATGTTCCGCGCATGGCTTTTGTCAATAAAATGGACCGCCTGGGGGCAGACTTTTTCCGGGTGGCCAATCAGATCAGGGAGCGGTTGCTGGCCAATCCGCTGGTTATGCAGTTGCCGATCGGGGCGGAAGACAGCTTTCAGGGGATGGTCGATTTGGTAGAGATGGATGCTATTGTTTACGAAGACGAGTTGGGGATGAAGATTAATCGAGTTCCTATTCCTGAAAACTTGGCTGAAGAGGCCAGAAAATGGCATGAAAAGATTGTTGAAGCGGCTGCTGAAGCTGATGATGAGTTATTAGAAAAATATATGACCTCGCATACCTTAAACAAAGACGAGATTAAGAGGGGCCTTAGAAAACTGGTGATCGATAGTAAAATTATCCCGGTTTTCTGCGGCTCTTCCTTTAAGAACCGCGGCGTTCAACCGCTGTTGGATGCCATTATTGATTACCTGCCGGCACCGGTCGACAAAAAAGATGTAGTCGGCATCAATCCCAAGACTGGTAATGAAGATACCCGCAAGGCCCTGGACAGCGAGCCGTTCTCTGCGCTGGCCTTTAAGATCATGTCCGACCCCTTTGTCGGTCGCTTGACTTATTTCCGTGTCTATTCGGGTGTTCTGACAACCGGGTCATATACGTACAATGCGGTCAAAGATCGTAAAGAGCGCATCGGCCGCTTGTTACAGATGCATGCCAATAAACGTGAAGAAATCAGTGAAATCCGGGCCGGTGACATTTGTGCGGCCGTCGGCTTAAAAGATACCTCGACCGGCGACACACTTTGCGACGCTGATAAGCCAATTATTTTAGAATCCATTCAGTTCCCCGAGCCGGTTATTTTTGTGGCGATTGAGCCCAAGACCACTTCTGACCAGGAAAAATTGGGGATGGCCTTGGCCCGCTTGGCCGAGGAAGACCCAACCTTTCGCATTAAAGGTGACCCGGAAACCGGGCAAACAATTATTTCCGGTATGGGCGAGTTGCACCTGGAAATCATTGTTGACCGGCTCCTGCGTGAATTCAAGGTTGAGGCCAATGTGGGTAAACCGCAAGTCGCCTATAAGGAAACCATTCGCGGATCTGCTGAAGCCGAAGGTAAATTCATCCGCCAGACCGGTGGTCGCGGACAATACGGGCATGTCTGGCTCAAGGTTGAGCCTTCAGAACCTGGGAAGGGCTTTGAGTTCGTTAACGATATCGTCGGTGGGGCAATCCCGCGTGAATATATCCCTGCCGTCGAGGCCGGGATTAAAGAAGCCATGAACACCGGTGTTTTGGCCGGTTATCCAACTCTTGACATTAAGGCGACTTTATTTGATGGATCGTACCATGATGTTGACTCGTCAGAAATTGCTTTTAAAATCGCCGCTTCAATGGGCTACAAAGCGGCTGTTTTGAGAAGCAAACCGATCTTGCTGGAACCGGTAATGAAGGTTGAAGTTGTTGTCCCGGAGCAGTATATGGGTGAAGTAATTGGCAATTTGAGCAGCCGACGCGGCCACGTTGAAGAAATGGAATCACATACCGGCATACAGACAATTAAAGCCAAGGTGCCGCTGGCCAATATGTTTGGCTATTCTACTGACCTGCGCTCCCTGACACAGGGGCGCGGCAACTATTCCATGGAATTTTGTGAATATCGCGAAGTCCCCAAAAATATTGCTGAACAGCTGATCGAAAAATTCAAACCTTCGGAAAAAGAGGCATAGAGGAGAAAAATGGCTAGACAAAAGATTAGGATTAAATTGAAAAGCTATGACCATCGGGTCCTGGACCAGTCGGCTTCCAAAATTGTTGATACCGCAAAACGGGCCGGGGCCAGTGTTTCTGGGCCAGTTCCTTTGCCAACTAAAAAAGAAATTTATTGTGTTCTGCGCTCGCCGCACGTCGATAAAAAATCGCGCGAGCATTTTCAAATTCTGACGCACAAAAGGTTGATCGATATCCTGGAGCCGCCGCCGCAGACAGTTGATGCCTTGATGCAACTGGACCTGCCGGCTGGTGTCGATATCGAGATAAAAATGGATTAATTATGACAGCATTATTTGGCAAAAAAATTGGTATGACTCAAATATTCGATAACGTGGGTAACCTGGTTGGGGTGACCGTTATTGAAGTTGGCCCCTGCAAGATCAGCCGGGTCAAGACCTTGGCCAGTGACGGATATCAGGCCATTCAGCTTGATTTTGGCGGGAAAAAGAAGGAAGTCCGGGTTGAAAAGACTGACGGGATCGAGGCGGGGCAAGAGTTAAAAGTCGATCTTTTCAAGGTTGGCGAAATTGTTGATATTTCTGGTGATGCGATCGGTAAAGGTTTTGCCGGCCGCATTAAAAGATGGCATCAGCACCGTGGCCCTATGTCCCATGGTTCTAAGTTCCACCGGATTGCCGGTTCGATCGGTTCTGGGACAACCCCGGGTCGCGTCTGGAAGGGTAAGCAGATGGCCGGTCGTTTGGGTGGCAAACAGGTGACCAATAAAAGAGTGACCATTGCCCAAATCATTGCCGAAAAGAATCTCTTATTAGTCAATGGCTCGGTTCCTGGAAAAAGAGGGAATCTGGTCATGGTAAAGAAGGCTTAAACAATGTCAGAATTAAAAAACGTAATTTTTAACGAGAAACAAAACTTGCCGGTTGTGCATGAAGCGATTCGCTGGTATTTGGCCAGCGCCCGACGCGGTACACATTCGGCCAAGACCAGGACCGAAGTCTCTGGCGGCGGCCACAAGCCCTGGAAGCAAAAAGGGACGGGTCGGGCCAGATCCGGCAGTAACCGGTCGCCACTATGGCGTAAGGGCGGGGTGATTTTTCCCCCTAAAATGCGCAGCTATGCTTACAACCTGCCGATTAAGATGAGAAAGCTGGCGTTACGAGTGGCTTTGTCAGAATTTAATCGTGATGACAAAATTAAAGTTGTCGAGAAATTCGCTTTGCCTAAGCCCAAAACCAGTGAAGGAAAAAAATACTTTGCCGGCCTGGGAGTAAGCGGCAAGGTCCTTTTTATCCTGGCTGAATCGCAACCGGAATTTGAAAGAGGGATACGCAACCTGGCTGGGGTAGAAATTGCCCAGGCTCAAGCAGTCAATATTTATGATTTGCTAAAGTGTGAATGGCTGGTTGTCGATCAAGCAGCAGTCAAAATGCTAGAGGAGAGATTGGCTTAAATGGAATACGATCAAATAATAATTGAACCGGTTTTAACTGAAAAAAGCTTCACTGGCCGGCCGAATTCCTGCTATGTCTTCAGGGTCAATATGAGGGCCACCAAGGTAGCCATTCGTCAGGCAATAGAAAAAGCCTTCAAAGTTAAGGTTAAAGACGTTAATACATTATTCGTCAAGCCCAAGGCCAGAAGCCTTGGTCGTTCGATCGGGCGCACCGCCAGTTGGAAAAAGGCCTATGTAACCTTGATCGCCGGGCAAAAGATACAGGAGTTAGAAGTTTAATATGGCATTAAAACAGAAAAATCCACGTAGCCCGGGTACACGTTTTCAGATCGTTGATGATTATGCTGATTTGACAAAGCATTTTCCGGAAAAATCATTATTGCAGCCGATGAAACAAAAGGCTGGCCGCGACGCGCTTGGCCGGGTGGCGATGCGCCATCGGGGTGGTGGGAATAAAACCCATTATCGTGTCATTGATTTTATGCGTACTAAGGATAATGTTGAAGCCAAAGTTATCGGGATTGAATACGACCCCAACCGCAACTGCCGCATCGCCTTGTTGGAATATGCGGACAAGGAACGGCGCTATATTTTGGCGCCATTGGGGTTGACTGATGGTGATACGGTAATTTCGGGTCCAGAAGTTGATATCAAACCGGGGAACGCCATGCCGCTCAAAGCTATCCCGGTCGGGACAACTGTTCATAATGTTGAAATGGAGCCGGGTTCTGGCGGGCAGCTAGCCCGTTCTGCCGGTGCCGGGTTGGTTTTGCTGGGCAAGGAAGGTAGCCACGCCATTGTAAAACTCCCTTCTGGCGAACAGCGCAAAGTTCATATGAATTGCCGGGCCACGGTTGGCCAGGTTGGGAATCTTGATGCAAAGAATGTAATTATGGGTAAGGCCGGTAAAAAGCGCCATTTGGGGCGCCGACCGGAAGTCCGTGGTGTTGTCATGAACCCGTGCGACCATCCGCATGGTGGTGGAGAGGGTAAATCCGGCATTGGTCGTGAACACCCGGTCACCCCGTGGGGCAAACCGACACTGGGCTATAAAACAAGAAAACGGCGCCGCCGCAGCGAGCGCTTTATCCTGACAAGGAGGAAGTAATGGGTCGTTCAGTAAAAAAAGGTCCGTTTGTAAATGAAAAATTGTTAATCAAGGTGCAGAAAGCGATTGCAGCCAAAGACAAAAAGATAATTAAAACCTGGGCACGGGCGTCAACCATTGTGCCGGAAATGATCGGTTTCACTTTTGCCGTGCATAATGGCAATAAACACATCCCGGTCTATATCTCTGAAAATATGGTTGGGCATAAGCTGGGTGAATTTGCGGCTACCCGCAATTTCCGCGGCCACAGTACGCCGACAGACAAAACAACGACACTGACATAAGCCATGACAATAGTAAAAGCAAAATCAAAATGGGTCCGCAGTTCGCCGAGAAAGATCTCGCGGGTGATTGACGTGATTAAAGGGAAAAGCGCCCAAGAGGCCTTGACCTTGCTCAAGTTTATGCCGCAAAAGGGCGCTCGCTTGCTGGCCAAGGTCATTAAGTCAGCGGTCGCCAACGCCAAGCATAATTTTAAGATGAAGGAAGACCAATTGTTTATTACAGAAGCCTATGCAAACAAGGGGATTATTATGAAACGTTTTCAGCCGGTGTCTCGCGGTCGGGCTCATTCCATCATGAAACGGACCAGTCATATAACGGTCTGTCTAACCTCTAGGGAGGAGGCCTAAATGGGTCAGAAATTACATCCGAAGGGATTAAGGCTGGGGATCACCGCAGAGTGGGATAGCTATTGGTATGCCGATAAAGGAAATTTCTCTAAACTCCTGGCTGAAGATGTCGATTTACGGAGCTATCTCAAGACCAGCCTTTACAAGGCCGGCATTTCAAGAATAAAAATCAGCCGCAAAGCCAACCAGATCGAAGTTGATCTGTACACGGCCAAACCGGGCTTAATTATCGGAAAAGGTGGTAAAGACATTGCTTTGGTCCGTGACACCTTGGTTAAGAAATTAGGCAAACAGGTCCAGCTCAATGTCCACGAAGAAACCAATCCTGAAAATTGTGCTGTCCTGCTGGCCGAAAATGTGGCTTCTCAGCTGGAACGGCGCATTGCTTTCCGGCGCGCCATGAAGCAAATTGTTTCCCGGGCTCTGCGGGCCGGGGCCAAAGGGGTCAAGGTTATGGTTGGTGGCCGGTTGGATGGGTCAGAAATTGCCCGCAGCGAATGGTATCGCATGGGGCGGGTGCCTTTGCAGACCTTGAGGGCCAATGTTGATTATGGTTTCGCCGAAGCGATGACCATTTATGGGAAAATCGGGGTCAAGGTTTGGGTCTACAAAGGTGAAATCTTGAAAGCAAAACAAGAAAAGGTGAAGGCATAATACGATGGTACTTTTTCCTGGAAAAACTAAATTTAGAAAGAATCAGCGGGGGCGGGTACGCGGCATGGCGACGCGCGGTAATGCTCTTTTTTTTGGCGAATACGGTTTGCAGTCCCTGGAATGCGGCCATTTAACGGTTAACCAAATCGAGGCGGCCAGAAAAACACTGGCCCATTATTTCAAGCGCGGCGGCAAAATCTGGGTACGCTTACTGGCAGATAAGATTATGAGTGCCCGGGCAGCCGAAACTCGTATGGGTGGCGGTAAAGGGGCTCCAGCCAAATTTGTGGCCCCGGTCCGGCGCGGACACATCTTGTTTGAAGTTGCCGGGGTTACCCTGGAAGAGGCCAAATCAGCGCTCAAGCTGGCCGGGTACAAATTACCAGTTGAAACGCGCTTTGTGGGGAAAGAATAATGAAAACAACTAAAGAAACAAACGAATTGCGGCAGGCTTCGCTGGCAGAATTGACGAAAAAGTTGGACGAAACGAGAAAAGAGCTGATTATTTCGCGCATCCAAAAAGTCAGCCAGCAATTAAAGAACCCGCTGAAGGTCAGAGTGTTGCGCAAAAAAATTGCCCGTTTGCTGACAGTAGTTCATGAGAAGGAGAAAGCATGACTGAAAAAAGAAAAGTAAAGGTTAGGGAAGGGGTAGTCGTCAGCGATAAGATGGACAAGACTGTCGTAATCAAGATAGTCAAGGCTTTTCGCCATCCGCTCTACCAGAAAACAGTCAAGATCAGTAATAAATTCAAAGCACATGATGAGAATAATGAATGTCACGTTGGCGACCTGGTCAAGATAATGGAAACACGCCCGCTCTCCAAGGATAAACGCTGGCGAGTTGTACAGATATTGACCAAGGCCAAGCCGACACAAGTTAAGGAGGCTTTAAAAGTTGATTCAGAATCGTAGTATGGTCAGGGTCGCCGATAATACCGGCGCCAAAACAGTGATGTGCATTCGGGTAATGGGTGGCTCCAACCGACGCTATGCCGGCATCGGCGATATTATTGTCGGCGTTGTCAAGGAGGCCCTGCCAAATCTGACAGTGAAAGACGGCGAAGTTATTATGGGTGTGGTCGTCAGGACGCGCAAGCCTATCCGCCGCAACGACGGCTCTTATGTCACTTTTGATGATAATGCCATTGTTATTATTTCCAAAGAACTCAATCCCCGCGGTACGCGGGTTTTTGGGCCGGTAGCCAGAGAGTTGCGCGATCGTAACTTTATGAAAATTATTTCTCTGGCGCCAGAGGTTGTCTAATGAATATTAAAAAAGGCGATACGGTTGTTATCCTTTCCGGTAAAGACAAGGATAAAAAGGGCAAAGTTAGCAAGGTATTCCCGGAAAGAGGAAAGTTGATCGTTGAAGGGCTGAACGTAGCCAAACGGCACCAAAAGCCCACCCAAAAGTTTCCTGGCGGGATTATTGATAAATCGATGCCACTGACCGCTTCCAAGGTTATGCTTGTCTGCAGCCGCTGCAGCAAACCGACCAGGATCGGGACAAAAGAAGTGGGCGATCGACGGGTCCGGGTTTGTAAAAAATGCAACGAAATAGTTGATAAGGTGTAAAAATGGCGACAAATCTTAAAAAACGATATTTAGAAGAAATCAGACCAAAGTTGATGAAGAGTCGTGGCTACAAGAACATTATGGAAGTTCCCCGGTTGGAAAAGATTATCATCAACCGCGGGGTTAATGAGGCCAGGGAAAATAGCAAAGCCATTGATGTTTCCAGCGAGGAATTGGCGCTTATTACCGGGCAAAAGCCATTAACCACCTACAGCAAGAAGGCCATTTCAGCATTCAAGCTGCGCAAAGGTTTAGCCATCGGCTTGAAGGTCACGCTGCGTGGCGACCGAATGTACAATTTTGCCAACAAGCTGATTAACCTGGCTTTGCCGAAGATTCGTGATTTCAAAGGGGTCGGGCCAAAATCTTTTGATAGCCAGGGGAATTATTCCATGGGGATCAAAGAACAATTGATTTTCCCGGAAGTTGATTACAACAAGGTTGATCGCGTCCGAGGTATGGATATTACCTTTGTGACCAGTGCCAAAACAGACGCTGAAGCCAGAGAATTGCTCGAAGGTCTGGGCATCCCGTTTCGCAGCTAATAACAGGAGAATAGAATGGCAAAAACAAGTTGGTGGAATAGATTAAAAAAAGAACCAAAATTTTCGTCCAGGACGGTGCGCCGCTGCTTCATTTGCGGTCGGGCCAATGGATACCTGCGGAAATTCGGCCTCTGCCGCATCTGTTTCAGAAATCTGGCCCACCGCGGGCAGATTCCCGGTGTGACCAAGGCTAGCTGGTAGATTTAAGGAGGAAAGATGGACACAATTGCTGATATGTTGGTAAGAATGCAAAATGCTCTGCGCAGCCGCAAGGAGAGCGTAGATATTCCGCAATCTAAAATGAAAGAAGAAATCGCCAAGATTTTATTGGCTGAAGGTTATATCGCCAAGATTGAGCCGCACGCCAAGATGAATAAAAAGTCTCTCCGCCTGGTTTTGAAGTACGGTACAAAGAAAAAAGGGGTTATTTCCGGGATGAAGAGAATTAGCACCCCTGGCCGCCGGATTTATATCGGCTCTGACGATGTGCCCTATGTCCAATCCGGTTTTGGGACAGCAATCATTTCGACTTCTAAAGGACTTATGACTGACAGCCAAGCCAGAAAAGGCAAAATCGGCGGCGAAGTCATTTGTTATGTGTGGTAAATAAGCTATGGCAAGAATAGGTAATAGAGCAATCGAGGTCCCCAAGGGCGTTGAGGTAAAAATCGACAAGGGCATGGTCACTGTCAAAGGGGCAAAAAACTCTTTGTCATTAAGCCATTTGCCGGCTGTCACTGTTGCTTTAGATCAGGGTAAAATTGTGACCAGCTGCCAGAGCAATGACCAGTTAAGCCGGTCGCTGCAAGGCCTTTACAATAGTTTACTTAACAACATGATTCTTGGCGTAACCAAGGGTTTTGAGAAAGAGCTTGACCTGGTCGGAGTCGGTTATCGTGCCCAGCTGCAAGGGAAAAAATTGCAATTGTCACTTGGCTATTCCCATCCGATCGAATATGATCCCCCGACCGGCATCGAGTTCGAGGTGGCCGGTGGAACCCGGATCAAGATCAAAGGGGCCGACAAACAAAAAGTAGGCCAGGTTGCCGCCGAAATCCGGCAGATCAGGAAAGTTGAGCCATACAAGGGTAAAGGGGTTCGCTATGTTGGTGAAATAGTCAGAAAGAAGGCCGGTAAAGCTGCTAAAGCCACATCCGGAGGAGCAGGTTAAGCGCAAATGAAAAAACGATTTAAGAGAAATAAGGTGCAGGGAACGGCCGAACGGCCCAGGCTGGTGGTTTTTCGTAGTTTGAATAATATCTCGGCCCAGGTTATTAACGACGATGCTGGTAAGACACTTTGTTCTGCCAGTACTTTGGGTAAGGAATACAAGAAATACGGGGGTAATCTGGTAGCTGCCAAAGAAGTTGGTAAATCAATTGCCCAAAAATTAATTGCTACAGGGGTCAAGAAAGTTGTGTTTGATCGGAACGGCTTTCTTTATCACGGCCGGGTTAAAGCCCTGGCTGACGCAGCTCGAGAAGGAGGGCTGGAATTCTAATGGCTGAAAAATTTCGTCGCGACGCTGACCAGGAATTTAAGGAAAAAGTTGTCCAAATCCGCCGCGTGACCAAGGTTGTCAAAGGCGGTAAAAAAATGGGCTTCCGAGCAGTTGTGGTTGTTGGTGATATGAAGACCAGGGTCGGCCTGGGGATCGGCAAAGCGGCCGAGGTCCCTGCCGCTATCCGCAAAGGGGTTGAAGCGGC
>MEUF01000043.1 GCA_001771615.1 candidate division WOR-1 bacterium RIFOXYB2_FULL_48_7
GGCTTCGATCGCCTGGTGCAACCCTTCTGAATAGCGGCGGCCAACCATCATGCGGCCGGTGAACTCGTCGACAATCACCACTTCGCCGTCTTTGACGACATAATCGATATTCTTCCTGAAAAGATGCCAGGCCCGCAGCGCCTGCGTTAATTGGTGGGCCAGGTCTATATGGGCGATATCAAAAAGATAATCAATGTTTAGGTATTTTTCGATTTTTTTGATCCCGTTTTCCGTCAGGACGGCATTTTTATTTTTCTCATCGCAGGTAAAATCGGCGTCCTTATTGAGCCGCTGGGCCAGTTCATTGGCTTTTAGATAATTAGCCACCGTATCAGCCACCATGCCAGAAATAATCAACGGGGTACGCGCCTCATCGATTAAAATGCTATCAACTTCATCGACAATGGCGTAGTTTAATTCTCGTTGGACACATTCATCCAGGGATAAAGCCATGTGATCGCGCAGATAATCAAAGCCAAATTCATTATTGGTGCCATAAGTGATATCCGCCCCATAAGCAACCCGCCGCTCTTCCGGTTCCATATCATGCTGGATCACGCCAACCGAAAGCCCCAGGTGGCGGTAAACCGGCCCCATCCATTCGCTGTCACGTTTGGCCAGGTAATCGTTGACTGTCACCAGATGAACACCGGCTCCGGTCAAGGCATTTAGGTAAATTGGTAAGGTCGCCACCAGGGTCTTCCCTTCACCGGTCCTCATCTCGGCGACCTTCCCCTGGTGCAGAACCAGGCCGCCGATCAACTGGACATCATAATGGCGCAAACCGATGGTGCGCACAGACGCTTCGCGCACGGCAGCAAAAGCAGCGGGTAAAATTGTCTCTAGTGACTGGCCGGCGGACAGCTCCTGGCGCCAGGAGAGGGTTTTTTCACGCAATTGTTCATCGGTGAGCTTTTGGAACTCTGGTTCCAGATCGTTGATCCGCTGGACCAGGGGCCGCAGGGCCTCAATCTTTTTCTTGTCGGCATCGCCGAATAATTTGGCCAGCCAATTTAACATAAACGATCAGAAAGGAGTGGACAGCCCCAGAGTTTTTTTCCTGGAAAGCAGTTTGACTTTTTTGGCCTGACGGACCTTTTCGTGCGTCAGTTTTTCTTTGTGTTTTTCCACCTGGCGTTTGGCCTCTTGCAGAACCAGGTCGATCGCCGAATACATATCTTTTCCAGCTTCTTTGGCCTGGATATTTTTCTTGCCGGCCAGCCAAATCCTAATCTCGGCGACTTGTCGTTTATTGCGATCATCGATCGAACGGGCATCCAGCACCATTTCAACTTTTTGAATGCTGTTAAAGAACTCCTCCAGTTTGGTCATTTTTTTCTGGGCATAATCGCGCAGGGCAGCAGACACTACTAAACCGTGGCCGGTAATTTTAATTTGCATATTCAAGCCTCCTCAAGTTATTTTAGCAAAAAGCCCGCTAGTTCTCAATCGCTCTGGCCAGGGTGGCCACCGCAACATTTTTGGCCCCCGCTTCCAGCAACACCCGCCCGCTCTCACCGATAGTTGCCCCGGTCGTATAAATATCATCCAGCAACAGCACCCGCTTGTTGGCGACCGCCTGGTCGTGCCTGACGCGAAAGGCATTTTTAATGTTCTCTTTCCGCTGCTCTTTGGGCAGGTCAAATTGCGGATGGGTGTTTTTCACCCGCTGCAGTGTTTTAATTATCGGCACTTCAAAGTATTTACTGACGACTTCGGCCAGCAATTCAACCTGATTAAAACCCCGCTGGCGCAAACGCCTGGGATGCAGCGGAACCGGGGCAAGACAATCGATTTCTTTCATGGAAAAATCCGGCGCCTGGGACAAATACCTGACAAACAGGATACCCAGCGGCTCGGCCAGCCTTTTTCTCCCGTGAAATTTAAGGCGGGTAATGGCCTCCTTCACCACCCCCTGGTAAGCAGCCGCGGAATAAACTCCCATTTGCGGCCGCATGAATTTGATTTGGCTGTAACAGTCGGGGCAAAGCGCGGCCGGATGTCTGGTGCGGCAGACTTCGCAATTGGGTGGAAAAATCAGGTCGAGAAACTGCTCAAACCACATTGCCATCGATTATAACATATGTTAAGATAGGTCACCATGAATTGGGACGAGATCCTGCAGCTACTCGATCAGGGCGAAGGCCAAGCGGTCGAGTTTGAAAAATCGCTCCCCTCGCAAGACGACATCGCCCGTGAACTGGTGGCTTTTTCCAACGCCGACGGCGGCAAAATTATCTACGGCATAGATGATAAAAACAAACATTTGATCGGGGTTGTTCCAGATAACAATTTCGAAGACTGGGTCAAAGAGATCGGCAAAAACAAATGTGCGCCCAGTATCGCTCCCAGCATTGACATCATCGACAAAGCCGGCAAAAAAATAGTTATCGTCAATGTTCCCGAGGGCTTGGATAAACCTTACAAAACGGACGACATTTGCTACATCCGCGACGGTTCCCTCTCCCGCCCAGCCAAAGAGAACGAAGAAAAAGAGATCACCAACCCTTGGTCAGGCAAAGGGTTGAACAAAAGGCAAATCCGCGCCCTGCAAATGATGGCCGAGCATGGGGCCATTACCAATCGGGAATATCGCGAAGCTTTTAACGTTTCCCACAAGACGGCGCACCTGGAATTAACTATGTTGGAAGACAAACGGCTGGTCAAATCTGAAGGGGCCGGCCGTTCTACCTGCTATATCTTGCCCTCTGGTAACTGATAGTCTATAATTCAGTTACAATTTAAAGAAAGAAGGATATTTTTATGCGTAAACCTCTCTTGGCCGGCAATTGGAAGATGAATACTGTCCTGCAGGAATCGGTTCAATTGGCAGAAGCCCTGAACAAACTTGTCGGAGATGTCAATGACCGTGATATCCTGGTCTGCCCCCCCTTCACCGCCATTAATTCTGTGGCTGAAGCGCTTCGTAATTCTGTGATAATGGTTGGCGGGCAAGACCTGTTCTGGGAAGAAAAAGGGGCTTTTACCGGGCAAGTCTCTCCCAAAATGCTTAAATCGGTCGGAGCTTCATATGTGATTATTGGCCATTCAGAACGGCGGCAATTTTTCGCTGAAACCGACGAAACTGTCAACAAAAAGCTTTGTGCCGCGCTGGCCAACAACCTCCACCCGATCATCTGTGTCGGAGAAATGCTGGCAGAAAGAGAAAACAATACAACTTTAAAAGTCATTGAAAAACAGATCAAGGGAGGGCTCAAAGGACTCGCAGTCGGTGACGCTCAACGGATAACGGTGGCCTACGAACCTGTCTGGGCGATTGGCACTGGCAAAACAGCTACCCCTGAACAGGCGCAAGAAGTTCACGCTTTCATTAGAAAACTGTTAGTGGAAATGTTCGATAAACCGACAGCTGAAATTATCCGAATTTTATATGGCGGGTCAGTTACTCCGGACAATATTAAAGTTCTAATGGCACAAGCAGACATTGATGGCGGGTTGGTTGGCGGCGCGTCGCTGAAAGCTGACAGCTTTGCCAAACTAGTCAAATATTAAAGCAACCCCCGATTTCTTAAGACCTGCATAAAAGCATCTTTTAGCGACTGGCTTTCCGGAATGGCCGGCAACCTTTCTTCAAGCATCCTGACGGCAAATTCTTTAGTCAAAGCTTTTTTATTGGCCCATAAGCGGTTGAAGATCTGGTCAAGCTCCGCCAGCAAGCGCCGCCCCCGCCAAAAACCGAGTTGCCTGGCCAAGCGTTTTAATGTTTTGTGAGAGACAGTTTTGTGATCAAGGGCGGCAGCCAGGTCAAAACTATCTTTTGGCAGAGTATTGATCACCTTTAATGCCTGACAGTATAGTTCGGCGAGGATCCGGCCATTAATCAAATGGACAAAGCTAATGCTTTCCGTAGAATCTTTGTCTAATTGGGCCCCTTTGGCTTTCAAATACAAGGCCAGCAAAAGCAATCTGGGGTCTTGAAAACGAAAATAGTCGATTGGAGACATTGTCTCGGCCAGCCGGCTGCCGGGCGAATAATGCAAGACGCTGAAAATATTATCCGCCAACAAACGCATCGTCCAGGGAAATCGTTGCAACAAATCCAACATGATAGCGCCTTCCCGTTCCGCCTCGTTAAAAGTCATTTGCCAGTCAAAATTGATCAGGAAAAAGATAATATGGGTTCCTGTCCCGGAAAAAAACTGCAGTAAAAATTCAACCTGGGCCGGCTGTTCCTCGGCTCTGGCTTGCGGATCATGACGATGGTTATATTTCCCCAACCTGGTCAAGCGGCTGGGCAAAAAGGCTTCCACCCCTAATTCAATATGATGCAGCAGGCGGCAGAAGCGCCGCCAAGTCTCGGGAGCAAGATTAACTGCCGCGAACAGGGTATCGACCCTTGATTCAAAATCAAAGACCACCCCGGAATCAGAGAAATTATCAACCAGGGCCTGAATAATTGCCGTGGCTTCTCTTGGCCGGGCGGTAAAATTCGCGCCGGTGATCCTGATCTTTTTCGCTCCCTGGGCGATTAATGCCCTGGTTTCTGCCACTGCCCGCTCCGGCGAAACATAATCAATCCGCCCGGCAACATTACAACAAAAATCGCAGCGGGCAGAACAACCGTCTTCCCATTTTACCTGGGCACTGTGCCCGTATTGGGCCAAATCATAATCCCGCTCAAACAATTGGTCATTGAGTGGAATTCCGGACAATTCATCTAAAATATAAACATTCCCATCAACCAACATGCCCGGCCCGACCCAATGGTGGCCAATTTTTTTTCTGCATACCCGGCTCAATTGGTCAAAGGCTGGAGAAAAATCAAACTCATGATCAGCCAGGGCCTGGACCAGGTGCTCTCCCGGCCCCTGGACCATGATCGCCATTGGCCGTAATCCCTCGGCTGTCGAGTAAGGATAGTACTGGCTAAAGGCGGTTTGATATTCGCCACAATACTGCCGAATATCTGTCCCGCCAAGCAAAAGCATCGGTTTGGGGGTTGGCAGCGATCTTACCAACGCCCTGGCATCGGCGATTGCTTCCGGGGAATGTCCGATAAATGACAAACCCAATACCTGCGGCCTATACCGCCGGACATCACCCAACGGGTGCAAGCCGTTTTGAAAAATACGGCTGTCATGCCCGGCCCGGCGACAAATGTTATGCATCGCCAGCAAGTGGACCGGCTCAATGTCCAGCAGCGCCCTGCCCGATTGGCTGCGGTAATAATTCATATTGACCAAGGCAACTCTGACCATAAATTTGTATCGCCAGTTGCTCAAAGATATTTCATTAGATATAATAACTTCAGCGGCTCAAGGGCCGCGGTCAAATAGAAAAGGAGCAGTAATCATGGTTGTTTCGTACAAAGATCTGGGTTTGGTTAATTCGCGGGAAATGTTCAAAAAAGCAATGGCAGGCAAATACGCCGTCCCGGCGTATAACTTTAATAATATGGAGCAGCTGCAGGCAATTATCGGCGGCTGTGCGGAAAGCAATTCGCCGGTTATCATCCAGGTCAGCAGCGGCGCCCGCAAATATGCCAACCAGACATTACTCCGCTACATGGCTGAAGGGGCGGTCCAGATGTGCCGGCATGACCTCAAAAGCAATATTCCCATTGTTCTCCATCTCGACCATGGGGATACTTTTGAGCTGTGCAAGTCCTGCGTTGATACCGGGTTCTCTTCCGTCATGATCGACGGGTCGCATCATCCGTACGAAAAGAATATCGAAGTCACCAAGCAAGTTGTGGAGTACGCCCACGCCCACGATGTCACGGTCGAAGGTGAATTGGGAGTTTTGGCCGGCATTGAAGACGAGGTTTCGGCCGAACACCATACCTACACCGACCCTAACCAGGTCGTTGATTTTGTTAAACGGACCGGGGTTGATTCGCTGGCCATCTCGATCGGCACCTCGCACGGCGCTTATAAGTTCAGACTGAAACCGGGAGAATCGGTCCCCCCGCTCCGCTTTGATATTTTGGCTGAAATTGAAAAAAAGATCCCTGGCTTTCCGATTGTCTTGCATGGCGCTTCCTCCGTGGTTCAGGAATATGTGGCCATGATAAACAAGTTTGGCGGCAAGATGGATAATGCTGTCGGGGTACCCGAAGAGCAGCTCCGCCGCGCCGCCCAATCAGCCGTCTGCAAAATCAATATTGATAGTGACGGCCGTCTGGTGGTCACCGCCATAATTAGGAAGGTATTTGCCGAACAACCGGGTGAATTTGACCCGCGCAAATATCTTGGCCCCGCCCGCGAAGAGCTGAAAAAACTAATCATCGCCAAGAACACTAACGTCCTGGGTTCGGCAGGAAAGGCCTAAGTCATGAAAGTAAAGTTTCAGGGTAAGGAGATCAACTTAAGGAAAATCGGAATTCTGACTGGTGGAGGGGATTGCGCCGGACATAATGCGGTAATTGTCGGCTTGCTCCGGCGAATCAGCCAGGCCAACCAAAACCTGCCTGAAAATGAAAAAATGGAACTGGTCGGCTTGCTTGAAGGATGGAAAGCCCTGACCCGCGATCCGGAAAAAGAACTAGACAAAATCGTCCGCCCATTGAAGCTGTTGGAGATTGAAAAAAGTTTTGCCGTTGCCGGGACAATATTAAAATCTTCCCGCACTAACCTCTTTTCTAAGGCCAATGTCGAAGCCAAAGCGCCGGAAAAAGCCATGGCCAACGTAAAGAAACTGGGGCTCGATTGTTTAGTCGTTCTTGGCGGCGACGACACCTTGGGGGCGGCCGGCAAACTCGGCCAGCAATATACCTTCCCAATGTTTGGCGCGCCTAAAACCATGGATAATGATGTTTTCGGCACCGAAATGACCTATGGGTTTGAATCATCGGTTGAGGAATCGGTCCATTTTATTGAAAACTGCCGGACGACGGCCGAATCCCACAATCGCTGCTTTGTGATCGAAGTCATGGGTCGCCACGCCGGCTGGGTCGCCCTCTGGGCCGGGATTGCCGGCGGCGCCGATGTTACCCTGCTCCCCGAAGAGGTCCTCAACATGGACAAGGTTATCAAGCAGGTGGAGAAAGCCATTGCCCTCAAACAGCACTCAATCGTGGTCGTCTCTGAAGGGGCCAGGCTGTTTGATACGCGATACCCGGAAGCCATTAACAAACGGCATCAGGAGATGGTGGAAACTGTCGTTTCCGACCCTAAATACGCCTTGGTCAAGGCCCGGCATGAACTGCCCAAAAAGAAAGACTCGTTTGGCAATGAACAATTAGGCGGAATCGGTGAATATGTCACGGCTATCCTGGAAAAACATACCACAGGCTTTGAGTACCGTTACCAGAATTGCGGCCATGCTATCCGCGGTGGAGTGGCCCATGTCATGGACAGGATATTGGGGCTGCGCTATGGCGATGCAATTTTTAGTTTTATGCAACAGGGTGTTTTTGGCGTGTATCCTGGTTTGGAAGCAGACAGAATTTTACCCAGGAACCTGCTAGAGGTTAAGGGGGGACGGTTTGTCCCGCAGGACCACCAATTATTCTCGATGCGCAACGCGGTTGAAAATTATTAATTGAAATTTTCTGCTTAGTCCGTCGATAACAGCTCATGAGAATTTTCGGATCAGGCAGGACTGGTGTTCCTTTAAGGGCCATCAGACCTGCCGTTGTCTTCCAATCAGCTTCCTTTAAAGCCGAAGTGGCTGAAGATTCCCTTCCGCGCCTTTATGTTGGCCTGCCCGACCAAATGCACTATCTTTTTCCCGCCGATTTTCAGGCTGATTTTGACCATCAGACATATGCCGCCCCCACCATGCTTTTTAGACAATCTCTCCAGGCTAATCAAATGGCTCTTAACGGCGAACCGGTCAATTTCTTTGATATTACCGGCTTTAGCCCCAGGGCAGAAAAAGGGATTCTTGATGAGAAAGAGCTTGATCAAGAGTTGATAAGATATTTCGGCAGAGAAAAGGGAATATTTGTCGGCCGAACCAGGCAGGCAGTGACAGTCAGCTTTGAACAAATACAAAAATATCTTGAACAAAGCTTTGCCGCGCTCAATAGCCTGGGCTTGAAACAGGAACACGATTGGGGTTTACAGCTGCCCACATCCGCCTATGAGTGCTTCCCCTTTCCACTAACAACCCAAATCACCATGGCTTTATTCAATACTGCTTACAGCCTGATAAGATTAAAACAATTGGTCAGATTAATGGAAATGGCCTATCGCGGCAACAGCCCCAAAAGGATTGGCCGGCTGAATCGCCTGTTCACAATTGACCAAAAGACACGACTGAATTATTTCGGTCCGGCGATGGGCACCAACGAGTTAGCCAGGTTTGAAAGGCAGGATCTAGCCCTTAAAATCGCTCTACTGAAAGAATATGCATTATTACGAGGCAACCAAGAAGCCGCGAATACGGACGCAGTGGCCTGGGGGTTATTCCTTTATGGCGACGCTTATCGGCAAACCAGCCAGTTTTTCCGCGACACCGGAGTGTCCAGTCTTTGCCGCTTGGTTGATTACATTGACTTTTGGCATGAGATTGAGGGGATAATGTTTGCGTTGACACAGGCCAAGATATTGCCGGCCTCACCTGTCGCAGAGCAGGCCGTCCGCAGTAAAAAAGTTTTAAGTTACCAGGGGGCACAAGTCATCAGAGCTTTTACCCAAATTAGTGGCCGACAGGTTGATTTGTATTCTCTCCCAACACCTTTTAACCTTTACCAGCAGATTTTTGCCCACTATCAGGGCTAGCTATTGCGCTAATTTTTGGGCTAACTTGTAGGCGTTGAGATCGATTTTCTTTTTGCGGCGGGCAACAATTTCCACCGGGGTTTCAACAATGTTATCCGATTGGATACCAACCATCAGCGCCTGTTTGCCGGCTAATAGTAATTCAACCGCCCTGGCCCCCAGCTTACAGGCCACTTCACGAGACAAGGCGGTCGGCGCCCCACCCCGTTGCATATGCCCAAGGACACTGACCCGGACATCCAGTTCACTCCGTTTGCGCAAATAGGCGGCAACTTCTTCGGCCTTGATCGCCCCTTCAGCCACAACAATAATAAAACTTTTTTTGCCCCGCTGTTGCCCGTATTGCAGCATTTTAGTTAACGAGGCCAGGTCATACGGAACCTCGGGGATAAGGATCGCTTCTGCCCCACTGACCAACCCGACATCCAGGGCAATAAACCCGTTAAGCCGCCCCATCACCTCGATCACAAATACCCGTTCATGTGAGCTGGCGGTATCGCGGATTTTATCGATGGCTTCCACGGCCGTATTGACCGCGGTATCAAAGCCGATGCTGTAATCTGTCCCGTAGATATCATTATCGATTGAGGCCGGAATGTTGATAATCGGCACCTTAAAATCCTTATAAAAAACATAGGCGGCATTAAGCGACCCATCCCCGCCAATAACCACTAAACCATCGATGCCAAAGGCCTGCAAGTTGGTGAAGGCTTTTTTGCGGAAAACCTTTTCCCGGAATTCCGGACAGCGGTGGGTATGCAGGATTGTCCCGCCGCGGTTGATGATACTGCTGACCGAGCTTAAATCCATTTTGATTATTTTGCCGTCAATCAATCCCTGCCAGCCCCGTTCGATCCCATAGACATTTAAATTGTGGAAAATAGCCGAACGGACAACCGCCCTGATAGCTGCATTCATCCCCGGGGCATCGCCACCGGTCGTCATGACCCCGATTGTCTTGATTTTTGTGACCATTATTTGTATAGTAGTATACACTATGGCCAGACAAATTAAAATATTTGATACCACTCTACGCGACGGAGAACAATGCCCCGGCGCGTCGCTCAATTCCGAAGAAAAACTGGAAATTGCCCGCCAGCTGGCCAAGCTTAACGTTGATGTAATTGAAGCCGGTTTTGCCATCGCTTCGCCGGGTGATTTTGAGTCGGTCAAAACGATCGCCCAACAGATCAAGGGACCAGCTATCTGCTCCCTCTCCCGTGCCCGCCGACAAGATATCCAGGCAGCCTATGACGCGGTAAAGTTTTCTGACCGGCCGCGCATCCACACTTTTTTGGCCACTTCCCCCATCCA
>MEUF01000044.1 GCA_001771615.1 candidate division WOR-1 bacterium RIFOXYB2_FULL_48_7
CTGTCCTTTATTGGGAAGGAGTTCAACGTCGAGAATGTCTCCCTTGAGGACCTTTTGTTGTTTACCGCCGGTTTCAATAATTGCGTAAGTCATAATGATTAATTATATCATAGAGGCGTCAGTTACGGCAAGACCAATTGGGAGTTGGGAGTTGAGGCGTTGGGTGATAAGGTCGGGGTTGACCCAATCGGCCAATTCCAGAATTGCTTCCTGGCTGCTGGCTGCTGTCCCGACCTTGAGGGCTTGTCCCCAGGAAATTTTCATATGGGGATTGAAGCCTTGTGAATAGGCGATCGGTAAGCCGGAGCGGCGGATAGCGCGCTGGAAGGTTCTCATCAGGTCGCGATGGCCGATGTATTTGACCTCTTCTCCTTTGGAATAAACAACTTTTACCTTCGGCATTTTAGTAAGACCTCTTTATTAACTCCGGTGTCAACGTAGTCCCAGGGGAGTTTTTCCTCGAGTGGGCGCTCTTGCAAGTATTGGTTGGGGTCAAGGGCCAGCTCCTTGAACGCCTGCAACCAGCGGTCAAGTTGAAAATGTTCACTCCAGGCGTCAAAGCGCGCGCCCAGCTCCCAGGCTTTAACGATAACTTGATTTAATTTGGCGTCACCGCGGGAAAATACCCCTTCCAAAAAACTGGTTTTGGCATCGTGCCAGCGGATATCAAGGCGGCGATCAGCGTGTTGTTTAATAAGTTTCTGCTTTATTAATGTTTCTTCAATGGAAATTTGACGCTCCCATTGCAAAGGAGTGTGGGGTTTGGGTATGAATGTGGACAGGTTGATTGTGACGCGGGCCCGCCTGGTTTTTTCTTTACCCAGCCTCAAGATTTTTTCTCCCAGCTGGCAGATGCCGAGCAAATCTTCATCGGTTTCGGTTGGCAGGCCGATCATAAAATAGAGCTTGATGGCTTCAATCCCCTCGTCAAAAACCGCCCGGACACCGGCCTCAATGTCGGCTTCTGTCATATTTTTACCAATTACATCGCGCAGGCGCTGGGTCCCGGCTTCGGGGGCAAGGGTGATTGATGAGGAGCGGACCCGGGATATCTCTTTAGCTAATTTGACCGAAAAACTGTTTGTCCGCATAGAGGGGAGGGCGATGTTGACCCGTTGTTTTTCGTATTTCTTGGCCAGAATTTTGGCAATTTCGGCGATCTGGCTGTGGTCAGAGCTGGAGAGGGATAATAACGACAACTCTTCATGTCCGGTATTCTTGATCAACTCATCAGCAATTTGCAAAATCCTTTCCTGGTCACGCTGGCGGACCGGCAGAGTGGTCCAGCCGGCCTGACAAAATTTACAGCCCCATTTGCAGCCGCGCATGACCTCGACTGCCGCCCGGTCGTGGATGGTTTCGATAAATGGGACAATCGGCCTGGTTGGTACGGGGGCATGGCTGAAATCGGCGACAAACCTTTTCTTCACCTGCTGGCTGATGCCGGGGACAAAGATGCCAGAGATCTTGGCCAGGGCTTGCAGCCTGATGGCGCGGGGTTCTTGGCGAAAAGGTTTGAGGATATTTAGGAGTTCGAGTATGACCTCTTCCCCTTCGCCAACAACAAAAGCATCAAATAATTCCCGGATCGGTTCAGGGTTAAAGGTACAGGGGCCGCCGGCCAGGATGATCGGGTCATCCTCTTTTCTCTCGGTGCGAAAGACGGGAATATTGGCCAGCTTGAGCATGGTCACGATATTAGTATATGTAAGTTCGTGGCCCAAGCTGAAGCCGACGAGGTCAAAATCTTTGAGGGGTTTATTTGATTCCAGGGTTGTTAGTTGTGAGCCGTTAGTCGTAAGTTGATTTTCCATATCGGGCCAGGGAGCGAAAACTCTCTCGGCCAGGCTGTCGGGTTGCTCATTAATGATGTGATAGAGGATTTGTACTCCCAGGTTGGACATGCCGACTTCGTAGAGGTCGGGATAGGCGAGGGCGACTCGCAGCGAGCACTTATCCCAATCCTTATGGATAGAGTGGAGTTCGTTGCCGACATAGCGAGCCGGCTTCATGATTTCTGGGGGGAAATTTACCATTCATTAATTATATCATCAATTCAGCTTCAGGCTGATTGGCTGAAATTAAATTGCTTTTTGACGGAAAAGATATCAGTATGCGCCCTACATCAGTATTGAGAGGCCCCGAAACAGTGCGGGCTGGACGTCCAGTCTCTTTTGTGGCCTTGGCTGGCAACCATAAAGTTGGGCGGCATTCCCTGGTATTGCGTTTAGGCAGCCATCATCTTCTGGTTGATCCCGGCCTTTCATCTGGAGAGAAAATCAATTTCAATGGGGGTCGACATGGGGGTAATGTTGATGTCATGCTTCTGACCCATGCCCACCTTGATCATGTCGGCGCACTCCCTGCCGCTATCAAGCGTTATCCAAATGCTCGTGTTTATGCTACGCCAGAGACAAAAGCACTCTGTCTGCAGATGGTCAGGCGGAAGACAAGTTTATCGGAACACGAAATACGATACTTAGAAGATAAGATACAATCACTTGTTTATCGCCGGGAAATGGAGGTGGGCCGGGGGATCAGATTCCATTTTATTCCCGCTGGACATATTTTAGGTTCGGCCTCAATTGTTGTCACCTCGCCAGAGGGGAACTTTTTATTGACGGGGGATTATTCCAATGAACCTAGAGGGGTTATTCCTCAATTCATATCACCCGATTGTGATTTTCGCGCAGTGATTTCGGAAACAAGCTTTGTTGGTATGGAGGCCACTGCCTTCCGTCGTTCTTTCCGACGTTTGGTCGAAAAAATTGGCCGGGCGGCAGAACAACACAAACCGATCGTTATCGCGACTGATCCCTTGGGAGTACTTCAGGAAGCGGCCATGCTCCTTCCGCCCTTGCAAGCCAAGGGATTGCTCCCCGAGTTTACCTATGCAATTGACCCCAATCTGTGGGAGTCTTTCCTGACTTATCGCCATTATTACCGAGGATTAGAACAGCAGCCTGGTCAGGATCATTATTTATTTACACTGGCCCAGTCAGCCCGTCCGCCAGTTATAGAAAATGGCCTCCCTTATTGCTATTTGGTTGGTCCGGGGAATCTTAATGATAATTTCCCAAAAACGGTTGTCCAAGATATTTTGCGGGCCGGCGGGCTCTTGTTTGCCGAAGATCGTTATTCACTTGACCTGATAGCTCGCAGGACAAGCTGGGACAATGGCGGGGAGGCGGTAGTCGACCAGATTAGGCAATTTGATTTTGGCAATCATATCAGTGAAGTGGCTTTGCGCTGGACTATACGCAACCAGCAGCCGGGGACGGCAGTTTTAATTCATGGTACGGCAGCTGACATTGCCAGGTTTGTCCGGACCTTCCCACGGCCGAGCCAGAGGTTTGTGGTGCCGAGGGTGGGGGAAGAGATCGCTATTTAACCTGAAATATTACCCTGGATTTTACGATAAATATCTGAATTGTTATGACACTAGCAACAAATCGATATAGGCCAGGGTGGCCAACATATCCAACAATAGTCCGCCCAAAAACTGTATTGCAGGCAGGGACTCCTCAAATTGCGGGGACAATGGCGACTCTCCAGGCGGTACGTTTCAATGTCATCAGGCGACTGGATCAAATAATTGAGCTTCTCTCCAGCCCAGTTATTCAAGAGAGGGCTGCGAGTATCCAGCGGTTGGCAACGCAATACGCCGCACTTTTGCCCGTTGGAAGATTAGATCATGAGAGATTGGTAAATATGTGTCATTCGGGATTGCTGCCCCGATATATTTATCGTGCTTATAATGCCGGTCTACATCCAGTTGAATCATTTGCGCCGCTAACCTATGCTCAGCTGGAAGAACCAGAAATTTTGCGCCAATTAGCAAATGGAATCTGTCCGGCCGGTGAACTTTTAGAATACCAAGGAGCGACTTCCTTAGACCAGCTGAGGAGTTCTTTGAAAGCAGAAGTCGGGGAGGTCGTCAATGAAGTGAATGCCCGAATAGGGAGCAATCCTTTGGACATAGAAGCCTTTTATGCCCTTTTTCCTCTTCATCAAGATGCAAAGTCGTTAGGAGGGGAAGTATGGGATTTGCATGTTAAATTGGGCCGTGCCCAAGCATTATTAGTTCATGATATTCATCATAATTTTGCGACAGAGTTGTTAACTGCGAACTGTTCCTTTGAAATAAGTGAAAAAGGCTTGCCCGTCTTTTTATACGCTTATAAGCAATTGGATAAACATTTAGCTCATTTAAAAAGTGTTTTGCAGGTTTGCCGTTGGCGATTGAGCGAAGAAGCCAACTTTGAGCAGTTGTCAATTGGCGCATTAGCCGAGGCGGCGGTTTACGCGGCCGCCTATCGTTTGCATTTGCCGGTTGAATATTCTTCTCATCCGGGCGAAGGATATATTAGCTATTTCTTAGCTGATGACTTAAATGACATGACAGTGAGCCAGGCGTTGGAATTAATTTTATACAATTTGCAGAAAAACTCCGGCAAGGCACTTATTGAGACGCCCGAAGGTGAGAGGGAAGCTTTACGCCACAAATGGATTTCTTTACGGGCCGCCAGGGATGGTGATTTTTCTGATGTTGTAGCCATTGAGGTGGCCGATAACGGAATAGGCTTTCAATTGCAGGAATTAATCCGTAAGGTTCAAGAAGCACTTGGTAATCCGGAATGGCGGCATGTTTATGCTGACCATCCGGTAGTGAAGAAAATTATGGCTTGGCAGACAAATCCCTTTATTATTCGAACCTTAACAACCGGCGAATTGATGGATTTAGCTTTTTTGAACACAATTTCCGGTTTTCACAAGTCATTTTCTTCTGGATTGGGGTTGGATGAGGTCGCCGAATTATGTCAATCATTTAACGCCGACATTATTTTGACTAACCGCGCCGATGGCGGGGCATTGGTCAAGGTATTAATAGGACCGGCAAAAAGCCGACGGGCAATTATCGCTAGGGATTTGTATCCAAACTAATAAATTACCAACTATTTAATGACAATATTAATCAGTTTTTTCGGGATAACGATGGTTTTGACGATCTGCTTGCCGGCGATGAATGTTTTTATCTTTTCCGCGGCTAGGGCTTGAGCTTTTACCTCTTCTTCCGCCAAATCAGCGGCAACCGCAATAGTCTCGCGTAATTTACCATTGACCTGGATGGCAATGGTTATTTCTGTCTCTTTAACCAATTCAGGGTCATACTCTGGCCATTTTTCCTGGCAGATAGAGTTTTTATGTCCTAATTGATGCCACAATTCTTCAGAAATATGGGGAGCAAAAGGAGAGAGCATTTTGAGTAAATTTCCAATTTCTAATTTCCAATTTCCAATTGCGGAGTTATTATTCAAATATTCATAAAAGACATTGGTTAATTCCATCAGTTTGGCGATGGCAGTATTAAAGGAGAACCGTTCAATGTCCAAGGTAACGGACTGGATTGTTTGATGGGTTTTTTGTTTTAATTTTAAATCTTGCGCCGCAGGCGCTCCTTCATTGGTAATTGGTAATTGGTAATTGGTTAATTGATTGACCAACCTCCACACTCTCCCCAAAAAACGATAAGAGCCTTCGACCCCCTGATCGCTCCATTCCAATTCTTTCTCCGGCGGGGCGGCAAAGAGGATGAACAGGCGAGCGGTGTCGGCCCCGTATTTTTCGACAATGTAATCTGGGTCAACGACATTGCCTTTTGATTTGCTCATTTTGGCGCCGTCTTTGACGACCATGCCTTGGGTCAGCAGGTTGGTAAATGGTTCGTCAAAATTGGTCCAACCGGCATCATGCAGCACCTTGGTGAAAAAACGGGAGTAGAGGAGGTGGAGGATGGCGTGCTCAATCCCGCCGATATATTGGTCAACCGGGAGCCAGCTGTTAACCTTTTCTTTGAAAAATGGTTCCTGGTTATTGTGCGGATCGGAATAGCGCAGGTAGTACCATGACGAACAGTTGAAGGTGTCCAGTGTATCGGTTTCTCGTCTGGCCGCGCCGCCGCATTTTGGGCATTCGGTCTGCAGAAAATCTTTCGATTGGGTTAATGGTGAGGCGCCTTCTCCAGTGAACTTAATATCCATCGGTAATTTGACCGGTAAATCTTTCACCGGGACTGGGACTGTCCCGCATTTGTCACAATAGACAATTGGAATGGGGGCCCCCCAGTATCTTTGTCGAGAAACCAGCCAGTCTCTTAATTTAAAATTAGTTTGCCAGTGGCCGAATTTATCGCCCGTGGCTTTTAGGTCCGGTTCGGGCGGGATATTTTTTATCGGCAGATTGTTTTGCGCGGCAAAAGCCATGTCTCTTTCGTCATGGGCCGGGACCGCCATGACGGCGCCGGTGCCGTAACCCATCAAGACATATTCGGCCACCCAGATCGGAACGGTTTCCCCATTGGCCGGGTTGATGGCGTAAGCACCGGTAAAAACCCCCTCTTTGGAAGCGGAAATAGCCCGTTCATGGGTGCTTTTTTGCCCGACTTTTTGGATATATTCCTTGACGGATTGTTCCTGCGAGGTCCCCTGTGACAGTTCCAGCGCCAGCGGATGCTCCGGCGCCAAGACCATATAGGTAACCCCATATAATGTATCCGGCCTGGTCGTAAAAATCGTTAAACTGGTGTTTGAGAGTTGTGATTTCGTTTTGAAGTTTGAAGTTTGAAGTTTGAAATTAATTACCACTCCCTGTGATTTGCCGATCCAGTTCCGCTGCATGATCTTGACCGGTTC
Source organism: candidate division WOR-1 bacterium RIFOXYB2_FULL_48_7 (assembly GCA_001771615.1). Lineage (GTDB taxonomy): Bacteria > Margulisbacteria > WOR-1 > O2-12-FULL-45-9 > XYB2-FULL-48-7 > OXYB2-FULL-48-7-A. The sequence continues at coordinate 6,693 of MEUF01000044.1, forward strand.
CGGCCAGCCGGTTAATTTTTCGATATCTGCGAGCAGCTTTTCAGCATAATCCGTGATTTTCAAAAACCATTGTTCCAGCTCTTTCTCCTCGACGGGAGAATCGCAGCGCCAACATTGGTTGTCCTTGACTACTTGCTCATTGGCCAGGACGGTAGCGCATTTGGGGCACCAGTTGACTTGAGCTTTTTTACGGTAGGCCAGTCCCCGTTCGTACATCAAGAGAAACATCCATTGTGTCCATTTGTAATAGTCTGGTTTGCTGGTATTGACCTCTCTCTCCCAATCATAGGAGATGCCCAATCGTTTGAGCTGCTGCTTCATTCGGGCGATACATTTATCGGTCCAAGGTTCAGGGTGGGTCTGGTTTTTGATGGCCGCGTTCTCCGCCGGCATGCCAAACGCGTCCCAGCCGATCGGGTGGAGGACGGCAAAGCCTTGCATTCTCTTGTAACGGGCCAGCACGTCGCCGATAGCGTAATTCCTGACATGGCCCATGTGCAGGTTGCCTGAAGGGTAGGGGAACATGGCCAAATCATAGAATTTGCGGTGATCAGAGGATCGGGAGATCAGGGGATCAGGAGTGAGAAATAGTTGCTGCTTAGCCCAGTCGGCTTGCCATTTAGGTTCGAGTTGGTTTGGCAAATAATCAGTCATTACTTTACCATTCTACTAAAATCCCTGAAATAATGCACGAAAAATCTCGATAAAAATTGAGAAATTATGGTAGTACGAATATTTCAGGAACATCCGCTCCCGGCGGCAATGACTTCAAGAAAAGTTGGCCGGATGGCAGCCAGGCAATTGGCCTTGGGGGCAGAACGCCGGCCTGTAACAAGCCTTTTCGAGGTTAGAGAATATTACCGCCGATGTTTTGCTGGTAGAATTCCTGGGCCGCTGGCGGAGCAAATCTCCTGGGCGACCAAAAGACACCCCGCGCTTTTTCAACTTTTGGTCGAACACGACGTTTTGCCGCTTGATGTGCTAAAGGAAGGAGCCGGGCTCATAACCGTTGTTGAATATTTGCGTGACGACTGCAAAATTGATTCCTGTCCGTTGGACAAACTGGAAAAATGGCTTCCGGGACAGGTCAAATATCTGCTGGAAGATCCTTTTGGCGCGCTTTATCGCCGCGGGCTGCCATATTATTTAAAATTATTCCAGGAGCGTCCTGAATTATTGCCAATCGCCCGTCCTTCGACGATTAAACAGCACATAATGCTGGGCCGGGAGCTAAAAACTGATGCCGGCGATGCGCTAAAAGTGCGTGAGCCGGCGATGCGCCAATCACTCCGATTGCAAAGGCCGGGCGTGATTTGTGACAGCCGCTTCCGCAATCTTAAACGATCGACGGCTGATCAAATGACTTTTCATCGGCAATGCTGGGCTTATTTTCACGAGGTGGGGGCTGCCGTTGATTATTTATTGGCTGGCGGGGAAATGTGCTGGGCCTTGAGGGAGAACCCCAATGAATCACTTTATGCCCTGGTCCGAAGGCTAAATTACCAAACTGATTTTTTTTCTGATGAAGGTTATCAAACCTACCTTTCCTGGGCGGGAGAGAATTGGTCAACATCCGATCGTCCATTTATTTCTGTGACCACCCAGCCCGGGATCTTACCGGTAATTAAGGTCAGGGGCAATTTATTTATTGAAGTCAGGTCAACCAGGGCTTTTCCGGTTGTGGGTAATTATCAGTCGTTGGCAGAAAATGAATGGCTTGTCCCTTTTGTCATCAATCCAGCCGAAATTACTGGTTTCTCTTTGAGGCTGCCGGGCCAGACAGTTAATTTCCCCTTTGTCTGGAATCATGATTTTACAAGCTTAGAAGTTGCTGGGCTGAGATATGATTACGATCCGATAAAGCGTGCTTATGCCAGGGGAACGGCATAAAACTTAGGCCTTCTTCTTTGGTCCCTTCTTTTTTGGTTCAGCCGGCTTTTCTGGCGCCGGTTCAGTGGTTGATGGCTTGGCAGGGACGATAGAACCGGTTTTTTCAAAATCAATTTTTTCATTGACCAGCGTCGCGTTGACAATATCCCCTTCTTTGAACTTGCCGGCAATAATTTCGTTGGAAAGGAGATTTTCTAATAAATGTTGGACTGCCCGACGCAAGGGGCGGGCGCCATATTTGGGTTCAAAGCCTTCTTTGATGATCTTGTTGATCACTTCATCTGTGACCTCGAGCTTCAAGCCCCGGTTGGCCACCTGTTTTTGCAGGTCAACAATCAACAGGCGGGCAATGTGCCTTAATTCATCTTCGGTTAAGGGATGGAAGACGATAATTTCATCAATCCGGTTGAGGAATTCTGGCCGGAACTCTTTTTTGAGGTCGGTCAAAACTGTGTCTTTGATCTTTTCGTAGGTCGCTTCGCGATCTTCGCGGGCCATAAAGCCGATCGCCCCTTGCTGGACAATTTCCCTCTGGCCAACGTTGGTGGTCATGATGATGACCGTATTTTTAAAATCAACGACATGGCCTTTGCTATCAGTCAACCGTCCGTCATCGAGGACCTGCAATAATATATTGAACACATCCGGGTGGGCTTTTTCGATTTCATCAAACAAGATGACTGAATAAGGTTTTCTTCTTACCGCTTCGGTTAATGTCCCCCCTTCCTCATATCCAACGTAGCCGGGAGGGGCGCCAACCAGGCGGGAGACAGTATGCTTTTCCATGTATTCCGACATATCCACCCGGACTAGCGCATCCTGGGTGCCAAACAAAAACTCGGCCAGACGACGGGCGACCTCTGTCTTACCTACTCCGGTTGGGCCGGCAAAAATAAAGGAGCCGAC
>MEUF01000045.1:0-3830 GCA_001771615.1 candidate division WOR-1 bacterium RIFOXYB2_FULL_48_7
GCGGTCAGGAGCGCCGTGGTTGAAAAAGTGCAGCAAGTGGCCAGGGAGATCGGCTTTTCTGTTGAAGGCTTAATTCAATCGCCGATAGAAGGAGCAGACGGGAATGTGGAATATCTTATCTACCTCAAAAAACCATGATGAATTAGCCGGTCTTTTGCGGGCGGGGGGCTATCAAATCTTGGGCGTTAAACCCAAAGAGCAAGTGCTAATTTCACTGGCTGGCCAAAATCATGTTGGACTTTTAGAAGCGACCTTTACAGTCCGTAAGGCTGATAAAAAATATGTTGTCGTGGCCCACGATTCAATCGACCCGCTTGACCCGACCGAGCCGGCGCTCCGCCGCGCTTTGTTGGAATATGACAGATTTTTCGGGCTGCAGGGAGTGCTACTGGTTAATCTTCAAAGAAAAGAATTGGCGGAGGTCACTTTTAAATTTCCCAGGGAACGCGGGCTTGACTTTTTTTTCCAGTTTTTTGCCGCCATGTTTTTTGTTGGCCTGGTAATTGGTATAATTGCCCTGCTGGTCTATTTAAAATTATTTTAGCCCCGGGCAAAGGAGTAAAAAATGAAAAATGTCGGGATAATCTTTAAAAAAGAAGACCGGCTGATTGCCGGGACGGCGGCCAAGGTGGCCCAGGAGTTAAAACAACTTGGCTTCCGGGTTGGGTTGGCGAAGGCTGACTTTGTCATTACCCTGGGTGGAGATGGCACAATTTTGCGGGCCGCCAGGCTGGTGGCTGATCGGGGGATACCCATCTTGGGCGTGCATATGGGGGGGGTCGGCTTTTTGACCGAAATTGAGCTGGCAGAATTAAACGAGGCCGTCAAATTGATTAGGAAGAATCAATATTCATTAGATGAACGAATGATGCTTGAAGCTTCGGTCGGCAATAAAAAGCTGATCGCCCTGAATGACCTGGTTATCGCCAAAAGCGGCATTTCGCGGGTCATTAAATTCGACCTGATCGGGATTGCCAACTACACAGCCGATGGCCTGATTTTTTCTTCGCCTACCGGTTCAACAGCCTATAACCTGGCTGCCGGAGGTCCGCTCCTGACGCCAGAGGCGTCCAGCATAATTATTTCGGCCATTTGCCCGCATGGTATCAATAACCGATCATTGATCGTTAATGGCCCGGTAAATTTTCGCCTGCGCAGGGGGGAAGAGGTTATATTGACTGGTGACGGCCAACAGATGTTGCCGATTAAATTAACTGATATTATCAAAGTGGAGAAATCAAAATTAACCACCAGGTTTATCCGCCTAAAAGAGAGGCATTTCTTTGAACGGGTCAAGGCCAAATTTGGGTTGGGTGAGCCCTAATTAAGAAAGGCGCCGCCGTTTATCTTGGCCAGCTTGTCCAGTTCTTCAATTATTACCAGCGAATGTGGATCGGAATAATTGACCGCCGCGGTATATGGAAAAGCGGTAAAAAGGGTAATCTTTTTGATCTTGGCTTCGGCAATCTGTTCAAAGTAATTGAGTAAAGCGTGTTTCTCCAGTGCCTCCATGACCTTGGCGTTGTCCATTGTATGCATCGCTCTTCCCCTCCCGGCTACTAAATGTAGCTCTTTCTGTTCGCTTCGTGCTTGAGAAATATATCCGAGAACACTTTAACAAACTTTCCTGTAGTAATACCCCGTTGGCTGGTTTCAAGTTGGGTGGCGTCTTTGACGTAGTTAGCCCGTTTTTCCATCCCCGGGCGGCTGATGGAAACAATATCGTAATTTTCTTTGCGAACTTCTTGACTCATGGTCATCTCCCCTCAACTATATATCGTCAGGTTGGCGGAGAAATTTCAGGCTTTTACTTTTTCGCCATGTTCGAAGCGCCGCATGATGAGCCCGGAGGTCAATTTGGGGTAAAAATAGGTTGATTTGTGGGGCATTTTTTCCATGTCAGAGGCGACGGCGATAATTTCTTCAATCTTGGTGGCGTTCATTATAAAAGCCATGGCGGCCTGTTTTTTGTCGACCAGGTCAAAGGCTTCAGCGTCGTCTTTGACATAAATGACTTTATCTTCTGTTTCATGGCCGATCCCCAGCAGCCGGTCAAAAACGGAATAATGCAAAATGGTCACATCCAGATGTTTCCAGGCACGAGGTTTTTCCTCTTCTACCATCTCATCAATCAGCTCTTCAGTCCGCAAGATTAAAAGATAGTAGCGGTAATTACCCAGGTAAAGCGCAAAGGCGTGTTTGGTTTCGCCGGCCTTCTGCAGGTCTTTGAGCAGTTTTCGCCGGACATTAGTATTGGTGGTTTTTTTAGCCGGGTAGGGGGTGACCTCAAAATAGATGCCCAGGTCTTGTTCGAAACGGATCGGGTCAAAAAATTCCATTGGCCGGACGACCCGATGGATGGGCAGGATGACCAGCCCCTTGCCCTCGAGCGGGGTAAAGTACATCATGACATGGTTATAGGCTTCATCTTCCGTAAATTTGGTATTACGAATTTTCATCTCTTCCTTGAAACGGATAGCGGCTTCATAGCGATGATGGCCGTCAGCAATAAAGACCGGTTTATCTTTCATTTCGTTGGTCAGGCGATTGATGGCGGACTTATTATCCAGGCGCCAGACCCGGTTAACCGCCCCGGTCGGGTCCTTGGTGTCAATCAAAGGTTTGCGCCGCATGGCATCGCGGAATACCTTGTCTATTTTGCCTTTCTTGTCGGAATAGAGCGAGAAAATGCAATCCAGGTTGGCGTTGGTTGCACGCATCAGCTGCAACCGGTCCAGCTTGGCTTTGGGGAAGGTCTCTTCATGAGGATAAACTTTCCCTTTGCCCATATCCTCTAGCCTGATGATGCCAATAAAGCCGATCCGCGAATATTTTTTCCCTCCAACACTGAATCTTTGTTCATAAACATAGAAGGCTGGCTTATCATCCAGGAGAAGAATTTTATGTCTCAGCCAGCCAGACATGAAAGCGGCCGCCCGGACATAGCGGTTATTGTATTCGGTATCACCCGGGAACTCTTTGCCTAAAATCAGGCGGACAACATTGAAATCGCTCTCTTTATAATAAGCGGCTTGCTCTTCAGGGCTGATAACATCGTAAGGGGGCGAAATGACCTTGTTGAATTTCTTGAGCTTTTTCTTATTGTATGATAATCCGGCAAAAGGGAAAACCTTAACCATGATACAAAATTGTAGCATATTTCCCAAAATCTGCCAAATTTATGATAAAATTCGTAAAATGAAGCTCTTAGCCGCAATAATATTCCTGTTAACCTACGCTTTTTTGGTTTTTTCCAGCCAACACAAGGCGCTAATTACCTGGAGCGGAGTTTTGGCTTTGCTTATTTTAGGTGTTTTGACCCCATTGGAAGGCTGGCAGGCGATCAATTGGGATGTGATGGGGCTTTTTGCCGGGACGTTGATTATTGCTGACCTGTTTATTGTTTCCCAGGCGCCGGCCTTATTTGCCGACCTCTTGGTTTCCAGGGCGAAAAGTGTCGGCCTGGCTATTTTATCCATCTGTCTTCTCTCCAGCCTGATTTCGGCTTTTGTGGAAAATGTCGCCACGGTCCTGATCGTTGCGCCAATCGCTTTTGAATTGGCTAAACGATGTAAAATTTCTCCTGTCATGCCAATCATTGCGATTGCTATCACCTCAAATTTACAGGGAGCAGCTACGCTGATCGGGGATCCCCCCAGCATGATCCTAGGTTCGTATGCCAATATTAATTTTAACCAGTTTTTTATTTATCAGGGCCGGCCGGGAATGTTTTTTGCGGTGCAGGTTGGGGCGCTGGTCTCTTTTATTGTCCTTTACCTGATGTTTCGGCGATTCCGTCAGCCGGTTCACCTTGAAGGGCAGGCCAAGGT
>MEUF01000045.1:3854-9269 GCA_001771615.1 candidate division WOR-1 bacterium RIFOXYB2_FULL_48_7
CCTGGGCTTGTTGGTCTTTGCCTTGGCGCTTATCTCTTTCCTGCCGTTTACCATTCCTCTGGCCGCAGGGAAGGTGACGATGCTGCTGGCGATTGTCGGCTTAGGCTGGTTTGTTTTATATCATAAAAAGGTCAACCCGAGCTGGGAAGTGGTCAAGAAGTTCGATTATGAAACCCTCTTTTTTCTGCTGGGGATTTTTATTTTAGTTGCCTCTTTAACTAAAACCGGCCTGGTTCAGGATATCGCCTTATGGTTGCGGACAATTTCCGGGGGAAATTATTTTATTGCTTATTCGATCGTTGTCTGGGGAGCGGTTTTTTTCTCGGCGTTTATTGATAATGTCCCTTTTATCCTGGCTATGTTGCCGGCCACACAATACCTGGCGCAATCTTTCGGCGTGGCTCCGCAGCTTTTCTATTTTGGTTTGCTAATTGGCGCGAGCGTTGGCGGGAATATTACCCCTATCGGAGCCTCGGCCAACGTGGTCGCCTGCGGACTGTTGAAAAAACACCATTACCCGGTTTCCTTTTGGGAATATGTCAAGATCGGTCTCCCCTTTACGCTGGCCGCGGTAACGGCGAGTTATCTTTTCTTATGGGTTGTTTGGCGCTGAGGCTGGCGCTGCCTCTGCCGCCGGACGGGCAAGCTTTCCTGAGGTCATGATTTCCAGCAGCCGTTCCAGGTCTTCTTTGGAATAATACTCCACTTCAATTTTGCCGCGTTCCTGGGAGCCAAAAACCCGGACCTTTGTCGCTAAAATCTCGGTTAATTTTTCCACGACAGCATTAAGTTCGGTGTTGTGGGTAAAAATTCTTTTTCGCCCGCTCTTTTTATGGGCAGGCTTGCTTTCTTTGCCGGTAACCAGGATTTCCGTGTCACGGACGCTCAAATTGCTTTTGACAATTTCCCGCCAGAAATGTAATTGTTTTTCAGCGTCTTCCACGGTCAAAAGCGGCCGGGCGTGGCCGATGGTGATTTCTTTTCGCCGCAGGCTATCCTTGATTTGTTTGGGGAGCGAAAGCAGGCGGATCATATTGGCAATGGTTGAACGATCTTTGCCGACTCGTTTGGCAATTTCTTCCTGCGTCAGGCCAAATTCCGACGCCAGGCGTGCGTAGCCCTCGGCCTCTTCCATGGAGTTGAGATCGTCACGCATCAGGTTTTCGATCAAGGCAATCTCCAGCGACTGCTGATCGGTGAAATCTTTGACAATTGCCGGGATGGCGGCAATCCCGGCCAGCTTGGCGGCGCGCAGGCGGCGTTCGCCGGCGATCAATTCATATTTTCCGTCGCGCATCCGGGTCAGGATCGGCTCGATGACCCCCTGTGATTTAATGGAATCGGCCAATTCCTGGAGCGATTCTTTGCTGAATTGGGTGCGCGGCTGGCGCGGGTTGGGGACGATGGAGTTGATATCCAGATTCAAAATTGTCCGCCCGCCGGTGAAAACGGAGCCTTGAGGAATCAGGGCGCCCAAACCTTTTCCCAAACCACGATTATTAGATGCGGCCATCGTCTAACACCTCCCGACAAAGATTTTCATAGGCTTCCGCCCCTTTACTTCCCGGATCATAAAACAAGATCGGCTGGCCAAAGCTGGGGGCTTCAGCTAAACGGACATTTCGTGGGACAACAGTTTTAAACATTTTGCTGCCAAAATATTTCCTGGCCTCTTCGGCGACTTGCGAAGAGAGCAGGGTGCGCGGGTCAAACATAGTCAAGACAATGCCGCGAATCTTGAGCGCAGGGTTAAGGCTCTCTCTGACCAATTCCAGTGTATGGGTTAATTGGGCAATCCCTTCCAGGGCATAATATTCGCACTGAATGGGGATAATGACTTCATCGGCGGCCGCCAGCGCATTGACCGTCAATAACGATAATGAGGGAGGGCAATCGATGACAATAATATCGTAATTATCCTTGACTTGACTGAGGGCGTCTTTGAGGCGATGTTCCCTGGCTTCGATGGCAACTAATTCAACTTCAGCTCCGGCTAAGCGTGGGGTAGAGGGGAGAACATCTAAATTTGAAATATTACTTTTGATAATTACGTCTGCCAGCGGAGCCCCTTCGATCAGGACGCTGTAAAGGCAGTGGTGGATTTCTGTCCGGTCAATCCCCAGGCCGACGCTGGCATTGCTCTGGGCGTCAATATCAACCAACAAGACCCGTTTGCCAAAAGTCGCCAGGTAGGCCGCCAGATTGACTGTTGTGGTGGTCTTGCCGACTCCGCCTTTTTGGTTGACGACCGCGTAGGAGATTGCCATGAGGGAAAAATTATAACACAGCTACCAGTAATATTTAAGTCTTGGCAATAATTACCAGTGAGCGGACTATTTCTGAATCATCAAGACGAACTTTTTCGATTGACTGCAATCTCCCCCGCTGGGCGGCTATGGCTGCTGCCGCCTGCGCCGCTTCGGCCTCAACCTGTTCTTCTTTGTAGGCAATGAAGTGCCCGCCGGGTGTGACCAGGGGCAAGGCCCAGCCGGCAAGCTTGTCTAGCTTGGCGACCGCTCGAGCGACCACAACGTCAAAACTATTCTTCTTGATTTTTTGATATTCTTCACTTCGTCCCCAGACAACCTCCACATTTTTGAGTTGCAGCAGAGTAACTAGGTGTTTCAGAAATTCAGTTTTTTTTCTGGTGGCTTCCAATAATGTCAGGCGGATCCCGGGGCAGGCTAGCTTCAAGGGAAGGCCCGGAAAGCCTGCGCCGCTGCCGATATCCAGCACGCGCTCATCGGTTAAGGGGAATACTTTGAGCAGCGCCAGTGAATCAGCAAAATGCTTCAAGCGGATATCTTCCGGCTTGGTGATGGCAGTAAGGTTAAACTTATTATTCCACGCGATCAGTTCGTGGAGATAGAGATCAAAACGCTTGTCCAATGGAAAAATTCATAACTCCTTCACTGAAGGAGCGGCCGGCGCCGACACCATAATCAAGCCGGATCGGGCCAAGCGGGGTATTGACCCGCACTCCCGGGCCCCAAATATACATGAATTGGTCAAATTGCGGTCCGCCGGCATGCCAGGCATTGCCATAATCGTAGAAAAAGACCCCCTGGAAGAGGTCGGAAAAATTCAGGCGATATTCCAAATTACCCAGCAGGCGGTATTTGCCGATGTGGGCTTCCGATGGGTTGTAGCCGCGGACAGTATTAGTGCTGCCGACCCAGTAGAGTTCTCCGACCGGCACATCTCCCATGCCGATACCGGCCCCGGCATGGACGGCAAAAACCTGGTTGTCAAAGATGGGGAAATATTTATTTAAATCAAGCCCGACCTTTGAAAAGGTGGTGTGTGTGCTGGCAGTTTTGAAGCCCTGTTTGAGTTCTAAGGTGTAATAGCTTCCCTCTTTGGGGTTCAGCCAGAAATCGCGGGTGTCGAAAGCCAGCAAAAGGCTGACGGTATCTGCCCGGTAGGCTTCGAAGGTTGAAAGGTTATTCGGCGCAACGTTTTCACTGCCCAGGGTCAGGGAGGCATTGTAATAATCGTTTAGCGGCTTACCGAAAGAGACATCAAAACCGTTGTATATTCCGTCTTGGGTGGTAACAAAAATATCCCGGCCGATCGTCAGCCAGCGGCGGAAGGTGAAAGAGGTCCGGTCGCCGAATTTTTCCGGGAAAAACCAGGGGTTAAAATATTTAAATTGGTAAGTTGAGAGCTGTTGCCCGGCCTGTCCGCGCAACAACAGTCCCTGGGCGGTCCCCATCAGGTTGTTGATGGAGAGATCGACAAAGCCAAACCAGCCCTCCCGCTCGCCATAACCGCCGCCAAAATTGACTGTGCTGGAGCGGGTTTCCTTGATTTTTAATTGCAGGACAATCTTGTCCTTCGAGCTGCCTGCTTCAAAGTTGGGGGTGACTTCCGAGAAAAAACCAAGATTGAACACGCGGCGTAAATCTTTTTTTAAAGTCTCTTCATTTAGGACCGAGCCGGGTTTGGTTTTCAATTCCCTGAGGATGACGTAATCTTGCGTGGTCGTGTTGCCGTCAAGGACAATTGATTCAACCATCCCTTCAATAATTAGGAATTTTAATATGTGCTTGTCTTTGTCTGTGTCGACATCGGCGACCCGGGAGAGCATGTAGCCTTTGTTTTTGTAAAGCTCATTGATTTTGGCGATATCATCCTGGATTTTCTGGTAATTTAAGACATTTCCGGCTCGGCTGGAAACCAGCGCCGATAAAGTTTGGGTGGAAAAAACCGTATTTCCCTCGAAAGAAACGGCGGCCAGGACAGGATTTTCTGTAACAGTAATGATCAACTTGTTCCCGCCGGCTTGCGGCTCTATCGTGCCGGTAACATTGGAAAAATATCCCAGGGCGTAAATAGCCTTAATATCCCCATTGATTTTTTCCTCGGAAACAGCCTCGCCCACCCGGGAAAAAACATTGTCACTGATTAATTTTTGGGTAATTGCCTGGTTACCGCGAATTTCAATGGCGGCAATGGTCGGTTTGACGGCTTCTGCCCAAAGTGCACAGCTCAGGATTAGCATTATTGCCCAGACCAGCCAGAACTTTTTTACCATAAACTATAGCCTGCTTTCAGTGTCATTTTTTGGTAGCCGGCAGCAATGTCAGAAACATTGATCGGCTCGCGATAGTATATTATAGACCATGTCGGATTCAATTTATAGGTGAGCTGGTAATTAAAGTAATTGGTGTTGCTGCCGGTGGTGCTGCCGTTGGCTCCTTGCGAGTAGCGGACATCAATATACAGACGATCAAAAAAGCCCTTAACAAAACCGACCGTCCAGGTTGGTTTCTCCGTTATTTGACTGATCGGATCATTGATCCCCATCGCTTCCCGAATTTTGGGGCCAAAATTATACTCCAGGGTCAGGCTTTCCAACCCCAGGGCTTGTTCGATCTCCCTTTGCAGTCCACGGAATAAGACAGTTTGCACGCGACTGGTTAAATAATCGGCCACCACTGCGTTTGTGCTGGCGTTGCTGGTCGAGGCGTTTTTCTGGTTAAGTCCGGCCAGTGATTTAATAAAATCCGGCAGCAGCATTACCCGCAGGTCATTTTCACTGAAGGTTGTCTGGACAAATTGGGGTGGCGAGGTTGTTTTGTCTTCACGAAAGCCGGTCAGAGCAATTTTTATCCCCCGGGTTTCTTCTTTGGCCCCCAGCACCCCCTTTAAGCGGGCTAAAATGGTGACCGGGACTTTGATTTCTTTGCCTGTGGCGTCGATTTCGGTATTGTCGACGACCACGCTGGCTGTCAGCTTGATGTTGGGCAAGGCGCCGCTGGGGCCGACTTCCCCGTTAAATACGGCGTTGTTTTCCTGGATTGCCTCGGCATCATATTGATAATAACTTTTTTGCTGTTCAGTGTTAAGCAAAACAAATTCCCGGTTAAAAATATTGACAGTTCCGCGCTTTAGGAGAACCTTCCCCAAAAG
>MEUF01000046.1:0-1609 GCA_001771615.1 candidate division WOR-1 bacterium RIFOXYB2_FULL_48_7
GTTGCTACTGGCCAATACGGCGGCGCTGTCTTTTAAACGCGGATTTTCTGCTTTCTTTGACCTGGGTTTTGAGCTCCCCTATACAACGTCTATCCCCTCCGGAATGAATGATGCTTATTTGCATGCCAAATATCGTTTTTGGCAAGCCAGTGACAATGAAGGGTTAACTGGCCGGATCGATTTTAAGTTTAATAATGGTAATATTAATCAGGGACTGGGCAGCGGCGATAACGACTATTGCCTGATGCTTATTTATTCAAAACAGTATGGAAAAGGGAAAGCGCACTTTAACCTTGGACATGTCAATGTCGGCATGAATGCCGGTATCCAGAGTGATGATTATCTGGCCTATCTGGCGGCCTACGAGTTCCCAATAATTGAGGGGAAGAGCGATTTAGTTTTCGAATATGTGGCCAATAATGCTTTACAGCCAAATCCGGCTTTTATCCAGATTGGCGGCCGGATAGCGATGAGTTCTGTTTTGAAGCTCGATGCCGGTTACAGTTTTGGCCTGAATAGTAATTCAATCAAGAATAGCCTGACTTATGGCCTGCATTATGAGTTTTAGAAGGGGGAAAGATGTTACAACAATTGGCTGATTTTATCACTTTTAGGCTGTTAAACTTGCAACCGGGCAGCCATCTGGCCGAAAGCGTGAATTTCTTTTTTTATGATGTCCCCAAAATTTACCTATTATTATTAATAATTGTTTATCTTGTTTCTATCATCAGGACATTTTTGGGCCAAAGAAGGATTCGCCAAATATTAAGCCATAAAAAAGTCTTTATAGGCAATATTTTGGCGGCTGGTTTGGGAATATTTACCCCATTTTGCACCTGTTCAGCCATCCCGTTGTTTATTGGCATGTTAGAGGCGGGGGTACCTTTGGGAGTGACGATGTCATTTTTGGTTGCTTCTCCAATGATTAACGAGGTAGCCCTGGTATTATTGTGGGGTTTATTCGGCTGGCAGGTGGCGGTGATATATGTTGCCAGCGGTTTGCTGGTGGCTGTAGTCGCCGGCTTGCTGATCGGTTACTGGAAAATGGAGCAATATGTTGAACCGATTGTGGGTAGAAGCAACAATAATCTGGCCAATAATGAACAGAAATATTCGTGGCCTGATCGATTGAGCTATGCCACCGAATACACCAGGGGGATTTTTTCACAAATATGGTGGATTATATTGGTCGGGGTTGGTCTTGGGGCTTTTATCCATGGTTATGTGCCCATCGGTTTTATGACTACTTATGCCGGAAAAGACAACCCCTTGGCCGTATTGCTGGCGGTTCTTATCGGCGTGCCCCTTTACTCGAATGCTGCCGGAACAATTCCTGTCGTGCAGGCGCTGATGGCTAAGGGTTTGCCACTAGGGACATCCTTGGCTTTTATGATGGCAGTCACCGCGCTTTCATTGCCGGAATTTATTATTTTACGACGGATACTGAAGTTGCCTCTTTTACTGGCCTTTTTTGGCACGGTTGCCTTGGGGATCGTCCTAATCGGCTATTTATTTAATTACCTGTTTATTTAGCTATCGGCATGATATAGAGGATTTTTCCCCCGCTCATATCGTAAACTTCATATGGTGGGGCGATAATTTTTAAATT
>MEUF01000046.1:1638-32949 GCA_001771615.1 candidate division WOR-1 bacterium RIFOXYB2_FULL_48_7
TACGTCTTTGGGTTCAATTACGCAGCCCAGGTCACTGCGTAATTTGTCCGCCGCGACCTGGCTTGGGTCATCGTAGTAAATGCCCAAACCAACAGTGGTTGCAATGCCCTTGTTTTTTAATGATTGATAAACCGTTTCAAAAACCGGCCCGCAATCTTTATATGGGCCGACAAATGGCTGATAAGCAATTGTATAAGGCCCGATAATTTGCTCCGAAACCTTGGGGGTGCTGAACCCGCCGATATAAGCCCAAAAACCGAGCATGATTACCACAAATATTAGAACCAACCATAATAGCCATTTTACTAGTTTCATTTTACCCTCCATGACATTTTACTGGCAGTTATTATAAAGCAGTCAAATCTTTGATGCAACCATTTGGCGGGTTGAGTTGTCTAATATATAATGGGTATGACCATGTCCGAACACAATTTTGCCGATATTTACAGCCATCATAAGGAAAATGTCTGGCAAATCGTTGCCCGGTTTGCCGACAAACAAGAAGATCGCGAGGACATTTTCCAGGAGGTCTTTCTGGCCATCCACCGTAACCTTCCGCGCTTCAGGGGGGAGGCCGCAATCGGGACCTGGCTATATAGGATCGCTGTCAATACTGCCATAAATCACCAGAAGAAACTGAATCGCCAAAAGCTTTTGTTTAAATTCCTGGCCGGCCTGAGATTATCTGAAGCCAGTGAGCCGTCCCACCTGGCCGAATTAGCCCTGTTCAAACCGTTAGACAAGCTTAATCCTCGCCAGAAAATGATCGTTATCCTGGCCGATGTTGAAGAGCGGCCACTCGAAGAGATTGCCAGCTGGCTCAACCTGCCAATCGGGACAGTAAAATCGAATCTAAGCCGGGCCAGAGAAATTATTAAAAAGGAGTTGAAAAAACATGGCTGAATACGAAAATTATATTGGTCAAATTAAAAAATTCCATCCTTCGGCGGATTACCCGGCCATGTTAGCCAAAATGTTTCAGACCAAGCAACCTGGCTGGCTTGATTTTACTGCCAAAGCCTGTGTTGGAGGAATAGTCATTGCCTTGATCAGTTTTGCCCTATTTGTAAATTTTGGTCCATTTTTAGTCAATAATGAAGAAACTCTGTTTGGCTATGTTTACAGTCAACAGGAGCTGATAGATGGCGATGTTATCAATTATATTTATTCTGAATAAAGAAGGAACCTGTCCGGCCTGGCGATTGTCTAAATAATATATGGAGGGACAACAATGAAAAAGTATCTATTAGTCTTCCTGGTTGTGTTAATGATGCTGGCTGTGGCAGATCGGGCGCTGGCAAAGCGGCCTGATCCGCAAAGAATGACGGCCAGGATGGTCAAGCAGTTGGGGCTTGATAAGCAGCAGGCCGAAAGGTTTTCGGTCATGAATGAAACATTGGTTAAGCAAGAGCAGCTTATTTGGGAAAAAAATCGGGCTTTGGGCGAGAAGCTTAAATCGGCCATGTCGCAGGAAAAGCCGAATATGGAGATTGTCCACAAGCTTGCCAAGGAGATTGGGGGGAATATGACCGAGATGCAGATCAAAAGAATCGACAATTTAATGAGCCTCAAACAATTATTGAATGACGACCAGAAAAAGAAGTTTGAGTCCTTGCTTGATAAAAGAAGGGGTAAAAGGCTCCAGGGTGGTTTATAATTAGCCAACTTCCCATGAGAAGAACGGTTGTTCAGATATTATTTCTAATAAGCATACTGGCCCAAGCCAGCTGGGCGATCGGTTGGCCGGCAGTCATTCAGCAGGCTGAACAGGCCAATAATGATTTGCTAGGGGCGCGCAAACAACTAGATGCCTATCAATGGTCATACTATAAGTCTTACAGCAACTTTTTACCGCAAATATCCGGCTCATTATCCGGTGGTAATTCGGCCGGTTCCAGCGGCAATTCAACCAGTTTTTCCTATGGTTTAAGCGCCTCTCAAACTTTGTTTAAAGGGTTGGGCAATTACTATAATTGGCGGACTGCGGCCGTTAATCTTGATTATTATCGGGTAAACCTCCAATCGACCAGGGCTGCTGTCTATAGTCAGCTCCGCCTGGCATATGTTGACCTGTTTATCGCCCAAAAAAATCTCCTGGCCAGGCAGAAGATCAGCCAATACCGGACAGACAACGTCCGGATGATCAAGTTATTATATGACAGCGGAAAGGAAGATAAGGGCAATTATTTGCGCACTCAGGCTCAATTGGCTGATGCAAAGCATAATGTTGCTTCGGCCCGGCGCCAGGTTGAATTGGCCCGCCTCAAGCTTTCACAATTGATTGGCATAACTGTTGAAGCTGTAGAGGGTGAGCTAATGGCTAAGTCTGCCGGCTTGGTTGATTTTGCCCAATTATCGGCTGGTGCTCCGGCCAGCCAGTTGGCCAAAGCACAGTTGGAGTTGCTGCAGATTGCCCAGCAGGCTACCTGGCAGGAGTTCTTACCGACAATTTCCCTGTCTGCCTCTTACCAGAGAAGCGGCAGTGACTGGCCGCCAACAACCAGCAGTAAATCACTCTCATTGGCCGCTTCGATCCCGATATTTCCCGGAGGAAGCAATCTGGCTGATAGGGCCATCGCCGGGTTCCAACTGGAAAAAGGTTGGCAGGATTATGCGAAAAGCCAAAAATCAATTTATTATACCGTTAAGTCTACCCATGAAAACCTGGTTGACGCGCTGGAGGCGTTAAACATTCAAAATGAGTATTTTACCTCTTCCGCGGAACGGGCCAAAATTACCCAGGCTAAATATCTTAATGGCCTGACCACCTATGATGAATGGGACCGGGCCCAAACTGAATATGTTAATGACCAGATCGGGGTGATTAATGCCAATCGGACTGCATTGATTGCCGAAGCCAACTGGCATAATTCTTATGGAGGATATGTACAATGAAATTATTTCAGGCAATTACGGGGGGATTATTTATATTTCTTGTGTTTGGTTTGGCTGGTTGTTCCGGTGGTCAGGAAAAAGCTCTGGAGACAGTAAAAATCACCAGAGGGAATATCCACGCCGCCTTACCGACAACCGGGGTGGTTATACCCCGCAATCGCCTGGAAATAAAACCCCCAGTTGCCGGTCGGATCGAAGAGGTCCTGGTTGTTGAAGGGCAGGCGGTAAAAAAGGGGAAGGTGCTGGCCTGGATGAGCAGCAATGAGCGGGCGGCAATCTTGGATGCGGCCAGGGGGAAGGGAGCGGAAGAGGTCAAATATTGGGAAGATGTTTATAAACCGGCGCCGATTCTGGCCCCCTTGGCAGGGTTCATTATCAAAAGAAGCATGGAACCGGGCCAGACCTTCAGTCAAAATGAAGTTGCCCTGGTAATGGCTGACCGGCTGATTGTGGAGGCGCAAGTTGATGAAACAGATATCGGTCGGATCAAAAATAACCTGCGCGCGACGATTATTCTCGATGCTTACCCTAAATATGTAATTCCTGCCTACGTTGAGCATATCGCCTATGAATCGGAAACCATCAACAATGTAACTGTTTACAAAGTTGATGTGATCCCCACAAAAGTGCCAAAGTATTTTCGGGCCGGGATGAGTGCCACAGTCAATTTCAGCATGGGGGAGAGGGATAACGTTCTTGTCCTGCCGCTGACGGCCGTAAAAAAAAGAGGTAAAAGGTCGTATGCTTTCCTGAAACAGGGCAGCCAGGTCAAGGCTGTCCAGATTCAGACCGGTTTAGAAAATTCCAATAGTGTTGAGATCGTTTCCGGACTATCCGAAGAAACCGAAGTGGTTATCCCGACAGCCGCCATTCTGAAAGAGACAATTAACAGCGATCAACGACGCCAGCCATTTAATCTGTTTGGCAAAAAAAGGTCATGACGCCGGTTATCGAATTAAACCAGGTCAGCAAGACCTATTTTATCGGTCAAGGGTTGCCGGTCAAGGCCTTACAGTCACTTTCCCTGACAATTGAGGCCGGTGAGTTTGTGGCGATCATGGGGGCCTCGGGATCTGGCAAATCAACGCTTTTGGCTATTCTGGGGTTGTTGGACAAAGCCGACCAGGGTGAATATAAACTGCTGGGGCAGAATATTATTGGCCTAAGCGATAATGACTATGCGGCTTTAAGGAGCAATTACCTGGGCTTTATTTTTCAATCATTTAATCTGTTGCCGCGCTTCAATATCCTGGAAAATGCCTTACTCCCTTTTCTTTACGCCGAAAAAGACAGCCACGATAAAGGGCGGGTAATTGATGTCCTGAAAAAAATCGGCCTGGGCGACCGATTAAGGCATCGTTCCAACGAGCTCTCCGGCGGCCAACAACAGCGGGTAGCCATTGCCCGGGCCTTGGCTAATAATCCAAAAATTGTTTTTGCCGATGAACCGACCGGCAATCTTGACTCCCGATCTGCCCTGGAAATCATTAATTTATTGAAGGAATTGAATCGACAAGGCACGACGGTGATCATGGTGACCCATGAACGGGAGCTAGCCAACCATGCCAACCGTATCATTACCTTAAAAGATGGCCTGGTTATTACTGACGAAGTCCTCAACCCATCAACAAAAGTAACTTTGCCTCCTTTAGCGCTGATCAATAAAAGAAAGAATCCACTATCGTTGGCTGGGATCATCAATTATGCTTATGAAGGGTTTCTGTCACTTTCAGCCAATAAATTACGTTCGTTTCTATCTATTCTTGGTGTGCTGATCGGGGTAGCGGCTGTCATTGCCATGCTGGCCATTGGTTCCGGGGCGCAAAAATCGGTTGAAGAGACAATTGCCTCAATGGGTTCGAATTTATTGATGGTTTCCAACGCCTTTCGCGCCAGAGGCATTTCACTGGGGGCAGATTCATCTGTGACCAGGTTTACTTTCGAAGACTTAGCCGTGCTGCAACGGATTGAAGGGGTCAAAGCGGTTGTTCCATATGTTTCCGGACGGGCGCAGATCGTTTTTCAAGATAAAAATTGGAATACCACTGTTTACGGGAGTACGCCTGATTACCAAGCGGCCAGAAATTCACAGGTTACCGATGGCCGTTTTTTTACACAACAGGAAATTACCTCCCGGGCCAAGGTAGCGGTGATTGGCAAAACAGTGGCTGATGAGCTGTTTGGTGAGGCGGACCCCCTTGGCCAGATGATCAGAATCAACCGGATCAATTTCACGGTCATTGGTGTTTTGCCGATAAAAGGATCGACCGGCTTTCGCAATTCTGACGACCAAATCATTGTCCCTATCACTACCGCCATGTACCGGGTCCTGGGCCGCGACTACATCAATAATTTTGATGTGCAAGCCAGCGATGCCTCGGTTTTGGAAGATGTTCAAGCGGCTATCCCTGAAATAATCGGACAGGCTCATCGGATGAGCCCGCAACAATTGGATGGTATCGAAGTCAGGAATATGGCTGATATTCAGAAAGCGACAACCGATGTGGTCAACACATTTACCTATCTGCTTGGCTCGATTGCGGTGGTCAGCCTGCTTGTCGGCGGGATAGGGATTATGAATATTATGCTGGTGTTGGTGATGGAGCGGACGCATGAGATCGGCTTACGCAAATCCTTGGGGGCGGAGAACCGCGATATCCTGATCCAATTTTTAGTTGAATCTATCTTGATCTGTATATTAGGCGGGCTAATAGGTATTTGTCTTGGTTCCGGTATTTCCTGGTTAATTTCATCGCTGCTGGGTTGGAACGTGATCGTCAGTTTGCGGTCGATTTTAATGGCTTTTACATTTTCTGTCTTGGTTGGGATGATATTTGGTATTTGGCCGGCCTGGCGTGCGGCCAAGCTCCAACCGGTTGAAGCCCTGCGCTATGAATAGCTGCTAAAGAATTTTACCGTAATTAATTGTATAACCGAGGGGGACAGTATTGGTCTGCTGATAATATTTGGCAATGGCATCGGCGTTAATATCCCCGCTGGTCAAATTGTTATTTGTGTTTGATAGGAAAGCAAACGGATCGGCCGAATCATCATCATCGTCATCATCGTCGGAAGAGATAAGCTTGGTCAGCATATCATTGAAATTGCTTTGAAGCCTGACTAAGGCTTCTTCCGGGTCAATACTGGCTGATTCTGTGGTTGGGGCCTGCTCCTGCAGGGCATTAATTTGTGATGTAATGGCATTAACATTATGCATGCCGTCAGAGATGGTAGACATATAGATATTTTAGACCTCCCTTTAAATAATGCAAGAGAAAAAATGGGCAGACTTATAAGCCGGATTCTGTCGAGTGCGACCATCTATCTGGGATAGTTATCGCTAACTACCTCTTTGCGATCTACTCGGGATCATAACGAGCCGAGCCAGCTCTCTCCCTTTTTGATCTTGCTCCGTGTGGGGTTTACAACGTGGCTGTCTCCAGCCTTATCTCCGTCGGGAGCTCTTACCTCCCGTTTTCACCTTTGCCACCCAAGCTTTAGGCTTGAGTTCGGCCGTGTCTTCTCTGTTGCACTTTCCTTCGGGTTTAAACCCGACCTCGCGTTACGAGGCACACCGCTCTATGGAGTCCGGACTTTCCTCCCCTCGATGATTCTCGGGGTAGTCGCCCAGCCTGCCCAACAATAATTATAGCCTTCTTTATGTTATGATAGCAAACAACAGGGGGTGCCAGGTCATGAGTTTGCAGCAATTTGTCGAGTATGTGGTTTATATCGTCAGTTTTTTGGGGATGGCCATAGTGCTTTGGGGGATCCTGGTGGTGACCATCAAGTTCTTGCTGGGCTTATTTAACGACGATGCCGCCGCCAAGCTGGGATTACGCCAGCGCCTGGGAGCTTATCTTGTCTTGGGTTTGGAATATTTTATTGCGGCCGATATTGTCAGAACAATTATCCGACCTGATTGGAATGAGATAGGCATGTTAGCGGCGATTATTGCTTTACGGACGATACTGAGTTATTTCCTGGGGTTGGAATTGCGGTCAAAACTCTAAAGACTGCTGGTTACTAATAATCGCCAAACGGTCCCGTGCAGGCTGATCGTTGTCCATTCAGCCCTTTTTGTTGATTGGTATTCATAGGTCCCGCTGCCGGTCGCATCACTGATGACCTGTTGGGCTAATTTTAATAAAGTAGGGGAGTTACGGTACATCGGGTCGGCAAAGGTCATGCGGCCGATTTGCAGGATATCCTGGTCATAAATCACCCGACCGGTCGGCTCAATAGCCATAAAAGAGACATTCGGCTCAAATTGATACCCCTTCAAAACATTCCTGATCAGGGCATCGGGTTTAAAGATAACGCTTAGGTAACCTTTGACTTCTGTAGAGGTTATGATCGGATAACCGAGAGAAACCGCATAGAAACCTTCGACAGTTTTAAAGGTCCCGCTCAGGACTGGCCGCCCTGTTTTGACCAGTTTGATAATATGTGCCTGCTGGCTAATATCTGAACCGATGGCCTGACGATAGGTTGGCGGTTCAACCTGGGTGATGATGCCGGCCGGTGAAACGATTACCGCATCAACCACCGTTTGATTGTTGGCAAAAATGTTAAAGAGGATTTCCCGTACGCCAATCTTGTCATTTGTGGCTGACAGGGCAAGAGCCGCGGTGGAAACTGTCTTGTCCAGGGATGATAATTGTTCTGTCACTTGTTGTTGGACTTGAGACAATTTTGGCGGAGGCGGCTGTCCCATCGCCAATAAGCTTGGGGCGGCAGTCAATAGAATCAGCAAAGACATTAGTAATCGGATAATCATTTGTTGCTAATTATACTATCAATTCCCAGGTTGGCCAAATCGTCAGCTTCCCGGTTGTTATTACGGGGAATATGGATAGCTTTAAAATGGGTAAATTTTCTTGATAAGGCCATCAATTGGCAAAAAAGCGGCTGCAGTCCTTCATTTTTTACCCTGTATTCACCTTTGATCTGTTTGATCATTAATTCGGAATCGGCATATAGCTCAACATCTTTTGCCCCCAAGATCACAGCCTCTGTCAAACCGCGCAAAGCGGCGGTGTATTCGGCAATGTTATTGGTAGCCAGGCCAATATATTCGCCGATTTGCAGCAGTGTTTTTCCCTGACATTTAATGACAATACCAATCCCGGCCTGACCAGGATTGTTCCTGGATGCTCCGTCGGTATAAACTTGAACTTTCATTTGCTTTAGCATACGTAGATCTTCTGGCGTTGTCAATGTGGTATACTAGCTGGCAAATGAAATATGCCTGCTTAGTAATTCTATTAGTTGGCGCCCTGATTAGCCCGCCGGTTGAGGCGAAAGGTGATGAATGGCGGCAATATCGGGGAGCCTGGTTTGAAATCAGTTACCCGGACGGATTTTCCATTCAAGAAAACCTGCCCAGCGCTACATCAGATAATGGTTTTGATGATGTATTTTTCTTGTCACCTGATAAGCAGATAACCTTTTATGTTTTTTCCCCGCAATGGAGCGGCACGCCCGATGAAAGGATCTGGCCCAACCTAAATGCGGAAAATATAATTAAGAAATTTATCAAGGAAGATGGGGAAATCACCTCGACTTTCTTCGTTGTCAGGGCAAAAGATGGGAGTTATTGGCGAATTATCGAAGACCAGAAGGCTGAAGAGACTAATACCAGAAGGACCTTTGCCTTTAAATATAAAGATAAACAAAGTTATGAAAAGTATCGCCACACTTATGAAGTCTTTAAGGGATCATTAATCCAGGAAGCCGATTAACTCCGTAAATTACTGAAATTCCCCCCAAAAAATACGATAAATGTCTGATATGCTTATCAGGCCTGTTAACCCGCTAATTACCAAAGCCGAGATTAAACAGCAATTGGTCCGGCAAGTTGAATTGCAACGTGGAGCAGCTGGCCCGCGGGCCATTGTCTTTTGCGGCACACATGAGCCCTTGGAGAGGACCCTGCAAACTGTGCCGGCATTAAGGTCCAGATTTGGTGATAGGGGAATTGTTTTTGTTGAAAGCCCAATTGAACATCGGCCGGCCGAATTTTTTGCCGGTGTTTTTGATCTATTAAGAGCCCGGGTGGCGCAAATGGCTACCGATCTCCCCCCTGATCTCCCGTTACGGCTTGATCAACGCTTGGCCATCACCGCTCAATTCCCCCAATTATTGAAGGCAATGCAGTCAGTGAGTGATCAATGTTTAAAAAAGTTTGCTTCTCTTTGGCAGAATGGTGGAGTAAAAAACTCGGCCTGGGACCTTAGTTTTATCGTCGAACCGTTGGTGTATGAAAACTTTCCTGCCCACGGTTTGTTAAATGGGGATCGAAGGGAGCTCTTTGGCCTGCCGCAATATTTGACTGAACGCTTTTTTGCCGACTTGCTGGCAGAACAATATCCCGGAGTGCCGTTTTATTCCCTGCATTTGAGCCCAAAAATGCCCACCCCCAAAATGCTTATTGGCACGGCCAAAGTCCGGGAGGCAGGCTTGGCATTACCTGATGATTGGAGCTTTCAGGATATGGCTTTTCCGACCGGACCAAAGGTCAACTTTGACATGATCCGCTTCCAGAAGTCGGTCTTTTATGGCGTGATAGAGGTTGAAGCTCCGATGGGGGACCTGGATTATGAAGTCAATGATTTCATGAAAGCTTTAATGGGAAGTTATTTCTTCTTTGCCGGGGTGAGGGGAGAAACGATTGCCTATTTCCGGGCCTCCAGCCCGACCGAATCGGAACAAATCCTGCAGGGTTTTACCGAAGGGATTGAATTGTTAGAAACCGCAAACCCTTTGTAGTTTGGCCAGCGGCCAGGTATTGACGACGTCCTGTTTTTCCAGCCAGCCGCGACGCGCCGTAATTACTCCATATTTCATCAACCCCAGCTGGTCGGTGGCGTGCGCATCGGTGGAAATAGCTATTTTTACCCCGGCCGCCTTGGCAGCCCGGCAATAAAAATCGGTCAGGTCCAGGCGTTTGGGATGTGCATTTACCTCCAGGATACAACGGTATTTTGCGGCTGCTTTGATAACCGCGTTTAGGTCGACGGCATAAGCTTCCCTTTCTCCCAGCAGACGACCGGTTGGATGGGCCAGAATGCTGCCCGGTAAACGCTGCATGGCCTTGATAATACGGGCGGTCATTTGTTCCCGCGGCATTTTAAAATTGGAATGAACGGCCAGTACCGCCAGGTCAAGCTGTTTAATGATTTCCCCTGGAAGATCAAGCGAACCATCGGGCAGGATATCAATCTCTGCTCCTGCCAATAGCCTGATACCGCTTATATTTTTAGCTGCCAATTTGATTTTGTGAAGGTTTGCGCTGGATTTGCCGGCGTCCAAGCCATGCGCGACCCTGGTTGATTGGGTGTGGTCGGTGATGAGGATATATTCATAGGCTAAATGCTTCGCTGCCTTGGCCATCTCCTCAAGGCTGTTTTCCCCATCAGTCGCTGTGGTATGCATATGCAAATCTCCCCTGATGTCGCCTAATTCAATTAACCGGGGGATCTTGCCGGCTGCGGCGGCAGTAAATTCCCCGCGCATTTCCCGCAGTTCAGGAGGGATGTATTGCAGACCAAACTTTGAAAACATTTCTTCTTCTGTTTGGCCGCCAATTTGTCGTCCTTTGGCATCAAAAATACCATATTCGGAAACTTTCCAGCCTTTTTTTTGGGCCAGTTGGCGGATGTGGATGTTGTGCCCTTTGGAGCCGGTAAAATAATGAGCCGCGGCGCCAAAGCTTTTTGCCGGGACAACCCGCAGGTCGGCTTGCATGCCGTTATGCATGACAATGGCCGACTTTGTCTCACCATGAGCCAGGACCGATTTGACCAGTTTAAGGGAGACAAATTTATCCATAATCGGCTTTGGTTTGTCCGAGATAACAAGGATATCCAGATCGCCGACTGTTTCCTGGCCGCGCCGCAGGCTGCCGCAGGGGAGGATTTTCTTGGCCTCTTTAAGCTTTTCTAGCTCCTCAACGATCATTGCGGCATGAACCGTGGCATCATCTAATAAAAACCTGCCATGGCTGGCTTCCTTAAAACCGATTCCCCGGAGGATGTTGGCCTCCTTTTTTTCTCCCATTCCTGGAAGATGCTGCAATTTGCCGGCTTGCGCCGCCATTTTTAATTTATTAAGTGAGTCGATGCCAAGCTTTTTATACAGCAATTGGGCGGTTTTGGGCCCCATACCGGGGATGTTGATCAGTTCAAGTATCCCTTTGGGAAATTCCCTGGCTAGTGCCTTTTGGGAGGCGATTTTACCTGTCTTGAGGTACTCTTCGATTTTTAGTGAAAGGTCATGGCCGATACCTGGAATCTCCTGGAGCGCTTTCAAACCACCGC
The DNA here is from genome assembly GCA_001771615.1 of candidate division WOR-1 bacterium RIFOXYB2_FULL_48_7. Taxonomy (GTDB): domain Bacteria; phylum Margulisbacteria; class WOR-1; order O2-12-FULL-45-9; family XYB2-FULL-48-7; genus OXYB2-FULL-48-7-A. The sequence continues at coordinate 12,855 of MEUF01000046.1, forward strand.
TCCGATAAACATCAGTTAGATCTACAGAAAGGGATTCAAGGTTTCTTGCCGCCCGCTGATAGGCCCTGATTTTGAAAGGATTATCCTGTTTTATCTCAAGCAGTTCAGCGATCTGATTGAAGATACTGGCAATTTCCTTATTATCCATGGGACAAGGCCCTGACTATCGCTTCTCCCCAAGCTGTTGCCGATTTTGGACCATCGGCGGTGATGATTCGACCATCAACTTCCACCCCTTGTCCGGTAAAAACCGCTCCGTAGCTGGCAAAATCGCCCGTATCTGTGAACATAGTCGCCTTTTTTCCTTTCAGCGCCCCCGCACGAGCCAAAATTGGCGGGGCACCGCAGATCGCGCCTATAATTTTGCCTTTTAATACAGCTTCCTGAATAATTTGGTGGGCTAGAGGAGAGTCGTAAAAAACATTGGCTCCCGGACCGCCAACAAACAGCAGTGCGGCAAAATCATCTAGCTTAAGGTCGGCAATTGTTTTCTCAACCTGGACCTGTAAACCAAATTTCCCTTGGGCAGTGCCTGTTTTGTCGGAAAATGTTTCTACCAGTACACCGGCATGTTCCAAAACTGATTTTGGTTCCAGGTATTCTTCATCTCGAAACATTGAAAAGGCGATGACCATGGCGACTTTTTTCATCAGTTGCTTCTCATGATAAGTATTTCTGTCAGTAGGGAATGCTGGTCTGGCCCGTTAAAAGTAAAAACAATCTGGCTTTTTCCCTTTGGTTTATAGGCAATCATTTGGTCGTGGAAATTATCCGGTTTCATAGGCAGAGTACGAAATAACTTGCCATAATGGGCTATCACGTCCGCATAAGTCACAGTCAATTCCGGCCGGATGGTCAGGACAACCGAGGTGAAATCATATTTGGTCAGGTTGATAATGACTGTTTTGTAAAGCGGATGTTTATGCCTGGTATCTTCCACATAATCCCAGCCGCCGGGATGATGGCGTTTGGCAAAGGCGCATTGGCCAAAAAAATCATCAAGTGTTTTCATCGATTGGGCGGTGGCGATATAATCAAGCGAACGGAAGACCAATTTCGAGGTTGCTACCGGTGTGACTGCGGACAGGCCGGTAGAAAATAGGAGTAACAGTCCAATAATTCTATAGAACAATGTTTAACCCCCTAATTCGGTTTTCAATTCGAATAATCGCATGACATCCCGTTGGGATACCAAGCCGATCAACCGATTATTATCTATCACCAGCAACCTGCCCAAACCATTGTTAGCCATTTTGAGCATAGCCTGCGAAACATCAAGCTCCTTGCTGGCCGTGAAATCCTCGCTGATCGGCAGCATTATTTCTTTGACGGACAGTTCAGGCCACTTTTCTCTGGGAATTTCCTTGATGGCATGAAAAGAGGTCAAGCCAAGCAGCTGGTCATTTTCGACTACCGGAAAAGTTGTAAAGCGAAAACGGAAAAAATATTCATCCAGCAATTTGTTCAGCGGCAGATCTGCCGGGACGGTGATCAGGTTTGTTGTCATGATATTGCCAATCTTAATGCCGCTTAGGATGTTTTTCATCATGGCCTGGCGATAGCTTGTTTCGGCTGCCTCTTCCAGAAACAGGCCAATAAAGATAAACCAGATGCCGGAGATGATTGAGCCGGTGAATAAATTAAACAGCCCAATGGCAATCAGAAAAAAAGCAAATCCTTTGCCAAAGGCACTGGCAATGCCAGTGGCCTTCTTTAGGTCTCCGGAAAACCACCAGATAGCCGCCCGCAATATGCGCCCGCCATCAAGAGGGAAACCGGGGATTAAATTAAAAACTGCGACGGCCAGATTGAGCATGAGTAAATAATTAGCCAGTGTCAGCCAGTAATGGGGGAAACCGAAAATAAAACTTAGCTCACTAAGCAGGAAAAAAAGCAGGGCCAGCAGCAGGCTCATGATCGGCCCGGCTATCGCCATTTTAAATTCGACTAATGGTGTGGCTGGTTCTTCTGCCAGGTGGGCAACACCGCCAAAAATAAAGAGGGTGATGCCGTGTATCGGAAGTTTATTCTTAATGGCTACTAAGGAGTGGGACAATTCATGCGCCAGCAGACAGGCGAACAACAATAGGGCGGCAATTACGGCCATCAGCCAATAGTAACCTTCAGTTAATTCCGGGTTGGTAGCCGGAAAATACCCTTTGGCCAGGGTAAAGATGATCAGCCCCAAAATGGCAAACCAGGAATAATTGATCTCAATGGGAATATCAAATATTTTGATAAGCTTAAATGTCTGTTTCATGCTTAAAAGCGTCAATAATATTATAAAGCCAGATTACCAGTTCGGTGATGATCCCAGCCGCCAGCAACAGAACAAATAGATAGGCGTTTATTGTCAGTGCGGTATATATTGACAAAGGAATAGCAAAATAAAAAGCTAGCAGCAATAAAAGCCCTTTTTCGCCTTCGCCCTTAATAATCTGCCCCAAACCGACAATTAACAAAGAGGCCAGGGCCTCTCGCCAGAATTTTTGTTTCATCGGAAATTCTCCTCAATAATCGTTTCCAAGTCGATTTTATTGATTAACCAGATAGATCCGGAAAATGAGGAGGCGCCAGGTTCACCGCCGGCCATAAAAGAGTGGAAATCGCGGCCGGAAAGCATGCGGACAAAATTAGCCAGCCGGACCAGCTGGCCCAGTGAGAGGTCGGTTTTTACATAATTTGTGGCAGTTTTTATGGCCAGGGGGGATTTAACGATATTTGACGGGCTGGCCAGGGTAACAAAAATAGTTTGCAGGACTTTTTGTTGGCGTTCAATGCGGCCTATGTCGCCAAACATATCATGACGAAAACGCAAATAATCCTGGGTCTCTTTACCGTTTAAGCGGTGCCAACCTTGTTTAAGGTTTATGTGGAGGTTTTGCGCCCGATCAGTATAGACCATGTCCTTTTCAACGTATAATTTGATCCCGCCAAGAATATCAACCAGTTTAATGACCACATAGGGATTAACCTCAATATAATTGTCTATTTTCAGGCCAGTCAGTTCGCTGAGGGTCTTTTTTAAGAGGTCAATCCCGCCCAGTACATTGGCCGCATTGATTTTTTGTATGCCGTGTCCGGGGACGGCGACAAAGCTGTCCCTGGGGATCGACAAGACGTTGATCTTGTAGCGGGCCGGGTCAATATGCAGAATCAAGATGCTGTCAGTCCGGCCATCAACGGTTTCCAGGGGCTCGCCGGTTTTTTTGTCAAAAGTTATATCAGTCCCGACGACCAAAATATTCAGAGGTTTGCGGACCGTGCCGACCCGGATGGTTTTTGGGATCCAACGGGGAATAAACAGGTTAGCATAAAAATATGCAATACCTAAAATAATTATCAGGATTGCCAACAAACGTGAACTATCGGCCCGTTTTCGTTTCATGATGATGAGGGGAGTTGGTCGGCCGGTTGTGTTTGCGGCTGGTCACCTTTAAAATAACCGACTGGAATAATGTAAAAGGGGTCCTGGGTATCGGGCAATTCTAGGACTTTGGCGACAACATCGTCCCAAAACGCACCGATTGGCACAGAAACCAAACCCAGGGCGACCGCCTGTAAGTGAATGTTTTCAGCCACGTGGCCGATTTCCATATTCAAATAGCGATAGGCGCGCTGGCCGTACTTGGCCTCGACAATGCGAAAATTACCGGCAACGATAATAACCAGGGGGGCTTCCCCGATATAGCCCTGGCCCAAAGAAGCCCTGACCAGCGATTGGCGGCGGTCTTCGTTTGAGATCTGGATCAATTTATGTCCATCCGGAACATATTTAAAGATGCCATCCTTCTTAACAATATACATGTATAAAGGATAAAGGGAGCCGGAAGAAGGGGCGGTCCGAAAGCCCCAGGTCCGTTCAGTGATACCCTGGCCGGCCCAAAGCAATTGGGAGATTTGTTCCATGGTCAATTCATTAGGATAAAACGACCGCTCGGAGCGGCGGCGCAGGATGGCTTCTTCGACTGACATTTTGCCGGAGAATTTCGGTTCGGGGAGTTTAACGGTTTTCGCCGCCAGTAAAGTCCCGGCGATCAGGTCGATAATCACGACCAGAAAAACCAGCTTTTTAAACATGGCGAGATTATAGCATAGAACAATTGCCCCGAGTAGTGGGGGAGGTTACCCGGGGCAAAAGATTTACACCTCGACGACTGCCGCCTTTTTCTTGGCGGGAAAATCGAGCATGTGCAGTTCATTAACAATCACTTCGGTTGAGGATTTCTTTTGTCCTTCCTTGTTTTCATAGGAACGGATATTTAATCGCCCTTCAACCACGATCAAGCGCCCTTTTTTCAGGTATTCACCGCAAACTTTGGCTAAACCGTTAAAAGCGACGCAGTTAATGAAATCGGCTTCCTTGTCCTTGCCATTGTTTATTGCCAGGCGAAAGCTGGCGACAGCCATCTCCCCACTGGTATAGCGGACCTCTGGATCGGCAACTAACCGACCAGCCAGAATTGATTTATTTAATCCCTTCATTTTTTCACCTCCCTGGCCACGCACAGCGCGGCTAGAAGATGTAGAGCAAGGTTCTTGCCAGGGGGGATAAGGCTAAATATGGCGATAAATGGTCGATTTATCGGGGCAGAGACGAAAAACCGCAGCCGGGAAGAAAGACCGGTTGTTCAAAGTAATCGACCAGCGGGTAATTGCGGCAGACATTTGGACGCCAGAAATAGTTGCCGCATCGGCCATTGGGGAGAAGATGTTGGCAGGTAAATATCAGGTAGTCCTTGGCCTCATCCATTCCCAGATAAATAAAATCGAATAACCAGCAGATCCAGGCGATAGCGATTTTAGTAAACAACGGGGAATGGGTCTGGGCAGGGGTCATTTTAAGTAGAATTTTTTTACAGCAATTACCGCATTGTCGGCATTGGCCTTTTCTTTGCCACTTTTTTGTGAAAAGACCTTTAAAGAAATTAGTCAGCAGGTTGTCTAATAATACAAATATCAATATAAATCTTTTAATAATCATCTTAAGTAACTTTACCACAAAGGCACTAAGACACAAAGGAAACAAAGGATAATTACAAAATCAACGAAATATTTGATTAATTAGGACGATAACAATACATGGTAGTTACATTGGCTGTCGGAAATACGTCAATAGGTCCAGCCAGGCCAAGGGGAGGGCGTATCCCGCTTAATGTTCTCCCACAGGGCTATGTCAAATACCAGTTTGGGGCAAAAACCATGGCTTTTGCCCATTTCACTTTGCTGGATCGCTGTCGGGGTAGAGTGGCTTTTATGCAGGTTGTGGAAAAGGTTGGGGTGCAGATAGAATTCAGGTTCTTTGAACAAGCTGACAGCCTTAAGCCGATGTGTACTTTCTATTTGGATAAGGAAAACCTTACCCCATATTACCTGCCCCGCTTTCACCGACAAGGCCGTTGGCACACTCGGGCCTACCCAATCTTATTTGTGGATGACCGGCCGGTAATAATCAATGGAGTAAGCTATTATCGGGGTAACGAACAGGCTTCAGAGGTGGCAACATTATTATTGGAAGATGGTAAATACCAGGAGGTCAAAAGCCAGTTTCAAAACACGATTAATCATCATTATATCTATGATTCAACGACCCACGAATTGGCCGGTGTAATTGTCGGCAGAAATAATACTTATGCTTTTGACCACAAATTGAGCGGGCTAATCGGCCCAATCGGCGTGATTCCACATTTGAGGGATGGGAAAGTGACTGACATAGTCTTTGCCGGTGAGGTTGGCTACTACCTGGCCGCCGATGACCTGGGGTCATTAAAGATCAACCCATCGGATCCAGACCCAAAAGTCTTTGTATTGATGGAGGAGGGGTTTCCCAGAGCTGTCTTTGCTTCAGCTGATCAAGACTTTGCCAATCCGCTCCCTTTCCGGGTAGTGCGGGATGAAGCGCTGCGTATAATGGCCAGCGGCAGAGTCAGGATGCGCAATGTTGACTTGAGTGGTGTCAGGGTGATTGAAGGGGTCGAGACCTACCCGATCTACGCAAAGACAAAGCCCGGTTCCAATATTAGAGAAGTATTTTGCCTGAAAAAAAGAGTTTATCCTTTTGATAATCATCCCCCAACCACAAAATTCTCTCCACGCACATTAACGGTTGTTTTAGCTGACGGAGAGGCAATTATGGTGATTGAAAAGGCTTGTTTGGACGATTATGGCAAGGAAGTGGCTAAACTGGCTATCGCAGCTTATCGGCATAATATCAAGGCATCCAGAATTAGAGAAATATCAGCTAAAGCCTTTAAAGAGGGTAAAACAGTTGACGGAAATTATGATCTGTTACGCAGATTGGTTGGCGGGGAAATGGACCAGCCCCGAACCGTACCGGTTCGAGCTAGAGAAAGGGCGGCAACCGATAACGCAGTTGTTATTGATGAGATAAGAGCGATGATAACCGCAAGCAGAGGAGCCAAAAAATCAACCAGTCGGGTGTCCAGCGAAGTATTAAGGGAACAGTTGAAATGGTTTCAGGCTCAAGGTGAATTGGAAAGATATATGTTGGTTAGGATTGAGGCGCAGGAGAGAGCGGCCGCTGCCCAATTAATAGCGGCAGAGGCCCTAACCAGGAAGCAATATACTTTTGAACGGCTAAATACAAAGTTAAGGTTGGCGAGAAGTACCTATAATCGCCTGATGGAGACGATGGATGAGGCGGCCGCAATTGCTCTGTCGGAAGATATTTACAAAACAACGGCAGTTAATGAGTTGTGGTTGCAGGAACTACGTAAAAATCCAGCCAACATCAAGACGATCAATATGTATTTGATAAAATTATTTGGCTTACGCACAAAAATGAGGTCGGAATTATTGGCCCGCGGCATAAACCATAATGATGAGCGTTTATCTGTCGAGTTGAAAACATATTTAGCCCCGCGAGAAACTGTGGTATGATAATGGCCAATGACGATCCAATGGTTATTGGTAATTATTTTCGCCTTGAACCTGGCGTTGATCTGGGGAATTAAGGCCTATTCACGGGCCGGCCTGGTTATTCTTAGCTGCTTACCATTTCTGACCGTGTTTTTCCCGCAGCCGCGTTTTGATTTGGATTATTTCTGGTGGTACCCGGCCGGCGCCGGCTTGCTTGGCCTCGGGTTGATCCTGGCTTACCTGACCTATGCAGAATACAAAAAAAACCATCAGTTGCTGCTGGACTGGCCCAAAAAGGGGTTCTTAACCACCGGGCCGTATGCATTTGTTCGTCATCCTTATTATCTTGCCCTGATCCTGGCCTGGTTTGGCTGGTGGCTGGTCTGGGCGGCAGTTTACAGCCTTTATTTTGGGATGTTTATTTTGGTCCTCCTTTGGCTTAATGGCTGGTTGGAAGATAAATATGTCCAGGAAAAAAGATTTGGCCAAGCCTATAAAGATTATGCCGGCCAGACCGGCATGTTCTGGGTAAAATGATCGACAAAGACAAATACCTTCAGGAAGAAAAAGCCCTGGTCCTCCAGGATTTCAAAAACAAACTGGTTTGGGGGGTGCGCGTCCGTTATTTGATTCTTTTCATGGCGATCCCGCTTTTTTTCTTTGCCAACATTACTGACCGCAGCCAGGTTGCCTTGAGCATCGCTTTAATCGTCTATTTGGCGCTGTATAATGTGGCGGCCGACCTTTTCTACCGCTGGCAAAAAGACGCCTCATCGCTGGTGATGTTGTCGTTGATCGCATTCCTGCAAATATTCGATTTGCTGGGAGTGACCATAGTAATTTACCTGACCGGTTGGCTGGAAAGTCCTTATTGGTTCCTCTATCTTGTTTTGATTATTATTTCCGGCTTTGGCATGTTTTCGCAGTTTTCTTCTGTGGTGTTTTTAATTGCCTTTTTCTCGGCCGTGTTTTATTTGGGTTTATTGCTTTCGGCTTACTTTGGCATAATCCCGATCTATGGGCCGGCTTTTAGCCTGCCGCCGCCAGAATTGCTTAAATCAATCTTGAACCGTTCCATTTTCACTATTGCCTCGTTTTTTCTTTTTGCTTCGACGATCTACTATTTTTCTAAATTATTGAATCAGAACCAACAAATCTTGACTAAAAAAAATCGGGAATTACTGGTGGCCCTTGATGAGCTTAAATCAATCGACCGCATGAAAGATGATTTTATTTCCACCGCTTCACATGAATTACGTACCCCTTTAGCCGTGATCAGGGAAAATATCAGTCTGATTGAAGATAAAGTGGTCGGCGAAGTGACGGAAAAACAGCAAAAGCTTTTGGCGGCCTCCCGTGACAGCGTTGATCGCCTGGCGAAGATCCTTGATAGCTTGCTTGATATCTCCAAGATCGAAGCCAGGGATATTAGAATAAAAAGGCAACGGATTGATATCGCTGCCTTGGCCCAGAAAGCTATCGAAATGCTGCGCAGCCTGGCCGATAAAAAGGGTATCAAGCTGCAAAGCCAGATGGGGAGGGACATAACCACTGAAGCAGATGCTGACCAGATTTTGCGGGTCTTTATTAATTTAATCGACAATGCTATTAAGTTTACTGGTGAAAATGGTACAATCACTGTAGGGGTGGAAAAGGGCGGTGCCAAGATTCTGGCCTGGGTGCAAGACAATGGCAAAGGAATTTCCCGCAATGATTTACCGCTGATATTCGAACGTTTTGTCCGCCTGGATGCAACCGATATGATCGCCAAAGGGGCCGGTTTGGGCTTGTCGATCTGTAAGGCGATTGTGGAAATGCACGGCGGAAAAATTTCGGTTGAAAGCCGGTTGGGCGAGGGGTCAAAATTCTGGTTTTCTCTCCCTTTAATAAAATAATATGACTGAAAACAAACCAAAAATACTCATTGTTGACGATGAACAACCGATTTTGGAGGCGCTGACTATCCGCCTGGAGGCCAATGGTTATGAAGTGATTACGGCGATTGACGGGGCGGACGGGCTGAGCAAGGCGCGATTGGAAAAACCGGATCTGATTGTCCTGGATGTCATGCTGCCCAAAATGAACGGTTATAAGGTCAGCCGCATGCTTAAATTTGACGAAAACTATCAGCATATTCCTATCATTATGCTGACGGCAAAAATTCAATCAGTTGATATGGAGCAAGGGAAAGAAGCTGGTGCTGATGTCTACCTGACCAAGCCTTTCCAAGCCGATGAGCTGCTAAAACACATTAAGGATTTATTGGCGAAAAAAGCCTAAACCTGCCAGATCTTTTCCCGGTATTCGGCGACCATCCTTTGAGTGTTAAAAAAACTGCTGGCCGCCAGGCAATTGATCATCATGTCAATCCAGGCTGGATCTTTTTTATTATAAAGAGGTATTAATTCTTCCAGTGATTTATACAGGGCCTCGGCATCCTCATCCATTTTCAGGTCATTCTCGTCGCCGATTTTTCCGGGAGGTGGCACATAGCCGAAGATTTTCCCGATCTTCATGTCAGCGGCTTCTACCACCCAGCCATCAAGCGTACTTAACTGCAAAACACCGTTGACTATCGCCTTCATCCCGCTGGTCCCCGAGGCTTCAAACGGCGGCAGGGGATTATTTAACCAGACATCAACACTGCTAGTCAGCATTTTAGCGAAATATGTATCATAATTTTCCAGGAAACAGATCCGCAATGACTTGCGTTCCCCGTTGAGCATGGTGATCTTTTCCATCATCTCATCCATATGAATAGAGGCGGGGACGTCGGCCGGGTGGGCCTTGCCGGCAATGATGATCTGGATTGGGCCAAGCCTTTTGGCAATGTCCAGTAACCGGTTAGTGTCGCGAAGCAGTAAACCGGGGCGCTTATAGGGGGCTAATCGCCTGGCCCAGGCAATAGTAAACGCCTGTTCATCAAAGTACCAGGATTCAAGGAATTTAGCCAAAATCTTTTTGTTCTCGTGATGGGCTTGCCATAAGTCCTGGCGGAATTTCTGGTCAGATTTAAGGTTTTGTACGTGTGCCAGCAGGTTGGGATAGTTTTCCCATTCCCCCAGGACATCCTTATGCTTATTAAGCAGATCCCTGACCGATTGAGAAATCCAGGTATGGGTGTGAACACCATTGGTAATGCTTTGGATTTTTTCACGATAGTTTGGGAATTGCAAACGGGTAACCTCACCATGCTTTTGGGCGACAGCGTTGGCATGTTCGCTGGTGCTCATGGCCAAAAGGGTTAAATTTCCCTGGTTGGGATGTTTTTCATCGCGGCCAAAACGTTTGATGATCTCGGTGGCTTCTGCCCCTAACGTGTGTTGTAGTTCCTGCAGGTCAAACCGATCATGGCCGGCTTCAACCGGGGTATGACAGGTGTAGGCGAACATTTTTTTGAGTTTTTCCGGGTTTTCGGTTTTAGCTTTTTCGACAAAAGCAAAGGCGGCATGGCCCTCGTTAAGGTGATATTTGTTTATATTGTAACCCAGGGCCTCTAGCGCTTTGACCCCGGCCATACCCAAAATCGCCCGTTGGCAGATTTTTATCCAACCGTTGGTGCTGCGATATAACTGGTCGGTCAAATCGCGGAAATATTCTGGATTTTCTTCAAGATTGGAATCTAGCAGGATCAAAGGCACGACCTGTTTAAGGTCATGAGAATAGATATAGTATTTCCACAGCTTGAGCGTCAGCTCTTGGCCACTGATATTAATTTTTACCTTGGGTTTTAGAGGGATAAGCCCGGGGTAGGAGTGTGGGTCCCAGGCCAGCTGGTCGGGTAACTGACCACCGGCACGAAACCAAAATTTCTGCTTAAAATAGCCTTTTGTCCAGAGGATCCCTACGCCGACCAGCGAGATCCCCAGGTCGGCCGCCGATTTTAAGGTATCACCAGCCAAGACGCCCAAGCCGCCGCTATAAATAGGCAGATCAAGCATTTTATTGACCGGCAGAAAATGATAATAATCCATATCTTTCATATTGGAAAATACTTCATGGCGAGCCAGTAAATTGGCGGGGCTCAAAGGATTAGCCGATTTGAAAGTATGATAAACACTGGGGGCCAGCCCAAATTCCATGGAGAAGTACGCAACGGAGGATTGTTCTTTGTCTTGCAGCCGGCTTTCAGCAGTCAATAGGGGGGCCAGTGGATAACCAAAATATTTATCGTCGATAATATCCTGAAGGTATTTTTCGTTTGTGGTGTCCAGTTTAATCAGATTTAGGCTCGTTTTTTCCATAAAAACGCCACTATGATATCAGATTAATTGGACGAGGACAAGCGAGAGCGTTCGTTTTCGGTCAAATATTTTTTTCTTAGGCGGATGTTTTTTGGTGTTATCTCCACCAATTCATCGTCGTCAATAAATTCCAGGGCCTGTTCCAGCGAAAGCTTGATCGGCGGTGTCAATTTTATGGCGTCATCTGCGCCGGCTGCCCGGATGTTAGTTTGTTTCTTTTCCTTGCAGGGATTGACGGTCATATCCTGGCGTCGGGCATTTTCGCCGATGATCATCCCCTCATAGACTTCAATTCCCGGGCCGATAAACAATTTTGAGCGTTCCTGCAGGTTTTCCAGAGCATAGGAGGCCGTCTTGCCGTTATTGCCGGAAATCAATACCCCGTTGATCCGTTTGGCGATTGTCCCTTTATGTCGTTCATAGCGGGCAAAGGAATGGTGAAGAATGCCTTCGCCCTTGGTGTCCATGATAAATTCCGCCCGAAAGCCCAATAACCCCCTGGTCGGGACATTATAGATAAGGGTGGTGGTCCCATTTTTGGAATTCATTTCCAGCATTTCGCTCCGTCTTTTTCCGAGTTTTTCAATAACTGTCCCGGCTAAATGGTCTGGAACAGAAATAATGGCCTGTTCAACCGGTTCCATTTGTTCACCATGAACAGATTTCAAAATTACTTTGGGTTGGGAGACCTGGACCTCATAACCCTCCCGGCGCATTTGTTCCAGCAAAACTGAAAGATGCAGTTCTCCACGGCCGGAAACACGAAATCCCTCGGCCCCGCCGATTGATTCGACTCTTAGGCCGACGTTGGTTTGCAGTTCTCTCTCCAGTCTTTCACGTAAATGGCGGTTGGTAACATATTTGCCGTCTTTACCGGCAAAGGGAGAATCATTCACCAGAAATTCCATGGTCAAGGTGGGCTCGTCAATCAACAACAAAGGCATGGGTAGGGGGTTTTCCGCTGCGCAAATTGTTTCTCCAATGGTGATATCTGGAATTCCGGCGACAGCCACAATATCGCCACATTCAGCGCTGTCAATTTCCACCTGTTTCAAACCTTCAAAATTGGATAGCTTGGTGATCTTCCCGGGTTGAATTGAACCATCACGTTTACAGACAACAATGTTTATATTCTTTTCCAATTGGCCGCTGGTGACCCGGCCGATAGCAATGCGACCGACATAATCATCATAATCAAGGTTGGTCACCTGCATTTGTAATGGTCCAGAGCTCTTGTCAGGGTAGGCCTGGACATGCTTAAGGATGGTGGCAAACAGCGGCTCCAGATCTTTACCTTCATCTTCCACATTGTATTGGGCGATCCCCTGTCGGGAAATGGAATAAACAACTGGGAAATCAAGTTGCTCATCGTTGGCGTCCAGTTTAATAAACAGATCAAAGACCAGGTCGATAACTTTGTGGGCCCGTTTGCCGTCTTTATGGACTTTGTCGATTTTATTGATGACGACAATTGGCCGAAGGCCCAATTTCAATGATTTGGAGAGGACAAATTTGGTCTGCGGCATCGGGCCCTCTTTGGCATCGACTAACAAAAGGACACTGTCGGCCATCTTTAGGACACGCTCAACTTCTGAACCGAAATCGGCATGTCCTGGGGTATCAACAATATTAATTTTATAATTCTGGTACCGGATTGAGCAATTTTTGGAATAAATTGTGATGCCGCGTTCACGCTCCAGGTCATTTGAGTCCATCACCAATTCGGTGATTTCCTCCCGGGCGCCAAAGGCGCCACCCTGACGCAAAAGATGATCGGTCAAGGTTGTTTTACCATGGTCGACGTGCGCAATGATTGCTATATTAATAATTTTAGTCATAAAAGAGGATGGCACATCGGAGGATATGCATCACATTAATACATTATAACAGGTTATTTTCCCTTGACAAATTAGGCGTGCGGGGTATGATTTGATTGCTTCGGCAAAATCAAGGGGGTTCGTGATGAAACATAATAAATGTTCGTTATTAATTATTGCCATTTTGGTTCTAGCTGGCTTAGGCTGGTGTTCGGTCCCGCCAAAGATTTCCTACGAAGGACGATTAACTGACGTTACAGGTTCACCGATTACGACCTCTAAAAATGCAACTTTTTCCATTTATAATGCTGCAACTGCCGGAACATTGCTCTGGGGCCCCGAAAGCCAATCAATAACTCCCGATAGCCAGGGGGTATTTAGCGTTCTGTTGGGTGGCGCCATCCCGCTGACGGCTGAAGTATTCAGCGGCCCGACTCGCTATCTGGAAATTACTGTCGGCGGAGAAACTCTTTCCCCCAGAACACAACTTGTTTCTGTCGGTTATGCTTTTAAATCTGCTTCGGCCCAAAGCGTGGAAAATGGGGCCATTACCAGGGATAGCGTTGCATCAGGAAAATTTGTTAAACAAATCGTTGCTGGTTCTGGGATAGGTGTTTCCGGTGATGAAGGTTCCGGCACAGGTATAGTCACCTTGACGGCGACAGGGACTGGTGGCGGGACCGTTTCACAAATCGGTTCAGGAGCCGGCTTAACAGGTGGACCAATTACTTCTAGTGGGACAATCTCTCTGGAGGTCCCTGTCACCGCTGTTCATGGCGGGACAGGCCAATCCGCATATACTACTGGTGATATTCTTTATGCGTCTGGAACTAATACATTGGCCAAGCTGCCGGCAGGATCAAACGGGCAGATACTGAAATTAACTGCTGGTATCCCCTCATGGGCGGCAGCTGGTGGGACAGGGACCGTTACGCAAGTTGATACGGGTTCCGGTTTAACCGGTGGGCCAGTTACAACTTCCGGTCTAATTTCTTTGGAAGTTCCTGTCACCGCAGTTCATGGTGGTACAAACCAAACAACGTATACTACAGGTGATATGCTTTATGCTTCTGGATCCAATACATTGGCTAAACTCGCAGCCGGTTCAACTGGGCAGGTGCTAAAAGTCAGCGCTGGAGGAGTGCCGACCTGGGGAGCAGCCGGGGGGACTGGGACTGTGACACAGGTTGATACCGGGACAGGCATGACCGGTGGTCCAATTACAACGACAGGGACAGTTTCAGTCGATGTTGGAACAACTGCTAACAAGATAGTTCAACTGGATGGGACAGCTAAACTGCCAGCAGTGGATGGTTCAGCCTTAACTGGGTTGACGAAAACACAGGTTGGTCTTGGTAACGTCCAAAATGTTGACCAGACTAATGCGGCTAATATTACGAGCGGGACCTTGGCTTTGGCTAGAGGTGGTTTGGGGGCTGATACTTCAGCCGCTACCCAGGGAAGTGTGCTTTATCATGATGGAACTAAATGGGTGGCGCTGTCTCCTGGAACATCCGGGAGAGTCCTACAAACACAAGGGGTTGGAGCGAATCCTCTCTGGGCCAGTGCCGCAACCGGTTCGGTGACAGAAGTTAATACTGGCAATGGCCTAATCGGTGGCCCGATAACTGCTACAGGGACACTCTCTGTCGATGCCGGTACAACCGCTAACAAGATTGTTCAACTGGATGGCAGCGCTAAATTGCCGGCAGTTGACGGTTCTGCGTTGACAGGTTTAACCAAAACTCAGGTAGGCTTAGGCAATGTGCAAAATGTTGACCAGACCAATGCGGCAAACTTAACTTCAGGGACAGTTGCCACTGCACGTTTAGGCTCCGGTTCTGCCAGTAGTTCAACCTTTCTCCGTGGAGACCAGACATGGGCAGCAGGCAATAGTGGCACGGTAACGCAAATTAACACTGGCACAGGCATGACCGGTGGACCTATTACGACGACAGGGACAGTTTCAGTCGATGTTGGGACAACCGCTAATAAGATTGTTCAACTGGATGGCAGCGCTAAATTACCGGCAGTTGACGGTTCCTCGTTGACAGGGTTAACAAAAACTCAGGTCGGGTTAGGTAACGTCCAAAATGTTGACCAGACTAATGCGGCTAATATCACCAGCGGCACACTATCTGATTTACGGCTCTCTTCAAATGTTGTGACCAGTGAATCAGCTAACACACTGAAAAACAAAACAATTTCTGGCGTAGATAATACAATTAATAATCTAAGTGCCGGTAATATTTCTTCCGGAACATTGACCGAGGCTAGGGGAGGGACAAACCAATCAACTTACGTTGCCGGTGATATTCTCTACGCTTCTGGAGCTAATACTCTCTCAAAACTGCCAATTGGTTCGACTGATCAGGTTTTAAAGGTAACTGGCGGTGTCCCGGTGTGGGGAAGTAGCGGGGGAACGGGGACAGTGACACAAATTAATACCGGCAATGGATTGATTGGCGGACCGATTACCACAAGCGGGACTATTTCTGTCGATGCGGGGACAGGGGCCAATCAGATCGTCCAACTCAATGGTTCGTCGCAATTACCAGCGGTGAGCGGCGCCAATTTAACCAATCTAAACGCCGGGAATATTTCTTCCGGGACCTTAACCGCCGCACGCGGAGGGACGGGGATAGACAGTTCAGCCTCAACCGGTTATGCCAAAGTCTCGGCCGGGACCTGGAGTGTTGGGACCAGTTCTGATACAAAAGGGGCAACCTTCTTATATCCATTTACAAATTTCTCGGCTTATCTCCGCCTGCCGTTTGATGCCACTATTACCGCGGTCAATGTTTACTGCGAGGGGGGGACAAACGTGACTGGTAAGGTACAGAATAATGGGCTGGAGGTTTATAACGCTGGCGTTCAAGCCACCGCTGGTAATTGGGTGAACCAAACTAGCGGTTTGGCCAATACATCGTACACAGCAGGCAATACCCTTAGATTCTACACCTCCGCTGTCAGCGGCATAGTTACCAGCGCAACCGTTGCGATAGAATATACTCGTAATCCATAAAATATAATGTTAAAGAAGCTGTTAGCTTTTTATATTTTAATTGTTTTGACTGGTCCAGTCTGGGGTGTGACCAGGTTCTATTTGCCAGCATCCGGGGCTGCGGCGGTTAACCCAACCTATAATGCCGGCTGGGAAAAAACCAGCCAGGCTGACAACCTTAGGTGTGTGACCTCAAAATTGAATACCGCGATGGCCAGCAAGACCTCTTCAGAAAATGTTTCCACTAATCCATACGATGTATTAACCAGGCAATATGTTTCTGACCCGATTGCCGGACAGACTATCAGCGGGACGTTAAAAGGGCAGATCCGGGTGATGGAGAGCAATAACCTGGCCAATTTTAATCGGGCGATAGTCGTTTATGTCGTCTCAAATGACGGAGCAACAGTTAGGGGAACATTGCTTTCAATATTTGGTGGCGGGACTGAATATGATAATGCTTTTCAAAACCGAAATTTCCCTGAATCAACAGTTCTATCATCAGTCAATGCCCAGAATGGCGATAGGATAGTCATTGAAATTGGCACCCGCTCAACCAATACTGCCGCAACCAACCGGACAGCCACTCATTCGTTTGGCGATGACAGTGCTAACGATTTGGCAGAAGATGAATCAACTACCACTGCCAATAATCCTTGGATAGAATTTAGCGGGGATATTATTTTCCCGAGAGTAACCTTGAATTGTGAATAAAATATTTATTATTGCCGCATTATTGCTCTTTGCCGTTTCTGGTCTGGTATTTGGAGCTGGTGCCAGTGCCAGTTATATTATTTCTTCATCAGTCCTTGATGCTGGTTCAGGCGCTGCCAATTCGACCTCATTTAAAATGTTGGGCAAACTGCGCGAACAACAACTGGTTGTTGCCGGCAGTGCAGGTTTTTCTCTAAGCGCAGGGTTTTTAAAGAGCAGCTATTTTTCGCAAGCCATTGTTTTATCTCCCGTGGTGACGGCGATTTCTCCCAGCAGCGGAATAAATTCAGGGACGATCAGTATTACTGATTTGTCTGGGGCCAATTTTCAGGCCGGGGCCAGCGTCAAGCTTAGTAAAAGCGGTGAGCCGGATATTGTCGCCACCAATGTGGTTGTCGTCAGTTCTAGTAAAATCACTTGTTCACTTGATTTAAGCGGTAAGGCGGCTGGATTATGGAATGTGATTGTAACAAATTCTGATGGCCGCTCCGGGACATTGCCTGCGGCCTTTACTATCGCTTTTGCTGCGCCTGTCGTGACGGCCATAACGCCTAAAAGCGGTTTAAATAATGCTTTGGCAAATATTATCGATCTGGCCGGCAGCAATTTTCGCAGCGGAGCCCAGGTCCGTCTTTCAAAGACAGGCGAAACAGATATAATCGCGGACAATGTGGCGGTTGTGGCCAGCACTAAAATTACTTGTCAATTTAATCTGGTCAATAAGGCAACCGGTTTTTGGGATATTGTCGTGACAAATAGTGATAACCAATCTGCCCGCCTGGCCCAGGGTTTTAAGGTCGAGTCGCCGTCTATTCAGATTGTTGGAAAAGTTGAAAGTACGCAAAACCCTTTTAACCCTTCGGTCAAAGCCACGGCCATAAATTACACTTTGAGCAAGGATGCCGACATCACTGTCAGTATTTTCAATATCCGCGGCGAGAAAGAGTGGGAGCGTTCATTTGTAGCCGGCCAAACCGGGGCGACCACCGGGGCCAATTCCATCCCCTGGGATGGCTTGACCGATTTCCAGGCGGTGGCCAGCTTTGGCGTCCATATTGTAATCATCACGACCAAACAAAATGGCAGCGTGGTAGAATTAGGACGCACTAAAATTGCGGTGATAAAATGAGAAAATTAATTGTTTGGTTTTTGATTGTGGCTTTTGCCGGTTCTGCCCGGGCGGTGGTGACCGGCTCAACTGATGATGCCATGACCGTTGGTGGTGGTGCCAGGCCGATCGGTATGGGTCGGGCTTTTACCGCGATTGTCGACGATGTTGACGCGATGTTTATTAACCCGGCCGGTAATGCCGGATTAAAAGGCCCGGCTGGTATGACCATGTACACCAACCTTCTGGGAGAAGTCTATTACAGTGAGTTTTGCGGTGCCATCCCGACGGCTAACGGCACATTTGGCCTGGGTTACATTACTACCGGGGTAAATGGCATCCCGACAACACCAATCCCAACTGATTATTATGATTCGCTGCTGATGGCCAGTTATAGTGTGCCGCTGGCTAATTTTTTCCGTTACGCGAAAAACGTTTTTGTCGGTCTGAATTATAAATTGTTTAATCGCGGCTATACCGGCGGCATAAGCAGTTATGAGTCGGGCATGAGTGCCGATTTCGGTCTTAAATTTATTGTTAACCCAAATTTAAGTTTTGGGCTGTGCCGGCAGAACTTTTTGCCGGTTTCCATGGGTGGGGTCCTGCGGGTCAATGGCGGTGATGAAGAATCATTGGCCAGTTTGACCAAAGTAGGGATGGCGATCAAGCCGATTGTTCAACCAAAATTATTAATTGCCCTGGATGCCGATCTGCCGGCCCAGACAGGCCGCCCGCCGACTGGCCATTTCGGCCTGGAATGGAAAGAAAACGATTTTATTTCCGTCCGGGGTGGGTTTGACCAGAGCATTGATGCCGGTAACGCGGCTAAAACATCATGGAACCCGACTTTTGGCACTTCATTCGGTTATTATGGATTCCGGGTTGACTATGCGTATCACCCATACTATAATAATCCCAGTTTAGCGACGACGTACGTCTCAATTTCTTACACAGGAGAGCCATTGTATGCACTCCGGGGAAAGGTTGAATAATTTTGCAAATAACTAATAATTGCTGTAAATTACGAGCAATATTTTCTTTCTTCTTTGTTCTGATCCTCGCTGCACAAGTCCTGTCCCAAAGCCCGCGGTCAACGGTCAATGCCAGAGAATATTTTCCCGGTGATTTTGTCCATGTTATTGTGGATGCGACCTCTGATACCGCCCAAATCACCGCTACCATGCCGGATAACAGCAGTATCAGCCTGGTTCAACAAAGGGTGTCTGGTATTTGGCGGGGGATCTGGCAGGTGCCGGTCGGGTTTAAGGCGGGTAATTACCATGCCAAGTTAACAGCCGTTGATATTCAAGGGAATGTTTTTGAGGGTGAAACTGATCCCTTCCAGATCGGTGAATTGGCCATGATCACGCTGGTCGGCAAGCCGACGCTGGAGGCAGTGGAGAAACCGCCGCTAAGTGAAAAAATATCTGTCACGACTCCCGTCAGCGGAGAGGGACCGGATGCTTTAATTAAAAGAATCCTGCAGGTTGTTGCCCTGCCCACAACAAAACCGGCCCCGATCCTGAAAGCCGAAGAAAAGAAACTGCTGATAGAAAAAAATCTTTCTCTGGGGAAAGAAAACTTTGATAAACGAAAATATTCCGTGGCCGCGGCCTATTTCCGCATTGTGCTTTATCTTTCCCCTGATAATAAAGAAGCAGGATTGTACCTGGCACAAACAGCCGATCTGCTGGCCAGCCAGAAAGAACAGCAACGGCGGACGTTTTGGCTTTCGACCAGTGCGATTTTTGCCGTTATCCTTGGTTTATCGGTCCTGGTCTGGTGGCTGCTTAAAACCGTCTTTGTAAAACCGGCTCCACAGGTGTGTGAAGTGCCAATCCCGCCCTCGGCAAAAGAAAAGCGGGATGCCTGGTTTAAAAAAATGGGCTGGAACGGGAACCCATTCAATTTGGATGCGCTACAACAGTTATTCAGCAACGGCGACAATTTAGAATTGGCCGGCCTAAGCAGTTTTATCAGGGCCAGGATTGAAGCTGTCGGAGGGAAGGGGACCGAGCCATTTACCGCCTCTGCTTTGGAAAAAATCTATGATTTAAGCAAAGGCAACCCGAAAACTGCTATCAAGATCTGTGATTGGGCGCTCAATCTGGCAATCGAAAGAAACCATGACCAGATTACCTCTGAACTTGTGGGTGAATACGAATCGATCAGTCAGCACACAATCCTGATTGTTGACGACGAAGAAATCGTCCGGACCAGCCTTGACGTTATCCTGAAAAAAGGCGGGGGCTACGCGACTGATTTTGCTGTTGACGGTGAAGAGGCCTTAAAAAAGATTAAAGGGAATAAATACGGCCTGGTCTTGCTG
>MEUF01000046.1:33011-47738 GCA_001771615.1 candidate division WOR-1 bacterium RIFOXYB2_FULL_48_7
GGATTTGCCAATCATCTTTGTGACCGGCAAGGGAACACCGCAACAGACCATGGTCAGCCTGGCGCAATATAACTTGAGCGGATATATAGAGAAACCATTCACGCCGGAAAAAATTCTAGATATTGTTGCCAGGACGCTCAAGTCCAGATAATCGATGTATTTAAGCTACTGGCAATTGACAAAAAAGCCATTTGAAAATACGCCCGACCCGCAATTCATTTATTTATCAAAGCAGCATGAAGAAGCCCTTTCCCGCATGCTTTACGCGATCCAGGAAAAGAAAGGGGCCGCTTTAATCACCGGCGAATATGGCAGCGGCAAAACGTTGCTGACGCGAGTGCTGCTAAGCAAATTGGCAGAAAACGAGTACCAGTTAGCCCTTTTATTGAATCCTTTGCTGTCTCCAACCCAACTGATAAAGGAAGTAATTCACCAATTGGGAGGCAGCATTTCGGCCTCTGCGTCAAAAGCCACCGCCTTTAACCGTTTGAATGAATTGTTATTGGATATTAACCGTCAGAAAAAAATGGCGGTAATCGTGGTTGATGAGGCGCAGGCAATCAGTCGATTGGCGAGCCTGGAAGAGTTCCGCCTGATGTTGAATTTCCAGTTAAATGAACAATTCCTGTTAACGCTGATTTTAATTGGTCAACCGGAATTAAAAGGGAAAATTGACCGTCTGCCTCAATTGGAACAGCGATTCTCTCTTAAATTTCATTTAACGGCTCTGGATCAGGCAGAGACCTGCGAATATATTAACCATCGTCTTGTGATCGCCGGTGGGAAAAAAGGGATATTTACGGTTGACGCCTGCCAGGAAGTGTTTGCTTATTCACAAGGCATCCCCAGGCGGATCAATAATGTTTGTGATTTGGCCATGCTGGTCGGAAGCGGGTCAGGGGCCGAGTCGATTGATCGGGAAATCATCAAAAAGGTTGTGGCAGATTTTAAGGGAATTGCGGAGGAAAAATCGCTTGATTAGAATAGTAGACATACTTAAAAAAGTTGGAATGGAAGAAAAAAAGGAAACCACATTACCTGCGGATAAGCAGCTACCAATTGCAGGCAAGCCAGTGCCTGTTGAGACTCCTGCGGTGAAAAAAGAGCCGATAATTGCGCCATTTGATTTTGATGAACTGCTTATCCCCCTTAGTAATCTACTGGCCAGCAAATCAAATGAAGCCAAAGATGGCGAGGAAGCCAAATTGATTTGGACCGCCCTTAACAGGCTGATCAGCCAGCAATTTGAAGGGCAGCAGGACCTAGTGAAGCAATTGGCGGCCCATAGTAGTGGTCGAAATGCCTTTGCCCCGGTCCTAAAGGTAGTGCTTACGGCAATAAAACTAGGTAAAGATTCCGGTTATAACCAGCAGCAGCTGGGTGAATTGGCAATGGCGGCGATAATTCAGGTGCTGGAAGCTTCAAGTTTTGCCGGTGCTCTTAATTTGCCGCTGTTTAAGACAAATATGCGAGTCTATGGTGACTTTAATCTGCCGGGTTATGCACAGACAGTTAACCTGGCCCAAATATACGAACTTAACGCTTAAGCGGCAGGTTCAAATAATAGCCGACAGTCTCCGGATCTATGAGGTCTGCCCACAGTTTTCCCTGATGAGCCTCAACCGTTAGGCGGCAAAAATAGAAGCTATAGCCTCTGGGGACTAAGGCTCTCTGTTCATAATTTTCAACTTTAAAATTCCGATCAAATATTTTTGACAAAAGTGTCGGAGAGATCTTTGGGCTGGAAAAAGTAATTGAAATGTTAACCATATTTGCCTCGGCTTTGACAGAACAATGAGGTTGTTCGCCCTGTTTACATTGCTTTTTGGCATTTTCTGATAAATGATAAATAACCCGCTGCAATAATGGCTTGTCAGCCTGGATGTTTACGGATTGATCTGGCATGGAGCATTTCAGGCCGCTTAAGAGGTCTGATATCGGAAAGGAGGACAGTTGTAGCTCAAATGTGTGGTTTTCCAGATCTGCCGCATCATTTATATCAGTTAACATCTCCAGCAGCCTATCACTGCTAGTTTTGATATCAGTGATAATTTTCTTTTGTTCCTCGTTAATCGGCGGAAAGTATCCATCAAGCAATAATCCGACGGCCGCCGTGATGCCCGAGAGGGGATTCTTCAGGTCATGCACAAGCATGTTCTCAAGAGAAACTTTGGTCATGCTTTTCCTCCCAAGGCCAACCCGATCTTTTTCATGAGCTCTGGTGGATTGAATGGCTTGACAACGCAACCCTTGACCCGTGTCGAAAAAATCTTTTCTGTAGTTTCCTTGCTGGTGCTGGCGGTCAAGATGATTATGGGGATGTTTTTAGTTGGTTCAATTTTATCAAGTGCTTCAATTACCTCAAATCCGCTCATTTTGGGCATGGCAATGTCTAAAATAATCAAGTCAGGTTTACTTGTTTGGGCCAATTGAACGGCAGATTCCCCCTCATAGGCCTTAATTACCTCATGCTGGCCGGCGCGTTCTAATCTAAGGCCCAGGAGATCGCAAAATTCTATTTCATCATCAACAATTAAAATTTTAGCCATTAGCTGCTCCTTTTGCCCGATATTTTTGGTAAGGTGACGGTAAAGGTGGTTCCTTGACCAATAGTTGAGTGGAAACTGATTTGCCCGCCTAAAAGTTCAACCAGCCCCTTGGAAATTGCCAAGCCCAGCCCGGTCCCTTTTTCCCCTGGCCCGGCTTGCCGGCTGAATTGCTCAAACTTGCTGAAAACCCGCCGATGGTGCTCCGGTGGTATCCCCGGGCCGCTGTCAACGACCTGAAATTCAAGTTCAGTTGGTTTATCAGTCATAATTAATTCAATGGAGCCCCGTTGGGTGAATTTCAACGCATTACATAATAGGTTTGTGAGTATCTGGGTTAGTTTGTCTTTATCAGTCTTTAGTTGAATAGGATTGGCTGGCAACGTAAATTTGAGACTTAAGCCTTTTTCGGCGGCTTGTTTTTGAAAATCTTCACGTAGTTCGTCCAAAAGGGGCAGCAATTCAATTTCTTCGAGGTGAATTTCAACCCTACCGGCTTCTATCTTGGACATATTCAATAAATTGTTAATCAACCTGGTCAGGCGGTCAATATTGTTGAGGGCAAAAGCCAGGGCTTTTTGCTGTTCCGGGAGAATTGGCCCCCTTAAGCCTTCAAGGATTTGGCTGACACCTTCGCGAATAATTGAGAGAGGGGTGCGCAATTCATGCGAGACTGTTAAAAGGAATTCAGTTTTTAAGCTATCCAGGTTTTGCAGCTCCGATAAAAGATATTTTATCGTCTCCTCGGCATTCTTGCGCGAGGAAATATCCTGGAAACAAAAGAAAATATGTTTTTCCTCTGCCTGTTTTTGCAGGGTGGCCCCGGCAAGAAAAACACCAGCATGATTGCCATGTTCTTTGAGCTTGATTTCAAAGTCGGTTGCCGTACCGTTCTGTTCTAGTGATTTTCGCAACCTTTCCCGTTCAGTTGGGTCAACCAGAAGATCAAATAAGTTAGTATTTATTAATTCCGGCAGAGAACAGCCTAATAACCTGGCTGCTTGAGGGTTGGCGTCAATGATTTTGCCTTTTTGGTCCGCAATGCCCATACCAATTGTTGCTGATTCAAATAATTGTTGATATATATTTTGATTTGCCATCCAGAATGAATTATAGTCTGGAAACTAACCAAGTCAAGAGGCAAAACCGGCAGGAATATGGTATGCTTTCACCATGAAACGGAGCTTATTATTGATCGTCCTGGCGACCATAATAGTTAGTGGCTGCGCTTCCCATCAGCTGGCCAACCGAGAAATGTTGACCCGCTTTGATCCCATCATGGATCAACCGCAAATCAAGACGTTTTATCAGGAAAGATTCAAAGAGACATTTGTCAGCTATGAAGCCTCGGAGGTTAGGCTGGTTAGTGCTTTGTTTGAATCGCAATCGCTTTTATTGCTGCCAATCACCATTTTTAATAAGACAAATAATGCCATTATGCCGGCTGATTACTCCGTCGCTCTTTATGATGGGCGCGATATGAAGCAGATAAAAATGCTTACACGAGATGACCTGCTTGACGTCAAGGCCAAGCTTCAGGGGCGGCCGAGTGACGGTAATATTGAAACAAAAGTGATTAATTCTGTCATGGATTCGTTGACCTTCATGACCGGCGATCCCGATAAGCAGCTGGTCATGCAGGGTCTTGATTTGGCCTTATATGACTATTTCTCCTTCAGGCCGATTTATCCCCATGAGAAGCGTTATGGCATTTTATGTTTTATCCTTGATTTTAAAGCGGAGTATCCAATTACATTAAACGTCAGGGTTGGCGCCAAAAATCACGAAATCCGTTTTTTACCTAAGCCGCCGAAGACTTGAGCGCGGACAGAGACTTCCAATAAAAATAGCCGATAATAATAAAGGTTATAACCGGTGAAAACAATTCCGAAACAGGGATATTGAAGGCCCTCATTAACATGATTACCCCAAGCACCAGGATAGAATACATTGCCCCGTTTTTAAGATAAGCATATTTTTTGATCTTATTGATTCCCTTGATGGTTAATTGTCTGACAATCAATGCCCCGATGCCGTTACCCATCAGGATCAGCGGTATGGACAGTGTAAAGGCAAAAGCGCCCAAAACCCCGTCAATTGAAAAGGTCGCATCAATAATTTCCAGATAAAATACTTTGCTGATATCAGTTAAATTGGACGTCAGCAGCTTTTTTTCGTTTTCCTCGGCGTTTTGCTTGAAACCATGGGTGATGAAAAAGGCCGTTGAACCGATTACCGCACCCAGGGCCATTAAGCTGTTCAGATAGATCGCCTTCCAGACTATTGCGGTCAGGATTATCGAAACGCAGGCATAAAACCAGACCCCTTGGCGGAGGAAAAACTTTTCTGTCCTTGGCAGGCCATAGTTTTTATCTTCAAGAAAAAGCCAATGTAAAAAGAGAAAAACCAGAAAAATGCCGCCGCCAGCCAGCAGGATGGGGGATGACTGTTCAATATAATGGCGGATGGCGGGATCGTTGGAAAAAGTGGCTGTCAGGGCGCCCAATGGTCCCAGGGCCGGGTTGACTGCCCAGACAATCAGCCAGGGGAGAAAGCCGCGAATGACAAAAACGGCAATGAAGATGCCCCAAACCAGGAACCAGCGGCGGGCCTTGGGGCCCATGGTGGAGAGGACCTCGGCATTGATAATCGCATTATCGATACTGGAGATGATTTCAAATAATGATAACCCGGCGACAATTAGTATGAGCGTGATAATGTCCATATATTTATTATAAGTTAAGAGACAAACAAAGGTTAACTAAAACCAATTCCTTTTTTTAAAGAAATAGAGCATTGCAGCCACAATTGTCAACATAATCAGCCAAACCATCGGATAGCCATAAGCCCAATCAAATTCCGGGATGTACCGGAAATTCATGCCATAAATACCGACTAAAAATGTTAAGGGCATAAAAATCGTTGAAATCATGGTTAAAATCTTCATGACCTCGTTTAGTTTATTGCTGATGCTGGAGAGATAAATATCGAGCAATGAGGACATGGTGTCGCGCAGGGTTTCAATGTTATCCATAACCTGGATGGTATGTTCATATAAGGTGCGCATGTGTTTTTGGACGTCAACAGAAATCAGCTTAGATTCGCCTCGTTGAAGCGAATTCATTATCTCCCTGACCGGCCAGATCGCTTTGCGTAAAAAGATCATCTCTTTTCTGGCCCTTTGCATATGAATTAAGGTTGATTTGTTGGGATGCGATATTGCTTCCTGTTCGACCTTTTCGATTTGCTCGCCAGTTACCTCGAGAATGGCAAAGTAATAATCTATAATGGCATCGATTAACCGATAAGCCAGGTAATCAGGCCGGGAATTGCGGACCTTGGTGCCCGGGGTCCGGATACGTTTCCGGACCGCGTCAAAAACGTCGTCTTCCAGGTCACGTTCTTGAAAGGTAATCACATAACTTGGCCCGACTATCAAACTGATCTGTTCAGAGATAATGGTCGACGTTTCTTTGTTATAGAGAAACATTTTCAGGATGATAAATAGATATTCACCAAAATCCTCGATTTTAGGCTTTTGGGTATTATCGATAATTTGTTCAGCCACCAGCTCGTTAAGGCCGTAGCAGCTGCAAAGCTGTTTGACTGCCGCCTGATCATGGATGCCGTCAACGTTAATCCAGGTTACTGTCGGTTTATCCTTATAAATAATGCATTGATTAAGGGGGATATCTTTTTCGGTATACTGTTTCTCGTCAAAATCAAAAGCGGTTATCTTGACCTTTTTTCGTTCTTTTTCAGCGGTTGAGCTGATCAATCCCTTTCTGCGCATAAGGGTTAAAAAAAATACCCGGCCTGGGCCTGGAGGTGTCCGCTGCCGGCGACATCCACCCCGAACTCAAAGAAAAGAGGGTTTACATTGAAGGGACGGCTAAAGATCAACGAAATTCCCAATCCAAGATCGGTGCTCCGATTTCCACTGTAACCGACCGCCTGAAGGCCAAAAGACATGGGTATTTTGCCGCTGATGTTTGTTAAATAGAACTTGCCGCCAAAAAATAAAATTATGGGTTGATTGCCAGTGTTTAATTCCGCGCCAAAACGAAGGCTGGTGTTGCTGGCGATTGGCTCTTCCGCAATAACACCAAGCGCCAGTCCATTGCGAATCCCGCCAATGACTGCCGGCTGTAGTGCCTGGGCAAGCGAACAAAACAAGAGTGAAAACAGACAAGTAAAAAACAATAGCTTTGTTTGGTTTATCATGAACAAAATTATAACATAATTTACCCTTATGTTAAGGGTGTCTAGTTGTTTTCATAAGCGCCAATTTTTATTTGCCTTGTCATTGTAGGAAAAAGAGTTATAATTGTGCAATATGAAAAGCAAATGGCTTTGTCTAATTGTCTTATTTGGTCTGGTAATCGTGATGTTTGGCTGTTCATCTGGTGGGAGCGGTGAGGTGGCGACAACCACAACAATTGCCAGCTCAACTAGTACTTCAACTTCTACGAGCGTCTCTACCTCAACCAGTGTGAATACCTCAACCACTACCACAACTGGAGCTAGTACGACCACTTCAACCAGCCAGGCCACAACGACCACCTCAAATTATTTGTACTCTATCTACCCGGCAACGGACCAGCCGCCACAAATAACTTTTTATTGGGGGGCTGGAAAACAAACAATTGTGCCTGATTCATTATCAAATATTAGTGCCAGATATGGCGGATGGGAGGGGAGTGGCGGCGGATTATATAAAACCGGATATGAGCCGGCCACCGAGAGCGAAATGGTCTTAACCAGCACCAGGGAGCCCGTTTATTCATATTGTTCTGGGACAATTGTTTTTATGACATACGAAGCAATCAATTTTGAAGGACAGCCGGAAGGTGAAATTGCGATTCGATATGGTAGTAAATATGTAGTTAAGCATGTCCATGTTGTTGATTTTCAACCTATTGTTCAGGTCGGGAATACCATCGAGGCCGGTGAACTTATTGGTTACACCGAAAAGATGGGGGCGGGAGGTTTCTGGGAAGTTGAGGTTAGCTATTTAAAAGGAAATAATCAGTATCGTGCGGTCCCCTTGTATTTTTTCCTTGATACGGCTTCTAAGGCTGTTTTTGACCAGATAGCCGCTACTTTAGGGGTGAGCTGGTTACATTCCCTTAGTGAATCAACGTCTGAATCCTGGGTTTCCTATGTCGGGACGCATGAAGGCTGGTCCGATGTCAGTAAAGCTGGCTTAAGATCAGAAATTATGAATAGCTACGAAACAGTTGAAGAATATTGTACTGCCTACGGTTTGTCCTGGATATTGAATTAGGGCGTTATATATGACAATCGGCAGAGTTGTCGCCCAATATCGAGGTAAATACAGGGTTTTATCCGACAACGGGGAATTTTGGGCTGAAGTGACCGGTAAAACTGTCTATTTAGCGTCTTCGCCGCTTGATTACCCGATAGTTGGTGATTTGGTCGGCATTGTCGAATTGGGATATGGAAATTCTTTAATTGAATCTATCATTCCCAGAATAAATGTTTTACAAAGGAAGTCTGCCGGCAAGAACAATAGTCAGCCAATTGCGGCGAACATTGATACCGCATTTATTTTGCAATCCGTCGACCGCGACTTTAATTTAAATCGCTTTGAGCGTTATCTGACAATTGTTGAATCGTCAAAGATTAAACCGGTTTTGGCCTTGAACAAATGCGATCTCATCACTCCCGCGGAGCTGGCTGAAAAAAAAGCAATATTAGAAAATCGGTTCAAGGATATCCCTATTATTACGATAAGCACCTTGAGCGGCGAGGGGCTTGATGACTTAAAAAAGATGATTATTCCCCATCAAATTCACTGCTTGCTTGGATCATCGGGAGTCGGCAAATCATCGCTCATAAACAGGTTGTTGGGCAAGGAATTGCTGAAAACCATGGAAATTAGCGCCCAAACAAAAAAAGGTAAGCACGCGACGACGCACCGGGAGCTTTTTGTCCTCGATGGGGGTGGGATGATCATTGATAATCCAGGCATGAGGGAAATAGGGCTGGCTGACGCCAATGAGGGCGTTCGGAACGTCTTTGCAGAAATTGAACAGTTGGGCAGGGGATGTAAGTTTATCGATTGTACCCATCAGCATGAACCGGGGTGCGGGGTCCTGGCCGCTATTGAATCTGGGGAGCTAAGTGATGAAAAATATCGCAGTTATATTAAGCTTAAAAAGGAAGCAAGTCACTATGGCCTGACAGAATTAGAGAAAAGGCGGAAGGATAAAAAATTCGGCAAAATGGTTAAGAGCACACTGAAGCAGATGAAGAAATCGAAGTAAGAATCGCGCAAGAAAAGTCAAAGGCATTCCCCTCCTAGAAGATTTTAGATCTGATTGACAACTAATGTTATTTTGTGTATAATTGGCATATGCCAATAAAGGAGAATGTTTATGTCTAGGCCATTTAGGTGTCGTAAGGTGGGTTTGCAGCCTGTTTGCCGGAGATTTGGCCCATCGGGTGGATTGGCCGGAGAAGGACAAGCAATACATTTACAGCTTGATGAGCTGGAAGCAATTCGACTGGCTGATGTTGATGGACTATACCAAGAAGATGCGGCGAAAAAAATGGGAATATCTCGGCAGACCTTTGGCAACATTATTGATTCGGCTCATAAAAAGGTCGCGGAAGCTATTATCAATGCAAATGAAATAAAAATTGAGGGAGGTGAAGTTAAAATGATGGAAAGAAGGTTTGTTTGTTTTGATTGTAAGAAGGAATGGGCCCTGCCATATGGCGCCGGAAGGCCGTTAGATTGCCCAACCTGTCAGAGCAAAAATATCCATCGAGCCACTGAAGATAGAGGTTGCGGAAGAAATAATGGATTAGGCCGTGGCCAAGGGCGAGGAAATAGGGCCTGTAGAAGGGCATAGCATGAAAATATGTATTCCAATTGAAGGCAATCAAGGATTGAAATCAAAAATATATGGTCACTTTGGCAGTGCTCCTGGGTTTATGATTTGTGATATAGAAAACGGCGACAATCAATTTATTGCCAATGTTAATGAGCATCATGAGCATGGGACCTGCAACCCATTAAAGATGCTGCAAAAAACCACATTTGATGCGGTTGCTTGTAGTGGGATGGGGATGAGAGCTGTCCAAATGTTAAATCAATCAGGTATTAAAGTTCTGTTCTCTAATTCATTGTTTGTTGAAGATTTGCTCAATGAATATAAAGACGGAAGGTTAAAAGATCTAACTCTTGAATTGTCTTGTAAGCAGCACAATTGTCACTAAAGATACAAGGAAAGCTCGACAAGTTATCGGTAGATGCTTGCGGCCAAAAATCATAACCCTTTACAACTTCTAGCAGGGTTGATACTATCCCTTCATGGCCAAGAAAATGAGGGGCTTCATTCTTCTGGTGATTATCGCTATCCTGGTCACAACAGGAATGATTATTTTTGTTGAGCGACAGTCTGATGACCAGAGTGCTACTGAACAAGAAATTGTTTTACTGTTTGATAATTGGAACCAAGCGCTTCAGGCCGGCGATCCGCATAAGGTTGCTGTGCTTTATGCGGATCGGTCGCTTCTCTTGCCAACACTATCCTCTAAGCTTAGAGTAACCCCAAAAGAAAAAGAGGAGTACTTTAGTCACTTTTTAGAAAAGCGGCCGTCTGCTAGGGTCGATTTTCGGCAAATAGCTATTGGTGCTGATATGGCTGTAGATTCAGGATTGTATACTTTTAATTTTGCAAAAACTGGCGAGCTGGTAAAAGCAAGATATAGTTTTACCTATAAACGCGACGGCAAACGTTGGTTAATTATCAATCATCATTCTTCCCTGGTGCCAGAAGGCAACAACCGTTCTGACTAATAGCAAAATACCAAAACTCCGATATGGGAAATAGGGGCAACTGGTAAAGGTTCGCACCAAAAGAGTGGCTCCCCGGGTAGGATTCGTCCTCCGCGTCGCTTGGGGCGACGGCTCCGGGACATGGCATTTTCCCTGTCGCTCGTTCACCCTGCTGGGGCAGGGGTATCACTCGCTTTTCCTCGTCCGCCTAAGGCGGACTCGGCGGGAAAATGCCTTTCTCATCCTACCCTGATTCTGCTAGCGCAGAATCCAATTGCTGAACGCAATTGCCGCTTTTTTTATTGCCTAAAAAAAGCTCCCCGGGTAGGATTCGAACCTACGACCAAGTGATTAACAGTCACCTGCGCTACCACTGCGCTACCGGGGAATGCCTCGACTCACTACGCTCGCTCGGCATAAATACAGAAGCAGCAAAAACTCAACCTTAAAATTCTAACAAGGATTCCGACGGTAGTCAAACAAAAAGCCCCGAGTTCCCCCAGGGCTTTTGTTGTAAAATATATGGAAATTAGAAGCTAAAGGTCTCCTTCGACCCGCTCACTGGATAGTAATTGCCGCCAGTTTGGGTTGCCTCGAATGTTCCGATAGTTCCGGCTTCGGATGAAAGTATCCCAAATCCACCAAGATTGTCGGGATTCATATTGGCATAAAACGTTTCTCCTCCCGGAGAGGCAATGCCGCTCATAAGACAACCGGCAAATTCAACGCCATTCCCAGGATTAATGAAAATAAGGCGAGCTGTCATTTGCAGTGTTCCTCCTTCAAAAGTGAGAACAGAAGTAGCTTCATAAGTGCCGGGCAGGGGGGAGCTGCGAGTGGGATCAACATCGACAACAACGTTGATTTCCCCGGTGACATAGCCGGTGAATGACATGCGGTTATCAATCGCTCCCAGTGCGTCTGACGCGCTCGATTCAGGTGTAGTCAGATGGAGCCAGCTGGGCAATGAGAAATGTTCTCTTAGGGCTGATTCCATCGTGGCATAGGTGGTCGCCCAGCACATATATTCGCCTTCGCTGGTAATTTGCATAAAGTATGATGAGTTGTTAAACGCAGCGCTGCCTTCACTTGAACAAGCGGCAACCCAACCCAAAAATGCGCTACTGAAAGCCAGGCTTGGCTGGCCCTCCATCAGCTCCATCAAAACCCCATATGTTGAATAAGAGCCTATTTTGGCAACCTTCTTATTGGCCAATAGGTTTCCCGAAATAACTTCACCAGAATTATTCTTCATTCTGAAAGCAACATTCATGCTTCCCCCGATGGTTTCGGAGGTGACGGGGATATAACCCTCAATGCTTAAAGGGCCGTTCATTATGTCGTATTGATAAAGAAATGTAGGCGGAGCTGAACCGGAGAAAGCTTTTATCGCCTGGCTGGATAAAGCACTAGCCGAAGTTCCCCCCATCATAGAAGAGTTTCCCCCAACTGCTGAACCAACTCCCACCACTGATACCGCTTTGGCGACCGTTAGCTGATCAGCCAATGTGGTTGTTGTTGAGGTGGAAGTGGTAGTGGTAGTTGTGGTCGTGGCCACTGTCGTTGTAGTAGTCGTTGTATCCGTCGAAGTCCCGCCACCACACCCAGTCACAAAAGAGCCAACAGCCATCAAACAAACCAATAGAATAGTGCTCCCAAATATCTCTTTTTTCATCATTTTACCTCCTAAAACGGTTCTACACAGTAGAATTATAGAATAAATAATCCGGATGTCAAACAATATATTGACAATTGTTAGGTTGCTGGCTATTATGATTCATAATGAAGAACTTGAACATTATATTTGGTTTGATCTCACTTATTGCTTTGGGGACTGTGTCGATGGTTGGATGTTCTGCCACAACGACAGATACTACATCAACTACAACTACTGCCACAACAACTGTTACCTCAACCAGCACCACAGCGGAGACCACAACGATAACCACTACAGTTACTTCATCAACATCGTCATCGACGACAATAACAACTACTACTACAACCACCACCACCTCAACAATGGCCCCATTCAACGGGACATACTATATTATGGGGATGATCAACAAAGGGGTTTGTACTTTTGATGCCGTTACAATTACCTTAAATCGCACCAATATTGATTTAACCGAGTTTTTCTCCAGTGAGGTTAATATTAGCGGAACCAGCCCAATTAGTTATAATTTTACATATTCAACATCTGAAACAACAGTTGAATGCAAAATCATTGCCATGGCCCCATATGATTATGCTATGTATATTGGCGCTGTTGGCGCAACGACCGGCGAGGTCTCTCTTTTAGTCCCCCAGCTCTTGACGATTACTTTGGAAGCAGCCAACTATCATACCTATTTTCCAACGTTCGAGATGTTTGTTTTGCAAGAAAATCCTTAGAACTTTTTATTTGATCAAGGTTTTTTTTGCTATGCATTTCCTTCAAACAGTTTGCTTTTAATTTGCCAATCCCATGTTCAGCTGAAACGGTGCCGCCTAATGAGGCCGTATTGACAATAGTCAAGTCAGTAGCTATTATACTGCCATGAGAAAAATATTTATTCATTTTGGCCTGATCGCGATTTTTATTTTGGGGACAATTGTCATGGTTGGCTGCTCTGCTAGTACAACAGATGTAACCACTACCACGGCAACCACGACAACCACGACAACTACTACTACAATCACTACAACTACAACAACATCGACGAGTACCTCACTATCGACCTCAACAACCACGACCACTACAACCGTCACAACGTCAACAATAACCCCCTTTAGCGGGACATACTATATATACGGGACAATTATCAAGGGGGTCTGTACTTTTGACGTAGCAACTATTTCCTTAAATCACACCGATGTTGATGTAACTGAATTTTTTACAAAGGAGGTTGATATCAGTGGCTCAAGCCCGGTGCTTTTTAGCCTAACTTATCCTACCTCTGAATTAACAGTTGAATGCAAGATAATGGCTGATGCTCCCTACGATTTTACCGCGTACGTGGGGGGAGTTGGTGCAACAACTGGTGAGATAGCCGTTTTGTTTACTCAACTGCTGACTATCACCTTGGAGGCGACTAATTATTACACATATCTCCCAACATTTGAGATGTTTGTTGAACAGGAAGAACCTTAGAAATATTTAAGAATTAAATAAGTTGCCTTTCCCCAGGATAAGCTTTGGATCAAAATGTTTCTTTACATGTAGCATCTGATCAAGAGCTTTTTTGCTATACATTTCCTTCAAATAGTTTACTTTTAGTTTGCCAATCCCATGTTCAGCTGAAGCTGTGCCGCCTAAAGAGACCGCTTTTTTGATAAACTTCAAAACTAATGCCTGTGCCAGGGTGAGGTCTTTCTCTTCCCTTGCCAACAGGTTAACATGTAGATGATTGTCCCCTATGTGTCCGAATTTTATATAGAAAAGGTTCGAAGTGCTAAGTTCCAGGGTATAATAATCAAACATCTCAAGGAATTTGTCTTCCGGAACGGCGATGTCGGTGGCTATTTTAGTTTGGTGATGCAGCTTAAAAAGTTCATTAATATGTTCAGGGATGGCATGGCGGAATTTGGCTAGCTCTTCTTTTTGCTTGGAAGTAATTCCCAGCCAGCAATCCTCTAAAACCACCCCATATTTTTCAAGCCTAGCTGACCAATCATCAAAATAGGTCTGCTGATTGATTTCATTCAGCTCTTCCTCAACATAGATGGCCGCTTTGGCATCAGCAGGAATATGCGGATAGGCTGGGCGAAGCATCTGCAGGGTGTTCTCGTCGAAGAATTCATAGAAATTGGTGGTTTGGTTGATAGGGGGTTGGGTTGATAGCTGATTTGATCGCTTGGTGGTTAGGACAAAATCAACAGCTTTCTCCTCTGATGCGAAAAAGGCTACCAGGTCAAAAATTTCAACAAAAGCCGGGTACAAGCCAATGTCTACCTCGGTAATAACGCCCAACGTTCCTTCTGAGCCGATAAAAAGATCAATTAGGTCCATATTTGGTCTGGAATAGTAGCCGGCGGAACATTTTATATTGGGAGTTTGATATTGCGGGTCTTTTAGCAGTTCGTTAACGTCGAACCTAGAACCTAGAACTTTTTCTCCCCGCTTAATGTCGAGCGTTTCACCATTGAGCAGCTGTATCCTTAAGCGTTTAATCCAGTCCCTGGTTGCCCCAAACCTGTAACACCGCCCGCCGGAAGCGTTTGTTGAAATGTTCCCGCCGATTGTGGCTTTCTTTTCGGTTGGATCAGGCGGGTAGAGGAGGTGGCGTTTTTGAAGTGCCAGATCGATTTGCTCAAGGGAAATTCCCGGTTGGATGGTCATTAACCTGGCTTTTTCATCAATATTGAGTATTTTATCAAGTTTTTGGGTGGTTA
>MEUF01000047.1:0-8848 GCA_001771615.1 candidate division WOR-1 bacterium RIFOXYB2_FULL_48_7
AAAATGTCGGATCGTAATACATAGTCAGATAATTATAACAAAATTATATCCCACGGACAATTGTGTTGGGGATATGGCTCCTGGCGGCTCGAGCCATGTCGGCAAACTGTTCCTTGCTGAAAGGGGCAACGGAATGAAGTTTTTCGTCCAGGGCATGACCGGGGACAAATTGCTGTAAAGCCAGCTTCCGCGCCCCGGCCAAAGTTTGGGCGATGGCTTCAATGTCTGTTTCATCAAGCAGGGTTGGGACCACGGTAGTCCGGAATTCATAATCGACCCCACTGGCCATGATCAGCCTGATGCTGGCTTTAATTTTTTCCAAATCGATTTTTGTTCCAGCAAGCAGCTGATATTTGTCATTGAGCGGGGCCTTAATGTCCATGGCGACAAAATCTATTAGGTGTTTGGGTAGATGGGTGGCTAGGAAATCCGGGCTGGCGCCGTTGGTATCGAGCTTAATCAGCAGTCCCAGCTGTTTGAATCGGTCTATTAGTTGTGGCAGCCACGGATGGATGGTTGGCTCCCCCCCGCTGATGACAACGCCATCGAGGAAATCTCTGCGCTGGCGGATGAAGTCTTCGATTTTTTCCAGCGGGATTTCTGCCAGTTTTTCTGGCTCGGTGATCAGCGGACCGTTACTGCAAAAAGGGCAGCGGAAATTACAATAGGGGAGGAAAATAACTGCAGCAACTTTCCCGTCCCAGTCGACAAATGATGTTTCAATAAACCCCTTTACCGAAATATTTGCTGAAGGGGTGTATCCGCGGATATTCATTCAAGATCAATCTTGGTTTTAATAAAGCGTTTTTCTACCACCCGCAGCAATTGCAGGGTGGCAATGGTCAGGATTGAAGTGACCAGGGCGGTAAAATAAAATCCCGCTCCGCAGGAGAGGCCAATAGCGGCGCTGACCCACACTGAAGCGGCGGTCGTGATGCCCCTGACCCCGCTGCCGGTCTGGACGATGCTGCCCGCTCCCAGAAAGCCAATGCCGGTAACGACCCCGGCGGCGATCCTGGCTGGGTCGGCTCCTGGAGCCAGTTGGACCATTTGCATTGATGAGGTCATGAAGAGGGCCGAACCCAGTGACACCAGGATATGGGTGCGCATGCCGGCAGTTTTCTTTTCCTTTTCACGGAACCAGCCGATAGCGCCGCCCAGAAAAAAAGCCATAAGCAAATTTAAGGCCAAAATAGCGTCAGACATCAAATGCCAAACCCATGATGTTTTTTAAAATGTTCAACCAGTCCGCCGTCGGCCAAAAGGGTTTGCATGGTTTTGGGCAGGGGGGCGATTTTTATTTCTGCCCCTTTGGTGATATTTCTGATCAATCCCTGGTCCAGGTCAACCTCCAGCTTGTCCCCTTCGGAAATGCCGTCGGTATCACACTCGATTGCCAGGAGCCCAAGGTTAAAGCAGTTGCGGTAAAAAATGCGGGCAAAACTTTTGGCTAAAACTGCCCCGATGTTGGCATATTTGATCGCCATGGGGGCCTGTTCCCGCGATGAGCCGCAACCAAAATTGCTGCCGGCAACCAGGAAATCGCCTTTTTCCAGGCGACTAAAAAACTTCGGGTCAAGGTCTTCCATGACATGGGTGGCCAGTTCATGAGGGTCTTGAATTTTAAACTTGTAGCGGCCCGAAATAATATAATCGGTGTTAATGTCATCAGCCTGAGGGAGGGTCCGCGCTTTTCCGTTTAAGATCATAATAAAATTATAACGATTCCTGTGAAATAAGGCAAACAAATAATCTGAAATTCACCAATCTTTAAACCGACAGATATTCAAATATTGTGAACATAATCTCGGAAGCTAAATGGGAGGTTGTCCGCTGGTCAATGGCCAGTCGGGGTGGCCGGTTTTTGGCCAATGAAGGCGGGAAGGTTCTTTCGCTAGTGACAGGCTTTCATTATAAAGTCGGATTATCCAGGGCGGCTTTGGCCGCGGCGGCTTTTGTGCGGCCCGGTAATCAACTGCAAATAAATGACGGGAAATTGCTTATGCAGAATGATCGCCGCCGCTGGGTAGAAATTTATGAAGATAAAGCGCTTTTTGCAAAAATTCAGCAAACATTGACCGTGGCGGAAGAAGCCGCTACGCCTGACGGTTTGCTTGATCAATTCCGCTGGGAAGTATTTTACGATAAAAGAAAGTTTTCCTTAGCGAGCAAGGTCTTTGCCTGGACCGTCGGACTAAATCTCTCGCTAAGCCTGGGCATAAATGCCCTGTTTAAACATTTAAGCCACGGGCGGGAATATCTTGACCAGTTTCAATGGCCCATTATCCAAGAACCGGGATTAGGTTGCGGGATTCTGCCTCATTTCCATAGTTTAAGTGACCCAGCTTTGGCGGACGACATATCTGTGCGCTGGTGGGCACCGGCGCTGTTAGTGACCTGTTATACCATGACCCTGGCGGAATTCCATCGCGATAAAGTCATAATCGGCCCGGGCTACCGTAATTGGGCCAAGGCGGCCAATGTGACAATGGCCCTGGGGTTGGCCGGGGATTTATCGCAAAGGATAATACTTGAACTATTTGGCGGAGCCTGGGATTATTTCTATTTTTATGTCGGCCCGTTGGTGGCAGTCTTTAACACCAGCGATGTTTTAGGCTTTGTAGTCGTGCCGACGGTTATCGGGGCCGTGGCCAAAACCTGGCGAGGGGCGACCGGGAATATTTATTCATTCTCTACTTCAATTATCCCGACCAAGGCAGAGGTTGATAAGATGTAATCAGACAATTAGCTGGAGGAATAAAATAAAAGGGGCGACAAGTTTTTGCTTGCCGCCCCTTTAAGGTTCAAATAAGACTAGTTTGTTATTGTGCAGCTGCCGGTGGCAATCAGGAAGCCATGTATGTTAGGGACCCACTCCGTGACCAGGTTGCCGGAGCGGTCATACTTGGACACATATTTCCCTTTGCCGGTGTCAAAGTTCAGAAAATGGCTGATAGTGACTTTGTATGTCCCCGGCTCAACCATAACCAGTTGTTCAATATTGACCGACCTAAAGCTGCTTTCGTTATTTGGCGTCAACCAGCTGCGGTACTGGTCAAATACCAGTGATTCGTCATCCAGGTCGCTGGAGGCTCCTCCCTGGAGGGCGCTGGGCATCATCTTGCCTGAATATCTGAGCCCATCTGGCGGCTCAACGCTAATTTCCGAGTCAATAGTGTTGGAATTAAATTTGTAACCGGGATTTTTGGCTTCGACATAGGCGATAATATCTTTTATCCTGGCCGGGAAATAGGCGCGAGCTTGGAAATTTGCCTTGATCTGGTCAGCGGTAAAAGAGGTGCCGACCCCGGCGTAGGAACTTTCGGCATCAAAGTCTAAATTAGACGGCGCAAAGATTATATTGCCGATGCCGACCCCTTTGATGACCACTTTAGCGCTGGATTTATAAGGGCTGGTGCTGCCGGTTTTGTCGATCTTCCGATACATGGAATTCGGCATATTAAACTTCAGCGCAGCAAACGAGGTTGTACAGAAGGTAACCAGAAACAGGGCGGCCAAAATAAGAGACAGTTTATTCTTCATAAATCACTCCTTATCGAATACTTAACACAATGAGCTAGTAAATTGGTCTTTCTCACCCCCTGTTTATAAATATTTTCTTGGGTCGGCGATCTTCCCCTCGATGACCGATGCGGCCACCGTAGCAGGGGAGCCGAGATAGATAAACGAATTGACATTGCCCATCCGCCCCTTGAAGTTGCGATTGGCGGTAGAGATTACATTTTCGCCGTTTGAGGGGACGCCATTATGTGTTCCGACACAGGGGCCGCAGCCCGGGGTGACGGCGACCGCGCCTGCCTCGAGCAGGGTTTGATAGGTCCCGTCATTGATTAAGTCCAGTAAAATGTCTTTGGAAGCCGGGGCCAAAATCAATCTGACCCCTTCTTTAACTTTTTTCCCTTTGAGTATCTTGGCGGCAATTTGAAAATCCTCCAGCCGGCCATTGGTGCAGGTGCCAATAAATCCCTGCTGAACGGGAACTTCGCCAATTTGTGAGACCGGGACGACGTTGTCTACGGTATGTGGTTTGGCAATCTGCGGCTCTAATTTGGTCAGATCGATCTCAACCGTTTTTAAATACACGGCATCTTTGTCGGGGGTAACCGGATGCGGCGCTTTTGTGGAGTGCTGTTTTACCCATTCCAATGCTTTGGCATCGGCCGCCATCAGGCCGACTTTGGCGCCGCATTCGATGGCCATGTTGGAAATCGTAAATCGGGCGTCAACGCTCAAATTATTAATCGCCTCGCCGGAAATTTCCAGCGCCAAATAGGTGGCCCCATCGGCGCCGATATCGCCGATTAATTTAAGGATCATATCCTTGGAGTAAACCCCTTTAGGGAGCTCTCCCTGATAAACAATTTTCATGGTTTCCGGCACCTTAAACCAGAGTTGGCCGGAGATCATCCCCGCTGCCAGGTCGGTTGAGCCGATGCCGGTGGAAAAAACATTAATGGCGCCATAAGTGCAGGTGTGGGAATCAGCCCCGATGACCAGGTCTCCCGGCACGACATGTCCCTGTTCCGGCGTAAGCTGGTGACAAACGCCACAGCCAATGTCATAGAGCTTGATTCCCTGTTCAACACAAAAATCACGAATCTTTTTGTGGATGGCAGAAACCCCTTCATTGGGGGAGGGGGAGCTATGGTCAATAATAATTGCGATTTTATTCGGGTCGGCGACCTTGGTCGCATTCATTTTTCGAAACGAATCGATGGCGACACCAGAGGTCCCATCTTGGCCGATCATAAAATCGAGCTGGGCAATGACAATGTCTCCGGCCCTGGCCTGTTTACCGGCATGATTAGAGAGGATTTTTTCTGCGATCGTTGAGCCACGCTGGTTCATTATTTTACTTTCTTTTTCTTGACGGTATCTTTGGTGGCGGCGGCAACCAGGCGGGCTTTTTCCAGCAGATATGGGTCAAGCCCCTCCATTTCATTGACCTCTTTGAGCAGCTTGGCCGCTTTTGGCGAATTGACGATATCGGCCAAATCGAGCTTGGCCCGGGCAATTAGGTCCTTAAAAGGGGCATTAAGCTTTATGACTTCGCTCAATAGTTTTTCCGCCCGCTCAAAATCGCCGCTTTTATCGCGACGGGTCAGGATTTCGGCTTTTAAGACTTTGCCCTTGTTAGTGAAATAATCATCCTGACGGGATGACAAAGCCTTGATGGAAAGGTCGGCAAATTTAAGGGCGGCCCCCAGGTCAGCCGGTTCACGATAAAAAATTATTTCGGCCTTTGAAAGCAAGGCCCGGCCACGGAAGTACCAATGCATTTCAGATTCTTTTATCACTTTGTTGATCAATTCAACGGCCTTGGCCCAATCCCCTTTGGCGCGGCGGGCGAGCAGAAGCTCAACTTCAACAATAAAGGTTTTGGCGGTAAAAAAATCAGCTAGGTCGTTCTTCAAAATCTGACGGGCCTTTTCACACAGGGTAATGGCGTTATCAAATTCCTCTGCCTTGCCAATTAAAAGTTCCGCCTTGCCGACCAGGGCTCGGGCTTTCAGGTATTCGGGCGGGTTTTTCAGCAGGATATGGTCATAGAACCTGGCGGCATCAGTGTAGTCTCCCGACTCGCCGCGGCCCACCAGCAGGTCGGCAATCCCAAACATGATCTCGGCCGCATCAGAGCGGTCGGGATGCTGGGACAAAATGCCGCGGTAGCGACGGAGAGCCTTGTTGATTTTTTCTTTTTCTGACGGGATCGGGAAGCCGACTTCTTTATCAACAATGTAGCTCATCAGGGGCGAAAGAATGGCCATATAACCTCCAGATTTTGCAAAATTATTCTATCTGATGTAAAATAGTATGTCAAATGGAAAGACTGACTCCGGAAAGAGAAAAAGTACTCCAGGAGCTGGAAAACCGCCTCGGGATTTCATTTCTTAATAAGTTATTACTTAATCAATCCCTGACCCACAGTTCTTACGGCCATGAAAAATCAATCCCTGATAATGAACGTTTGGAATTTTTAGGCGACGCCGTCCTAAAACTGGTGGTCAGCGAATATTTGTACAACCGCTTCCCTAACTCGGCCGAAGGCGACCTAACCAAGATCCGGGCGGCAGCGATTTCTGATGACACGCTGGCCGAAGAGGGCCAGCGGTTTGAATTAGGTGAATATCTCCTGCTTAGCCTCAATGAAAAAAAAGGTGGGGGACAGAAGCGCCGTTCCAATATTGCCAATGCGGCGGAAGCGCTGATCGGCGCCATTTACCTGGATGCCGGGATCGGCAAAGCCAGGGATTTTGTCGTTGAACTTTTGCGGCAACAGATCGATAAAGTCTCCCGGGAAGGATATATCAGCGATTTTAAATCGGCCCTCCAGGAATATGCCCAGAAACACAAGTGGGACCTCCCTCATTACCGGGTGATCAAAGAGGTTGGGCCCAAGCACCGGCGCCTGTTTTGGATGGAGGTCAGGCTAAAGGGACGCCGCTATGGGGTTGGGCGAGGGGCCAATAAAAAAGAGACCGAACAAAAAGCTGCGGCCATGGCGCTGAAGCGCCTGGAGCAGGAAGAAAAAGGGACGGCTAAAGGGTTGGTACCGCGGACAAAAAAGAGGCTAAATTTACCATGACAAAAATATTAATTAAAAACGGCCGGGTGATTGATCCACAAGCAGGCATTGACGGTTTACGGGACATCCTCCTGGAAAACGGTAAGGTTTCCCGCCTGGGGGGACATCTTTCCAGTCCGGGAGCAAAGATCATTGAGGCCAAGGGAATGCTTGTCATGCCCGGCTTGATCGACATGCATGTCCATTTACGCGATCCCGGCCGACCTGACAAGGAGACAATTGCCAGTGGGACCAGGGCCGCCGCACTGGGCGGATTTACCTCTATCTGCTGTATGGCCAACACCAGCCCGGTGATGGATAACCCCGCGGTTGTGGAATATGTTTTAGCCAAGGCGCGGCAGGAAGGGGTGGTCAACGTTTACCCTATTGCTGCGGTGACCAAGGGCCTGAAGGGGGAAGAATTCGCTGAAATGGGCAGATGTGCCCGGGAAGGGGCAATTGCTTTCTCTGATGATGGCCGGCCGGTCATGAGCGCGGCCATGATGCGCAAGGCCCTGGAATACGCCAAGCAATTTGACAAGCCGATAATTTCTCATTGTGAAGACATAAATCTTTCGGCCGGAGGTTCGATGAACGAGGGCCGGGTCTCAACAGAAATCGGACTGCCGGGAATCCCTGCCTTAGCTGAAGAGGTAATGGTAGCCAGAGATATCATGATGGCCAAAGAATATGGGCGGGTGCATATCGCCCATGTCTCAACGGCCGGATCAGTTAAATTGATCAAACAGGCAAAACAGGCGGGAGCCGACATCAGCTGTGAAACCTGCCCCCATTATTTTTCATTGACCGATGAAGCCATCCGCTCTTATGACACTGCGGCCAAAGTAAATCCACCCTTAAGAACTAAGAGCGACCAACAGGCAATCATTAAGGCCTTGAAAATCGGCATTATTGACGTCATTGCCACCGATCACGCTCCGCATACCGAAGAGGATAAAAATGTCGAATTTAATCTGGCCGCCACCGGGCTGGTTGGTCTGGAAACGGCGCTGGCCCTAGTTTTGACCAGACTGGTGGCGAAGAAAACCCTGACTTTGAAGCAATTGGTTGAAAGGATGTCTTCTAACCCGGCGAAAATTCTTAGGTTCAGTCACAAAGGGACGCTCAAGCCCGGCTCTGATGCCGATGTAATTATTGTCGATCCGAAAGCGGAGTGGGTTGTTGATGAAAAAAAATTCGCCTCCAAAGGCCGTAACACCCCCTTTAAAGGCTGGAAGCTGACCGGTAAGGTTGTTCATACTATTGTTGGCGGATCAATCGTCGTCAAAGATGGCAAGCTCACCTAAGCTTTTTCGTTTTTTGCTGGTGCTGGGCTTAGCTGTATTCGTCACCGCCTGTGGTGATTTAGGGGTCAATGATGTCGCGACAATTACCGTTTCTCCCATCTCGGCCACGGTAGGGATCAATCAATCTCAGCTTTTTTCCGCAGTAGCCAAGAATAGTGTCGGCATGATTGTTTCGGCTACGCCAACCTGGAGTGTTGTGGGCAGCGTGGGGACAATATCCACCAACGGATTGTTCACTGCTGGTGGAGTGGTGGGAACCGGCTACATTGTTG
This sequence comes from candidate division WOR-1 bacterium RIFOXYB2_FULL_48_7, assembly GCA_001771615.1. Lineage (GTDB taxonomy): Bacteria > Margulisbacteria > WOR-1 > O2-12-FULL-45-9 > XYB2-FULL-48-7 > OXYB2-FULL-48-7-A. Next base: position 8,166 of record MEUF01000047.1, read on the forward strand.
CCACCGCCGGAAGTGCCACTGGCAGCACCGAGGTAACAATTACGACCAATGGCTGGCTGGTCGGACAGTTGACTAACCCCGACTTTGGATTCATCCAAAACATCAAAGTATATTTGACCGGTTATGAAACAACCTATTATGATTTTTCAGATACGGAAGGGCGCTATAGTATCAGCGGTATTCCGGCGGGAACTTATGAGGCAAAAACAGCCTCTTCCACTCTTTTCCAATCAAGTTCTATTGAAGTAACTATTGTCAGCGGTGAGACGACAACATGGAATGTTACCATTGATACCCAGCCAGGAACGCCAACCATTCCAACCACCACCCTTCCTTCGTTTTAATAGTCCGATTTTAGTCGGCTGATTGACCGCTTTTCGTCGTTGTTGTTGAATTTATGCCTGGCAATAATCTTGCTTAATCTTGGGCATGAAGCAACCCTTGTTAATAATTATTTTAGCCTGCCTGGCCTGGCTAACCCTTTCCTGTGCAGATAAGAATATTGTCACTACGTCACAAGAGGGGCCGGCTACGCGCGAGGCGCTGGTATACGCCTTGTTACGCTTGCGGGAAACTTTGAAAATTTCTGGGCCCCCGAGGATCCAGAAGTTGCCTCGGTGGGTTTTGGAACCGTCTGGGTTGACCAAATGGATTCCACGTCCTCTCATGGAGTTTTCTTCATC
>MEUF01000047.1:8890-9032 GCA_001771615.1 candidate division WOR-1 bacterium RIFOXYB2_FULL_48_7
TGGCATGGCGGCGATAAGCTGCCATACAGCGCCTGGGCTGTACGCGGTCTTAACTTCACCGTCATGCCGGGGGATGAGGTGCTCGTGGGAGGGTACGAGCGGCACATTAGCCATGGTGTGAACCGGTGGATACCGTTCCGTG
>MEUF01000048.1 GCA_001771615.1 candidate division WOR-1 bacterium RIFOXYB2_FULL_48_7
GTGGGGCCTTGGGTTGCGGCTGGGAAAATGGTCGGCCAATAGTTGACCAGGGCATAAACCAGAGCAGCCAGGACAACCCCTATAGTTAATAGTTGACGGTTCATATCAGTAATACGCAGTCAGGAGTAATTTAACATTTATGCCTGACTCTTCCCCCTTTGTTGCTTCCAAATTATCAACAAAAATCATCCGCTGGGAACGATGGAGCATGACAAAAAAATCATAAAGATTGCGGTAACTGCCAGAGGCGCTTAGGTTGAACTTAAAGCCTTCTGTGCCGTCGCTGGGCAGGGGCTGGATTGAGAGCAGCGTCAGTTTTGATTTTGTGGTTGCCTGGGAAAGGTCTTTAAGGATGGCCAAAGATCTTTTCTCATGCGGGACAATAGATTTTTCGGGCAAATTACCAAATTTAGCTTCGATTTCTTTAAGGGCTTGCACTCTTTGTTCAGCTGTTTTTAGCTCGGTCTGCAAGGCCCTGATTTCACTGTTGGTCTTGGTGATCGTATCCCAAAGCGGGGAAAGCAGAAAGAGATAAAAGAGATAAAAGGCAACGGCAAATCCGCCGATGACCATCAGTAATTTGTCCCTCTCGGTTATTTTAAGGTTATTCATGGTTATTCTTTGATCATCCCCGTGATCTCAAAATTTAGGGCATCAAGATTATATTCATTGTTTTTGGTTGCCTGGACCAGGGCCAGGTTGGACAAATAGGGCGAATTGGCCAGCGCCAGCATGAAGCGCGAGAGGGTATTCTCGGCTGTGTCGCCACTTTCAAAGGCAGTTCCCCAGATATGTAAGGAGGAGGGGGTTAAATTCAGGGTGGTTAAAAAGGCATTGCCTGGCATCTGCCGGCTGATTTCGATCATTATGACCGGTAATCGGGTGCTGCGGAAGGTGAAATCCTTTAAAGCTAAGCGCTTCTTTTCTTCTTCCCGGGAGGCCTGTTCAATTGAATTGAGACGGGCCAGGCTCGGCGCCAGGACAGCTAATTTTTCTTTCAATTGTTTGGTTTCACTATTCAGCATGGTCAAACGTAAGAAAAAGGCCAGGTAAATTAGGGTAAAAAGTATGACCAGCAGGCCAATAAGATATCTTGGCTGCAGATAGGTTTGCATCAGGACCTTCCAATGATGTTTAACCTCTTCGGGCAGCAAATTTATCTTACTAAGATCGGCTTGTGTTGCCCCGACCGCGGCAGAAAGCCGCGGGTCGAGATTCGGTTGGGTGGTGGGGAGGGTGAGGGGGATGCCCAATCCATCGCCGATAAATTCCTTCAGGTTGGGGGTCAGTGTACTGCCGCCGGTAAAGATGATTTTATTGATTGTTCCTTCCCCGGTTTGGCCTTTGTAATACTCAAAAGTCCGGGAAATCTCGGCTTGAATTTTTTCCAGTGCCGGCCTGACCATAGCCTGGAGCTGGGTGGCCGGGATATCCTTGATATTGGGATAATTGACAGTCTCAATCGGTATCCCGTTTTCGGTTTTGAGCTTTTCTGCTTCAGCGGAGGTGATTTCAACCTGGCCGGCATCGGTCATGAACTGTCCCGACATGGCCTGGGTAATTGTTTCCCCGCCAATGGCCAGTTCCCGGTTGAATTCAAAGTTGCCGTTGCGGAACAGGGAAATGTTGGTAGACCGCTTGCCCATATAAATAATCGAAGCGATCTTATTCCCCTCGCCGGTTAAATCCGGATGGTAGAGCGCCTGGAGTGCTTCGGGGAGGATGGTTATTCCAACCAACTTGAGCCCGGCCCGGCTGATGATTGATTGGGCCTCCAGGTACATTTTTTTGCTGATACAGGCAGCCACATAATCAATTTTGCCGCCAGCCGGATCACTGTTCGGCAAAGGATAATAGTCGACTAGGGCTGACTCGATCGGATAGGGGATCTCTTCGGCAAATTTCCAGTTGATCGCCTGGGCGGTCTCTTCCTGGGAAAGCTGAGGGATAGTAAAAAGTTTGACGAAGGTTTCCGGACCGCCGACGACCAAAACGGCTTCTGTCCCTTTGATTTTTTTGCTTTGGACCAGCTGCTTTAAGACGGCGGTTTTGGCCTCTTCCAGTTGCGGGTGTTTATCGAGCAGTTCAAATGGGACCTCATCCATACCCCAGTTTTTTATAACCGGCCCATTGTCGAGCTTTTCTACCTCGACAACTTTTACCACAGTGACTCGCAGGTCAATCCCGATCATTTGAATTTATTATAATTGATGGGCTGGGCTTGTCAATAAACTTCTTTCCAGTCAGTAATGGTAAAACCGGCCGAAGATTCGCCGCCGTTCTCAAAACCGAAAGGAATAGTTGAGGGGAGTTTGCTGGGATCATAGGTAACGACTGTGCTATTGGCAAAAGTCCCGACTTGGTTGACCACCACCGAACCATTCAGCCTAGTGCTGTTGGTCATATTAATGGAATTCGCGTACAACAAACCGTTAAAAGTTGTTGAATTAAGCGAAGTGACTGAGCCACTAGGTGCCAAAATTACACCGGCAAAAGTTGAAGAATTGTTAAAGACAACATCGCCATTGGAATACAACAACGCTTCGCTTGGTATGGCCTGCCCGTTGTTTATGCTGATGCTGCCGTCGGCAATAATGTGGAAATTGGCGCCGACCCGAGAATTGTTGCTAAAGGTTGCTGTCCCTTTAACAATAACCGTTATGTTGTCGCCCAGGCGGGCGGTGTTGGAAAGGTTGAAGTTGCCTGTCGTGGCGACGATTGTCCCCGGCCCGTTAATCCGGGCAGTATTACTGACGTTGATCGAAGTGTAATAATATGTTCCGCCGCTTAGGTTCATGGTGCCGCTGCTTAAATTCAGGGCTGATCCGGCCCCATGATCAGTTTCATTCAACAGGTTTTCATAATAGGTGGTATCAAAGGTTATCGGTTCCAGCGGGTCAATAATCGATTCCCAGGAAGCGCAGGTGGCGCTGTTTTGCAGGGTTAAGCTGTCGCTATACATGGTGCCATTTTGCAGTTTAGCCGAGTTGGTCATGACTACTGCGCCATTGTAATAAAAGTCGCCATAAACGGCGGCGGAATTGGTGATATACAATGTGGCCGATGGGTCCAGGGCGCAAAGGGCATAATCAAAACCAAACGGTAACCCCCCTTTCTTGAATTCAGCTTGGATTGTGCGGCTAACTCCATTGGCCGTGCCGGTGACCTGGACGACGCAATTGCGCATGGTTTGAGAGGCATAGGCAACACTAAAGCTGCCGCTTCCCAGGGCAATTGGCCCTAAAGCCGGGTTATCGGAAAAATCACTGTCTGCTGCCAGGGTGGTGGCAACCAGGTAGCGCATCCCCCCTTCAGCGATATTGAGCGCCTGCAGGCCATAGTAATTTCTGGTCGAAGCAATATTTTGACCGGAAACCAGCGAGACCGCCAAGGCGGAAATAATTCCCACAGCCACCATGACAAAAATGGACGTGATTATTATTTGCCCTTTTCTCATAAATTCCTTATCCTGGCCGAAGATTCCAGCGTAATGGGTGAGGTCCCCCCCGGTTGCATGGTCAGCCGGACCCTGATCGAGCGGATATTATTGATGACCGCAGTTGAGTTGCCGCTAGAATCCAGATAGGTAAAATTTATGCCAGAAAGGTTGGTAATCAGTGGGCTGCCATTACGTAACAATTGATTGCCGCTGGCGGTGTAACTGACAGTCTGGGAATTGATGTCATTAAACGCGCAATAAGTAGCAATCGCCGTGATTATGTTTTGCGGCTTATTGATCCCTTTGATTTCGGTTACCATTCGATTGAGCGAATTCCTGCCCAAATTAAGAGTTGATTCTTTATTGGAAGTGACAACCCAGGCCTGGAAAGCCGAAAAAATAAAGCTGGCGATCACCACGGAAAGGATGACCAAAATCGTCGCGGTGACAGCCGCTTCGATCAGGGTAAACCCGGGCAGGGGCTTAGTAGGTTGTATCCAGCGTCGTAATTTCATATGTCCCGCTTAAATTGCCTCCCCAAACGTAAGCTGTCACGTTTTTGTAGTTTGTGCCAAGCCCGACATCGGTATTAAGGTCGCCGGCCTGGACATTTTTTACCGAAATCCGGTATGAATAATTATTAAAAGGGGCGGGAAAAGCTGTGGGTGAGACGTCGACCAGGGCGGCAAAGCCTTTGGCCAGGTATTCCTCGAGCACTTCTTGGGCCAAAAATGTTTTGGTATTTGTATCCTGGTCGAGATTGGTTTTTGGAGTGATGGTTATAAAAACGGTCATTAACAAGTAAAAAGAAATCCCGATGATCATCATACCGACGATGGTTTCAACCAACGTAAAACCTCTACGGGCGGTCATTGGCTGTAAATCCTCCCGCTCTCCGGGGTAAAGAATATGCGACGGGTCTGGCCATCTTTGGATATGGTAACATAACTTTCCTGGGAAATAATATAGCCGAATTTATCGGTGTAGGGCACCCCCAGGGGATTAATTTCAACCACTGTGCCCCCCCCTTCGATCGAGATGTCGCTGATTAGCGTCCCAAATTGCTCGCCCAGATTAACCACCAGGGTTTGGCCCAGGTGGGCCGGGTTTTCGGCCAGGCTTTCGCTGGTTCCGTTGAGCAGATAGATACTATAGCGGTTGGTTGGATCAGCCTCGAAGGCCACCCCGTACCATTTGCCGTTGCCGCTGGCCATGGCCTGGGCGTAACGCAGGTCGGAAACCAGTTTTTCGGTGGCAGCATTGAATTGGATTGCCCTCAGGGCATTGTTGATGGCCACCATGATAACAACGGCCATGATAGCGGTCACTATAATGACCATGACCAGCTCCACCAGTGTAAAGCCTTTTTTCACTTCGGCCATTCTAACACTTTGGAGTGAATTGTGTAAACTTTATCAAACCGCTTTTGTGCAAAAGCAGCTTGCCGCAAACCAGAAGAGTTTGCCAGCCATAGGCTGTGCTGCGCCAAAAATTTATTTCCGAGGCTTCGGGAAAATAGCGGCAGGGGACAGATGTCTCGCCGGCCCGGAATTTGTTGGCTGCTGCCTGGGCGAGCATTTCGCTGTCAAAGACAAAGTCATTTGAGTTTTCTTCCAGCCTGATCGTTGTGAGTAATTGAGCATTGAAAGCCCGGAAACCTGAATGGTATTCGGACAGCTTTAATCCCATGACCAGATTTTCCACCCAGGACAAAAAACGGTTGGAAATGAATTTATAGAAGGGCATGGTTTCGGCCCCGCTCAAAATACGCGAACCCATCATCAGGTCTTTTTCTCCTTTGATGATAGGCGCGATCATCTGAGGGATTTTGGTGGCGTCATACTGCCAGTCGGGGTGGACCATTACCACCACATCGGCTTGCAGAGCCAGCGCTTCCCGGTAAAGCATCTTCTGGTTGCCGCCATAACCAAGGTTGCAGGGGGTTTGCAGGACGCGAATGCCCAGAGAGCGGGCAATTTCGACAGTTTGATCATGGGAGCAGTCGTCACCGAGGATTATTTCATTGACACAATCCTTGGGAATGTCAGCGACGGTCTTGGCCAATGTTTTAGCGGCATTGTAAGCCGGCATGATGACGATGACTTTATGCATATTAATATTCTGGCGGGACCTCTTTTAAGACCAGGTTATCAAAATACGCCTGTCCGGAATTCGGCGCTCCAAAATAACCCAGGCGGCACTCAACTTTTGTGACCTGCTGGTCTGGGCCGGTTTTTCCTGTCGCTTCAACAAATTGCCAATCTTGCGTCCCAAAAATCGGGGTTGTTCTGATGGTGGACCCTTCAACCAAGAGCAAGGCGCCTTCCCCGCGCCGTGCCACATCAACTGTCTTGATCCAGCCGGAAAGACGATAACTTTTGTTGGGTTGCAGATAGACCTCCTGAACCCAGCGGGCATCGACTAGCCCCTGATTAATCAATTTAACTGATCTGGCCCCATTTTGCCGAATATTGGGATCGGTTTCGGCCAAACAATTGGCGTCCTTATCAACCCAGCTTTCCAAACTCCAGTCCTGTGGAATGACCCCATAGGTTTTTTCAAAAGAGCCATTGATGATTAAATTGTTTTGGCTTTTTAGTAAAGCGGTTTGTTTGTTGGCTTCAAGGTCGAATTGGGCAACGACCTGTCTAAACACGGCCGGATTATTTTCGCTGACTAATTGTTTATCCGAAGGGATATAAGGACGGCCAAATGGTGGATAGACAAGCATTTTTAGCCGCCACGGCCCTCTTGATTGGGTCAGTTTCAGGTGATAACGATGGAATCCCCGCTGCAGGATAGTCCGGCTGGTTGGCCGGCCATCAATTTCCAGATAGGTCTGTGGAGGATCGAGTGAAAAACCATATAGCCCGCTCTGATCAAGAAAAATATAACCCTCAATTTGCAGGGCCAAACCGTTGGAGACGGGGATATTATCTCCCAAGATGTTGCGCAAGAAGAAAGGTGAATCAGGGAAGTATAGAGAGCTGATTTCTCCCGCCTGAAAAGGGGTCAGATATTTGGCACCATGTCCGGTCTTTGGTATAGCCCTGACCCTTTTTAAGATTAGCAGGTCTGACTTGTTCGGAACAGTTTGGTAGAAATCAGACGCCAGTAAGAAGCGGGCGATCAACCTTTCCTCTTCCGACAGCCTATCCCAAATCAAGATGACATAGTCGGCATGTCCGGCAATCGGCGGCAGCGGCAAGCCATCGATCCAATAAGCTGCCCGGAAGGGATTGGGAAAGTGATAGATTCTATGTCGATGGCTCAAATGCGGGAAAAGCGAATAGGAAACGGACAGGCTGGCTGATGGCGGAATCAATTTTAAGGCTTCAATTCTGTAGCGGCAGGTCAGGCTTTTTGATTGGGAAATCTTGTCAATTATAGTCGGCCATTGCTGCGTCATCGGCAGCCCACTCAAACTTAAATTACCAATAATGGCGGTTAATATGATAATCAAGGGCAGCCAAAGGGCGGCCCGCCATTGAACCGGCAAACGTAATTTTAACCAAACAACCGAATCAACAAAGGCATAAAACGCAAAAATGGTGACCGCATAATTGTAATGATAATAGATCGACATAAAATAGCCGCAGCGACTCAAGATGTTAACTAACAGCTGCGGCAGACATAAGAGAGCGACGGGGCTAAATAAGGGCAGGTAAAGCAGCGGGGCCAAAAGTTGGTTCAGGTAACGGAAACTTTCCCAATTAAATATACTCTGCCAATAGTAACTAAAATTGAAAAGGTTGTTGGATAAACCGCCAAACCAGTGGGAGTAAATCAGCAATTGGCTGGATTGCGGAATAATTGCGGCATTTGCCCAGGGCATAATCACCCTGGTGGCCAGAAGAAAATATATTCCTCCCATCAGAAAAGTGATTAAACCAACTTTTTTCTCCTTCTTTAAGAAAATCAGGTAAAGCCCCAGGAAAGCGATGGTGAGGGAAATGTCTTCTTTACCCAGTAAACTGACAAAAGCCAGGGGATAATAATAAGCGTATTGTTTCTGAGTTAAAAAATAATAAGTCCAGGCTAAAAAGAAAATGCTGATAACTTCCGGGTGGAAATTTTCCAAATTCATCCCTTGTAATGCCGGATAAAGCAGATAAGCGAGCCCGATGGCCAATGGCAGGTAGGCATGGTCGGTTTTTTTCCTGGCATAGAGGTAAAGCGGCCAAACTGCCCCAGCCAGGAAGGCGGTTTGGGCAATATAGAGCATGGTAACGTTGTCCCAGAACCAAAAAAGCGGGGCCAGGAAATAACAATTGCCTGAAACATGAAAAGTGAACAAGCTCCCGCCCCCCAGGGTGGAAACAGGCCAACAAAATTGGCTGATCAGCCAGATTATCTGGTCATAAACCCCGACATCGTGCGTGCCGGTAGAGTAGAGGGCGTGATTATAAATTGAATAAAGAGAAAAAACCACGATATAGTAGCCGGTGGCCAGCAATAACAGGTTTCTGGGCAGATTAGTCCGTTCCGCGAAGCGGAAATAATTCACAATGTTTTGAAATAATTGTCTGTATCTGGCCAAAAGAGGCTGAAGAGGCGCTAACATTAAAGTCCGACTTTCCGGCTGATGATGTAGAGCGGCCTCTGCTTTGTCTCTTCATAAACCCGGCTGAGATATTCGCCGATCACGCCTAAAAAAATCAATTGTATGCCGCCGATGAAGAGGACGGTGACCATGACCGAGGTCCACCCTTCTAGGGTGTGGCTGGTGAAAAAGTGCTGGTAGAGAGCGTAGATCATATAGAGAAAGCTGATCAAGGCGGTCAGGAGCCCCAGATAGGTCGCAAACCGCAGCGGAACGGCCGAGAACGAGGTGATGCCGTCCAGAGCGAAAGCGATCATTTTGCCGAGCGAATATTTGGTCTGTCCGGCTAACCGTTTTTCAGCTTTATATTCGACAAATTCCTGTTTGTAGCCGACCCAACTGATCAACCCGCGCAGAAAACGACCCCGTTCTCGAACGGTCTTCAGCGTTTCGACCACTTTGCGGTCGAGCAGGCGAAAATCGGCGGCATTTTGCGGCAGATTGATCCGGGCGATCCTTTGCATCAGCCGATAGAAGGTCCCGGCAGTAACCCGTTTAAAAAAAGCAGTGCCGGCCGAGTCAATCCTTAATGTATTGACGATCTCAGCCCCGTGTTTCCACTTTTGCAACAGAACGGGGATGACTTCTGGTGGATGCTGCAGGTCGGCATCCAGGGTAATAACTGCCCTGCCTCGTGAGGCATCTAAGCCGGCGGTCAGCGCAAACATGTGGCCAAAATTCCGGGAAAAACTTAGCCCCTTAACCCGAGGGTCGATAGCCGCCAGGCGTTCAATGGTTTTAAATGAAGAGTCGCTGCTGCCGTCGTCGACAAAAATAAATTCACTCTTGAGGGATTGGAGTTCCGCCAGCTTGGAGAGGCGTTGATAAAGATGCTCAAGATTGTCCGCTTCGTTGTAAACGGGGATGACAATTGAGAGATCAAGATTTTCTGGCATACTTAAGAGAAATTATACCAGAAAAGATGATGATTGCTAACCCAGCCAACGTTAAGCCTTCCCCC
>MEUF01000049.1 GCA_001771615.1 candidate division WOR-1 bacterium RIFOXYB2_FULL_48_7
GGGCATTATTTGCCCTGTTGATTGGCCGGGACTGGTTGTTTCAAAGATGGCGAAAACTCGGCCTGCTTGGTCTCCTGATATTAGCTATCTCTTTGTTCACCATGCTGCAGCCGCAGTACTCGCCATTTGCCCGTTTCACGTCAGAGATTACAGTCAAAGGCGGGGACCAAGTGGTCAGTGACAATAGTCGATTGGAGCTTAAGGGGGCGGCCGGTTCACGCGGTGAAACTTGGAAGAGCGCCTTCAAAGTAATTGCCGATAATCCCCTGTTTGGAGTTGGCCCGGAAGTCTTAAAGATGGTTTTCCCGCGCTATGAGACTGACCTTTTCCGGTTCAAAGAGGCTTTTCATGTCAAGCAAGACCGCTGCCATAATGAAACCTTTGATGTCCCTGTAACCAAAGGACTGATAGCTTTTTTTGTTTATCTTTGGCTGATTGTGACCCTGTTCAAAACCGGCTTGGATAAACTGCCGCGGGCCAATGCCGATCAGCGCTTGCTGATTGCCGGTATTTTGGCGGCCTGCCTGGCTTATCTGATCCAAAATCAGTTCAGTTTTGGGGTTGTCGCCATCACCTCGCTGTTCTGGGTTATGTGGGGCTTGGTTATGCGGGTCGGAGGAGAAGATACTAATCCAACCGGGCAGGAAGCGGTTCAGCTTCAGCCGGATAAAATCCCCTGGCTGCCTGTCAGCGCTGTTTTGGTGGTTGCCGCTATTATTATTTACTTTTCCTTCTTTTCTTTTCGGGCGGATCTTTACTTTAAGTCAGGGAAGAATTATCTGGATATGAGGCAGATACCGCTGGCGGTGGAAGAGTTTACCCGTTCCATGGCGGTCTACCCGTTAGAAGGGGTGACTGTTTCTCATCTTGGCATTGCCTACCTAAACCTTGGCAATGTCAATGAAGCGGTTAAAACATTGAACTACGGCCTGGTTGTCGACCCATATAACGCTGATAATTTTCATATGCTTTCCCGCCTCTATTTATCGCTTTACGAACGGGGCGATAAGGCCGGTTTAGCGCAGGCTAAAAAACTGGCGACAATTGCTGTTACGATCGATCCTTATTATGCTGAAGGTTTTCAGACGCTGGGAATAATTGCTGAACGCCAGGGCGAGCCGAAGACCGCGGTTAAAATGTATATTCGGGCTTTTATGATTAATCCCAATTTACTGGAAGCGATGCTGCAGATGGAGCGCCTGGTGGCTCCCGCCGAAGCTGCCGGATATTATGAAGCGGCCTATAAAAAGTATTCAGATAATGTTGTTGTCCTGGGTAAAATCGGTGAAATATATCTCAAGCGGGGCGATCTGGCAAAGGTCAATAAAATTGCTGAACAGATGAGACAGCTGGACAGTCATAACCCGCAGGGTTACATGATTGGCGCAGAAGTGGCGATGCGGCAGGGGAACCTTAAGACGGCTTTTGACCTGCTGCAGCAGGTTGTGCTGATAGATCCGCAAAACAAGACTGCCCACCGCGGCCTGAGCCTGGTTTACGCAAAAATGGGGATGATCGACCGCGCGCAGGAAGAGGCAGAATTGGCCAAATGATAAAAGTCTTATTTGATGCCGCCTGTCTCAATTTAGCCTTTATCCTGGCTTATTACCTGCGCTTCAAGATCGATTTGTTCATTTCCCCGCAAAGCGCCCCCATCTTCGCGCATTATTCGCGGGTCTTGATATTCGTGACCATTCTCTGGCTGGCCATTTTTAAGCTGGTCGGCTTGTATGACAGGAAAAAGGTCGTCGCCTTGATTGATGAACTGGCCCTGTTATTTTGGGGGGTAACTGTTGCCAGTCTGGTTTTATTGGGTTCGCTGTTTTTATACCGCGAGTTCTGGTTTTCCCGCTTAGTGATTGTCAACGCTTGGGGGATCGCCTTTTTATTTATGGCGATAGCCAGGCTGGTCCTGTACCAAGCCAATCGACTGGCCAGCGCCTATGGCTGGCGAGTGAGAAATACTTTGATTTTAGGGGCGGGGACAATGGGACAGACTTTAGCCCAGAAATTGGGGAGTGATCCCGGTTTAGGCTATAAGGTTGTCGGTTTTCTGGATGATGACCCGGCTAAACAGCAACAAAGGTTCAATGGTTATCAGGTTTTTGGCCGGTTGGAAAAAAGCCGGGAAATTATCAAGGCTTTCAAGGTTGAAGAGGTCTTGATTGCCAGCAACAAAATCCCGGTGGAAAAGATTTTAGACATTATCACGGAATGCGAAAGGCTGGGGGTTGAATTTAAACTGGTCCCGGGAATCCTGGAGTTGATTGCCAGCCGGATTGATGCTGATGAGGTAGCCGGTATCCCCCTGCTGACAGTTTCAGAAATCAAACTGCAGGGAGCGAATGCAATTGTTAAAAGGACAATGGATATTACCTGTTCCGGCCTGGGAATAATTATTATCTCTCCTTTATTGGTGACATTTGCCATATTAGTCAAATTGACTTCGCCTGGGCCAATCCTTTTTCGGCAAGAGCGGGTTGGTTTGGACGAGAAAATATTCAAAATATATAAATTCCGTTCAATGGTCGCTGGCGCCGAAGGTTTGCTGCCGCAAGTGGCCGAGTTATCTGAAGCCAAAGGGCATCTGTTCAAAATAAAAGAAGACCCCCGCTTGACAAGGTTGGGGAAATTTATGCGTCGCTGGAGTATTGATGAATTACCGCAGCTCTTTAATGTTTTTTTAGGTGATATGAGCCTGGTCGGGCCGCGGCCGCCGCTGCCTCGCGAGGTAGCAAAATATAATAACTGGCAAAAGAAACGCCTGCGGGTCCGTCCGGGTATTACCGGGCCCTGGCAGGTCGCTGGACGCTCGCTCTTGCCATTTGAGGATATGGTCAGGCTGGATATTTATTATATTGAAAACTGGTCACTCTGGCTGGATATTAAAATTCTTTTACGTACGGTCCCGGTCGTTATACTGGGGAGCGGGGCATATTAGTTAACGGCGATTTTCCCTCGCTTGATCTCTCTGGCACTGCCGCTGGTGAATTCCATCAGGTACGGATAAACTCCCCGGTCAACCAATTGGCCGAAATGGTCAAAACCATTCCAGGACAAGGCCCCGGAACTGCTTGCGGCCAGCTGTTTTTGCCAGACCATGACGCCGTTTAAATCAAAAATCATCGCCCGTATGGTCACAGGGGTAGCCGCCAGGTTATAGGTTATGTAGGTGGTTTCGCCATTGGCAGGGGAAAAAGGATTTGGCCCATTACTGCAATCGTTGACCAGCACCCCGGCGGCGCTAAAATTGGCCGTAACGGAGAATTTTATTTCCGTTGTATTTCCGGCTTGATCTGTGGCCAATATGCTAACCAGGTTTTTCCCCGGATCCAGCTGGATGGTCTGCTGAAAACTCTGGCCTGGCTTGCTTTGGGTTAGAAAACGGTTATTCACCGTGACCTTGAGGGCGGCCAGGGACAGTTCTTCTAAGGTGCCTTGTAAGGTCAGCTTGTCCGTATAGACTTCGCTTTCATAAGTCGCCAGAGTAATTTTTGGTGGGAGTTGATCAACCACAACAACCAGTTTTGTTGCCGGTCCGATATTACCGCTTTTATCACGGGCGACCAGGTTGGCTTCATAACTCCCGGCCGAGAGCGGATATTTGAGGTTCAGGGTCAAAGTCCCGGTTTCAGTTGTCGTAATGCTCTCCAGGGTTGTGCCTTTAAGGGTGAACAAGAGAGCGGTCGGATCAACTCCGGAGCCCGCGTCAGTCAAATTGAGCGAGAGGGATTTTGTCTGATTAGTAAAGACAGTCTGGCTGGCAAGTTTTGGCGAGCTCTTGTCAATAAAGAAAGAAGTTGTTCCTTCAAGGCTGCCAGACTGGGAATGGAATAGCAGTCTGATTGTGTTTTCTCCTTCCGGCAGGTTGTCCGGCAATTTAATCAGGGCGCTGGCTTCATTGGTCGACAGATCAAAAATTGCCGGTTCTGCCAGTAATTGCTGGTTGCAATAAATTGACCCCTCACTTTCGTCTGTCAGCCAGAGGGGTGGGGTAAGCAGTTTGGCCTGGACCAATAAGGTTGCCCCAGGCTTGACCCAATAGTTTTTAGCCGGTTTTTGGAAAACAAAATTATTGGCCAGCGGCGAATAAATCACTTCTTTGGAAATTTGGGCGGAATTCTTCGAATAATCTTTTGCCTCAATGGTGATAAGATTTATTCCCGCCCGTAATTTAATCAGCCAGGCCTGCTTGTCCACGACCTCTTTTGTCGTCCCGTTTACAGTCAGGGTCCCCGGCTCATTCACGGCCACTTCAAGGCTAAAGCTTTCTAAACTGGAGACCTCCCGGCTGGTGGAAGCCAAAATAATTTTGGGCGGTGTCTTATCGACCGCCCAGGTTTTAATCGCTGATAAGGGGCTTTGGGTAAACCCATCGTCAGTTCTGGCTTGAAAAAAATACTCTCCCTCTTTGGTAGGGAGGGTTAAAATAATTATGGCTTCCTGGCTCAAAGATGTGACCACCGCTTCAGCTGTACTTAAGCTGTCAGATTGAAGTGTGACGCGCTGGTCCGCCCGATAGGGCAGTATGATGCTGGCTTCAAGAGAGAAACCTGATTGTTTAAGTGAGCTGATTATTGGTGGAGGAGGGTTGGGGAAAAAAATAGCCCGACTTTCGTTAGTTGCTTCAATCGGGACATAAAACCAGAGATTATCTTGCCGATAGATCTTTTGTGGCTTTAGGTTGCCCGAGAGCATTCTGGGTTGCGAGTATCCCTGGCTCCAGGTTGGTTTAACCATCAAGTAATTAAAGGCGCCGGCTTGGAAGTAGACTGCTCCCTCCGTGGTTACCAGCAATTGATTAGTAATAGGCTCAAACCCGCTATAAAGCGTGACTGGCTCAAAGGTTGGCAGAGGAGAAATGATCAATTTTTCTAGCAGGATTTTTTTGTCTTTGGCCAAATACAATACCTGGCCTTGTCCGGCCTCGTTGACTGACAGCTGAAACCCGGACAAGGTTTGCTGGCCGGTTTCGGTCGTGCTGACCACAAGAAGTTTCCCTTCTTGTGAGCTAATCAATTGCACCTCTTGAGAAGTGGTAGAAATGTAATAGGTAGGAAGACCGGCCCCCCAAAGGGGGAGGGCCAAAACCAGTAAGGCTAATAACGGGAGGAATTGCTTGATCACGGGGCAAATTTTAGCATTCTTTACTTGGGGGTGCAAATTAACTATAATCAATATATGCCGAAAAAATGGGCAAAAATCATAATTGTTGGGGCTGGACCAATTGGTTGTTATCTGGGGCAGCTGCTCAAGCATGCCGGTTACAACCCGCTTTTGCTGGAAGAACATCCGGAGGTGGGCAAACCGGTTTCTTGTGCCGGGATACTGGGCAAAGGCTTATTTGAAGAGACAAAACTGCCGATGCCCAAAAAGTCGATCATCAACAACATTGACGGGGCGATCATCTCTTACAACGGCTATAAGTTCGAGCTTCACCGCCAAGGGGTGGCTGTCATTGTTGATCGGGCGGTGTTTGATAAGGAATTAAGCCACAAGCTTGATATCGAGTTTAAGACAGAATTACAGGATGTCTCGCAGATTAAGGACGGTTATCTCTTAAAAACCAACAACGGGGAGTACTATGCCGACCTGGTAATTGGGGCGGATGGGCCAAATTCCCGGGTCAGGAAATCACTGGGTTTTGTGTCGGATATGAAGCTCTACCGCGGCTACCAGTACCGGGTCCGGCTGGATGTGGCCAACCAGGATATGGTCATGGTTGATTATGTAAAACCCTTCTCGATGTTTACCTGGCTGATCCCGGAAGGGAATGGCATCGTCAGAGTAGGGACCATTGCCCATAATCCTTACCAGGAATTACAGAATTTCATGAAGAAAACTAACATCAGCGGTGAAATCATCGAAAAGAATGCCGGGGCGATTCCGATCGGCACCTGTGAACTGGTCAGGGGCGATGCCGCTTTGGTCGGTGATGCTGCCTGTCAGGTTAAACCGATCACTTCAGGCGGTATCTATTATGGCCTCAAGGCGGCGGAATTGCTGGCTGAAGCGATCAAATTAGGCAACCTGGAATATTACCAAACAACCTGGGCCCGAGAATTCGAACAGGAGATCAAAACCTGCCTGCTGTTGCGCAATATTACTGAAAACATGGGCGAAGACGTGCTGAAAAAATTGTTTGAATATATCAAAGACAATTCCAATTTGATTGAAAAGATTGGCGATTTTGAAAATCATTCGTCGGTTATCTGGAGCCTTTTCTCTAACCCGCGAACCTATCCGACGATAGGCGCGCTGATTATGGGGCTGGTCAAGAATCCGAAATTCTTATTCAGTTCGCTCTTTCGGATGCCGCGCTAGAGTATGAAAAAAATCAAATGGTTATTGCTGGTGGTGGGGTTGTTGGGCGGCCTATGGCTGCTTTCGCCCTTTATGCTTGATTTTGCCGGCCGGGTCTTGATTGTCCAGGATAAGCTTCGGCCAGCCGACTTGATTGTTGTCTTGGGCGGAGACGGTAACGGAGAGAGGGTGGCGACCGGAGTCCGTTTATATAAGCAGGGGCTGGCCCCCAAAATATTGATGTCCGGCGGGCCGCTTGCCTGGCAGCTGACCTACGCGGAATGGATGAAAAAACAGGCCCTGGCTAGCGGGGTCCCTGCTGCGGCCATTTTACTGCAAGCTAAGTCCCTTTCGACAGCGGAAGACGCCAAATACAGCCGCCAAGTAATCGAGCCTCTAAAGATCAAAACGATTATTTTAATTACCTCGCCGCAGCATACCCGGCGGGCGGCCAGGGTGTTTCGCAAAATCTTTCCTGCTCCCGACTACGAAATCATGGTTTATCCCGCCCAACCAAGCGCCTTTAAGGTTGATCGCTGGTGGACCAGGTATGAAGACCGGGCGCTGGTGGTCTGGGAGTATTTTTCTTCAGTTCTTTATTTTTTCAAAGGTTATTGATAAGATTGCGAAAGGAGTATGAAGGATGAAAATTGGTATTGGTTATGATGTCCATAAATTGGTCAAAGGCCGCGACTTAATTATTGGCGGGGTCAAAATCCCTTACGCAAAAGGGTTGCTCGGTTGGTCGGATGCCGACGTCTTGTTGCATGCCATTATCGACGCGATTATCGGGGCAATGGGGGAAGGGGATATCGGCCGGCATTTCCCTCCAGGTAATCAGGAATATAAAGATATTTCCAGCCTCAAAATGCTGGCTTTTATCCGTGAGCTGCTTCGCCAACGTGGTTTCACCATCAATAATATCGACTCAACCGTAGTGATGGAAGAACCAAAATTGGTCCCATATATCCCGGAAATGAAAAAACTGATCGGCCAGGCGCTGGAAATCTCTCCTGATTCGATCAACATCAAAGGGAAGACAGAAGAGACGCTCGGTTTTACCGGGAGCAAGGCGGGTATCAAAGCCTATGCGGTATGCTTGATACACAAGGAGATATAGCATGAGGTTAGGAGTTAATGTCGATCATATTGCGACCCTGCGTCAGGCCAGATTAGAAGGCTTGCCCGATCCGATTGCCCTGGCTGAAGAGGCGCTGGCCGGAGGGGCCGACGGGATCGTCTGTCACTTACGCGAAGACCGGCGGCATATTCAAGATAGCGATGTGGTCAATCTGCGCAAATTAAAAACGCGGCTAGACCTGGAAATGGCGGCCACCTCAGAGATGTTAAAATTTGCATTAAAAGTAAAACCGGACATGGTTACCCTGGTTCCGGAAAAACGGGCCGAATTGACCACGGAAGGCGGCTTGGATGTCGTCAAACAGACAAAAAAGCTTAAACCGGTCATTGAAAAACTGCAAAAAGCGGGCATATTAGTCAGTTTGTTCATTGAACCGGAACCGCGACAGGTGGAAGAGTCGGCGGTATTAACGGCTGATTTTATCGAGTTACACACCGGGGCCTATGCCCGGAAGCCCAACAAGACAGAATTAACCCGGTTATCTATGGCGACAGAAAAGGCCAAATGGATTGGCCTGCGGGTTAATGCCGGCCACGGGTTGGATTATCAAAATGTCCATAATATCGTTCAAATTTATGGGCTTGAAGAGCTCAATATTGGTTTTTCCATTATCGCCCGGTCCGTTGTTGTCGGGATGAAACAGGCGGTGAGTGAAATGAGGAGGGCAATTGGATGAAGATCGCACTGGGTTCTGACCACGGCGGATTCGCCCTGAAGGAAGAGTTGAAAAAATATTTATCAAAGCTGGGGCATGAGATCAAAGATTTTGGCACTACTTCGGATGCTGCGGTTGATTACCCCGATTTTGCCTATCCGGTAGCCGAGGCGGTTGCCCAGGGTAAATTTGACCGTGGTATTGTTGTCTGTGGCTCGGGAGTAGGGGTTTGCATTACGGCCAATAAGGTCAAAGGGATCCGGGCCGTCAACGCTTTTAGCGTCGAGATTTCCAAACAGAGTCGGGAGCATGGGGATTGTAATGTCCTGGCTCTGGGCGGCCGTTACCTGGCCTTGCCTGAAGCGGAGAAGATTGTGGCTGTCTGGTTGACTACCCCATTTTCCGGCGATGACCGCCACTTGCGGCGGATCAGGAAAATTGAGAAGTAAGACGGAAACCAG
>MEUF01000050.1:0-7465 GCA_001771615.1 candidate division WOR-1 bacterium RIFOXYB2_FULL_48_7
GATTAGATACCCCGGTAGTCCTAGCCCTAAACGATGTTCATTAGGTGTTAGAGGTATCGACCCCTCTAGTGCCGAAGCTAACGCGTTAAATGAACCGCCTGGGGATTACGGTCGCAAGACTAAAACTCAAAAGAATTGACGGGGGCCCGCACAAGCGGTGGAGCATGTGGTTTAATTCGATGCTACGCGAAGGACCTTACCTGGGCTTGACATGCTAGTAGTAGTGAACCGAAAGGGGATCGATTCCGAGCAATCGGAAAGCTAGCACAGGTGCTGCATGGCTGTCGTCAGTTCGTGTCGTGAGATGTTTGGTTAAGTCCAACAACGAACGCAACCCCCATCGCCAGTTGATAACGTTAAGTCGATCACTCTGGCGAAACTGCCCCGGATGACGGGGAGGAAGGTGGGGATGAGGTCAAGTCATCATGGCCTTTATGCCCAGGGCCACACACGTGCTACAATGCAATATACAAAGGGACGCTAACCCGCGAGGGCTCGCAAATCTCAAAAAGTATTGCTCAGTTCGGATTGAAGGCTGCAATTCGCCTTCATGAAGCTGGAATCGCTAGTAACCGCAGATCAGCACGCTGCGGTGAATACGTTCTCGGGCCTTGTACACACCGCCCGTCACACCATGGAAGCCAAAAACGCCTGAAGTACCCGTTTTTCGGGTCCTAAGGTGGTGTTGGTGACTGGGGTGAAGTCGTAACAAGGTAGCCGTACCGGAAGGTGTGGCTGGATCACCTCCTTTCTAAGGAGTATTTGTCACTTAAATGGGACATTATTCTTAGGTCGGTTTTATCAGGGTCAAACCTGGTAAAAACCCTCCATCCAACTTCGAAACCTAGTTTAATTAGACCCTCTGAGCAATCAGGGGGTCTTTTTTTTAATTACCAAAACCTCTCTTGACATCACCCATCTCTAAGTATACACTTGTATACCAATATATGAGGAGGTAAGTTATGACTCTAAACGATAAGCAGCAATTTGTTTTTGATTACGTCCAGAAATATATCAACCACCGTGGATTTGCCCCATCCATTAGAGAGGTCTGCCGGGCAGCCGGCTTCTCCTCGCCGCGGGCCGGACAAAAATATTTAGAGGCCCTGGAAGAACAAGGTTATATTCAAAGAGAAAATAAACCTCGCGGGATCAAACTCCTGGCCGGCATAACCAATAAGGGAACCCTCCTCCCCTTTTATGGCTTTATTGCCGCTGGAGCGCCAATTGAGGTTGTAGAACAGCAGGAAACCATCGAGGTCCCTCAAGCGCTGGTGGGCCGCCGTCCTTGTTATGTTTTACAAGTCAAGGGAAACAGTATGATCGAAGACCATATCCTCAATGGGGATTTTATAGTGGTAGAAAAGTGTGAGACAGCCGACGACGGCGAAGTCGTGGTGGCCTTGACCAACAACCGTTCCGCCGCCACCCTTAAGCGCTTTTATAAAGAAAAAAACCGCATCCGCCTGGAACCGGCCAACTCCAGCATGAAACCGATTTATGTCAAAGATGTCGCCATTCAGGGAAAGGTCAGAGGATTATTCAGAAAGTTTTAGATGGAACTCAAGGAAGTTAATGCAATCATTAAAGTGGGTGCCGTATTCAGGGGGAGTAATATCCAACCCCAGTGGTTTATCTGGGAAAACCGCAAATACCAGATTAAAGAGATCAATTACACCTGGCGGGACCGGCGGGGAGCAGAAGAGCTCTTTTGCTTTGCCGTTACCGACGATATTAACAATTATGAGATCTCCTTTAACGCCAAACGGGTCAACTGGTTATTAGATAAAGTCTGTACAGCTTAAATGCGGGTAATCCTGCACATCGACATGAACTCCTATTTTGCCTCAGTCGAACAATCAGCCAATCAGGCTCTGCGAGGCAAGCCAATTGCCGTCGGCGGCGGAGTTGGCGGCAAGAGAACCATTGTCGCTACCGCCAGCTACGAAGCCAAAGCCAGGGGGGTTAAAACCGCCATGCCGGCCTGGGAAGCGTTGAAGATTTGCCCCGACTTGATCATTGTCCCCGGCGATATGAACAGGTATATTTTTACCTCTGGCGAGATCATCAAGTATTTGCGCCGCTATACAGACCTGCTGGAAGTGTTCTCTATCGATGAAGCTTTTCTTGACGTGACAAAAACGGCCGACCGCTTCGGCGGCGTTGTTGCCATAGCTAAACAGGTCAAACGCTGGTTACGGGAACGCTTCAAGATTACCTGTTCTATCGGCATCGGCCCCAACAAATTATTGGCTAAACTGGCCGGTGAAATGAAAAAACCGGATGGGTTGACCATTCTAAATGACTTTGATATCCCAATAAAAATAGCACATTTAGCCGTCTCGGAATTTTGCGGCATCGGACGGAAATTAGAAAAACAGCTCAACCAGTTGGGGGTTAAAACTATTGGTCAACTTCATCGCTATTCAAGGGAAAGATTGATCGCCAGATTCGGGATCGCCACCGGCGAACATCTTTGGCAAATGGGCCAAGGCCGGGATAATTCGCCGGTCCTCCCCTACCCGCAGCCGGAACAAGCCAAATCAATGGGGCATTCATATACTTTGCCGAAAAATACGACTGATCTGGAAGAGGTCAAAGGATATCTTTTACGCCTCTGCGAACAGGTCGGCCGGCGGCTCCGCCACAACCACTATAAAGGAAAGATTGTTCACTTGGGGCTGGGTTTTGCTGATTATCATTTTTGGGGAAAACAAAAAAAATTAACGGAGCATATTGACGACGGCTTCCTCATTTACCGGCAGGCCCTGGCCCTTATGGGCTCCCGTCCCTTGACCAACGATGCAACGCAAATCAGGTTTGTTGGGGTTACTGTCTCTGAATTAAGCCATAATCTTGACCAACTAAGCTTATTGGAAGAAAAAGAGGCCGGCCAAAGGTTGCGACAGGCGGTTGACGAGGTCAACAATCGCTATGGGGAATTTACCGTCGAGAGAGCTTCAATTATGAAAACGACTATCCATCAAAAGACAGGCATGGTTTCAGATTGGTGGAGCCGAGGGGGATCGAACCCCTGACCTCTAGAATGCAAATCTAGCGCTCTCCCAGCTGAGCTACGGCCCCTTGGCGCAAAATAAATGGGCCCAGGTGGAGTCGAACCACCGACCTTACGCTTATCAGGCGTACGCTCTAACCATCTGAGCTATGAGCCCGCAAAACCTAACTTAAAACGCGGTTATTACATTTTAGCAGAAATATTATACTTTAGGAACTTTCTGTAATGCTGCCTTGATCTTATCCATCGGATATTCGTAATCTTCCAGCTGTCCCGACAGGTATTTGTCATAGGCGGCCATATCAAAATGCCCGTGTCCGCTTAAATTAAAAATAATAACCTCTCCCTCTTTTGCCTTCCTGGCCTCCACAATCGCCGCATTAATGGCGTGTGAACTTTCCGGCGCTGGAATGATCCCTTCCGTTCGGGCAAAGAGCAACGCAGACTTAAAACAATCGGTCTGGTGATAAGCCACAGCTTCGACAAACTTATCCTTTACCAAGTTACTGACCAGCGGCGCCATTCCATGGTAGCGCAAACCACCGGCATGAATACCAGGCGGCATAAAATCGTGGCCCAAGGTATACATTTTCACCAATGGGGTCATCCCGGCCGTATCACCAAAATCGTATTCAAAAACACCTTTGGTCAGGCTTGGGCAAGACATTGGCTCAACAGCAAGAAATCGTGGATTGGTTTTTCCTTGTAACTTGTCTTTAAGGAAAGGGAACGCCAAGCCGGCAAAGTTGCTTCCGCCGCCAACACAGCCGATTACGACATCCGGCGTTTTCTCGCCGATCATTTTTAATTGTTCTATCGCTTCTAACCCAATGACCGTTTGGTGCAATAAAACATGGTTCAAGACTGAACCCAGGGAATATTTTGTATCATCACGACCGACAGCATCTTCAACCGCTTCCGAAATAGCCATCCCCAGGCTTCCCTGGTTATGGGGGTCCAGCTCCAGGACGGCGCGGCCATATTTTGTCTTAGTGCTTGGTGATGGGTCAATTTTTCCATCCCAAGTCTGGATCATCAGTTTTCTGTACGGTTTAGCGTCGTAACTCACTCTGACCATGTATATCTGACATTCCAAACCAAACAAGGTGCAGGCAAAGGCCAGCGCTGATCCCCACTGCCCCGCCCCAGTTTCTGTGGCAATCCGCTTAACTCCCTCTTGTTTATTGTAATAAACCTGGGCCACAGAGGTGTTTGGCTTATGAGACCCGGCTGGCGAAACAGACTCATTTTTATAGTAGATTCTGGCTTTGGTCCCAATAGCCGCCTCCAGGCTTAATGCCCGGACTAATGGCGTCGGACGCCAAAGTTTAAGTATCTCCATAATTTCGTCAGGAATTTCTATCCAGGGATCCTGGCAGACCTCCTGCTTGATCAATTCCATAGGAAAAAGTGGGGCCAAATCGGCCGGACCAATAGGCTGGTGTGTCGCCGGATGCAGGGGCGGCGCCAGGGAAGTTTTCAGATCCGCAGCTATATTGTACCAACGCTGGGGCAAGTCATTATCACGAAGCACAATTTTTCTATCAGCCATCTTGATTACCTCACTTATTTGTTTGGCTAAATATTAGCATTATTTCGTCAGAGACTCAATTGACAAAAGGCCTTTTCGGGCATAAAATTCATGAAGTGTTACAGGAGGTAAATTCGTGAAAAAAATACTTACCGCGCTGCTCCTGGTTGGGTTGTTCATTACCTCTGGCCAGGCGTTAGCTACTTTCGATTTATCCAAGGCCACTGATTATTCTGTCCATCTTTATAACCAGGACCCCGTCGGTCAGGATATCCCCGGCCTATCAATTGCCGCCGGCGATCTTGATAATGACGGCAAAGCGGATATTATTTTCGGTTGCCCTTCCGCTGATTCAAACAAAGGTTACGTCTATTTATATGCGGGCCGGGCGCTGTCCGGCTGGCCAAGCACGTCTTTTCGCCACTCTTCATATTACAACATCCGTGCCCTAAACGGTGATGCCAACGGCGGTCAGGGCATGTGTGTTTTGGCGGCCGATGCTAACAATGATGGAATTACTGATTTACTTGTCGGCGCGCCGCAAAGCGGGAGCAACAGCGTAGGATTGCTTCATATCAACTACGGCAACAGCTCCATGTCACTGTCAACCTATGCAAATTATGACTTGATCGGGTACCTCCCTGGTGTCAATTACACTATCATCGCTGGTGCCACCAGAGAAAGTTCATTGGGAACATTTATTGAATGCACTTCACCAACAAATAGTTTGGGTTCTGCTAAAGCTTATATTGTGGCCAATGACCCCGGTTTTCCTGAAACTGAAGGCAGCCGACGGGTAACTGTTGGGGCAACTTATTTTATCAGTGGCGAGGTTTTGACCTCCCCCACCTATCTTAACAACGTCATGTACCTGACAGGCTCAGACCCTGGTAGTGTGCCGGACGTTGCGTTGGGCGTACTTGGTTGGGAAGGCAGCGGGATCGGCTATGGCGGAGCATTGGCTGACAATGTTTTCGGCAGCAACGAAATAGCTTTTATTATCAGCGCCGCCGGTTCCAACGAGGTCTTTCTGCTAAGCTCCAGCAGAGAGGTATATGGTTTGATCGGCCCCAGCGGCCAAAATCTATTTGGCATGCAAAACAGGTTTGTCGATTTAAATGGCGATGGATTGAAGGATCTTGTCTGTACTGCTCCGGGGGCCGCTTCTGTCTATATCTTCTGGGGACCGCTTAGAAAGTCATATTTTAACCAACAGCAGATACTTGGCTCAGCAACGATCCAGGCGGCCAATTATTCATCTCTGCAATATTCCGTTATCACAGGCAACAGCGGCGGTTATTTAGGCAGTAATATTTCTGTTGCTGATATCAATGGCGACAATTTAAATGATCTGCTTTTAAGTGAACCATACAATTTGTTTGTTGCTGGGCTTATCAGCACCGAAACAACTGGCAAAGGCAAAGCCTATGGGCTATTGGGCAAGGCGGCCCTCGCCCAGTCATCTTCCATTGCCCTGACCAACCCGGAAAATTATGACTTCCGAATTGACAGCAAAGCTGACGGTCAAATGCTTGGGCTGGGCTTGTTCCAGCAGGGAATGGCAACTGGCGATATTGACGGCAACGGAACAGTTGATTTATTAGTCAGTTCGCTCACAACAGGAGAAGGTAATGTCTATATTATTTATAACAACCGACCAACCATTTCCCTGGCCACGCCAACAGCCGGGGCCTCCATTTCGTCCGGTAAAAATTATATTATTACCTGGAGTGCCACCAATGAATCTCCCACCTCGATCGAATCAGTTTCCCTATATTACTCAACCGATGGAGGCACCAACTGGACAGCTATCGCGGCCAACCTGCCGAATACCGGAAGCTATACCTGGTCAGTCCCAGCCAGCTTAAGCTCAACCAATGCTAAAATCAGGGCTTACGCTTTTAATAAATTTGGCTTATATGGTTCAGGCGAAACAGGTGCTTTTACAATTAAATCATTCAGCACAGCGGCAATTAATACTCCGCTGGCCAGCGGCAAGGCATTGGTCAACGGGGCAACGAACCTGGTACCAATCAATAATCTGACATTTTCTGCCAGCCTAGTTTCTGATTACACTTTTAATGCCAACACTATCAAGGCGTATTTCTATCAGGAGGGGAAAGACAAGCTCACCAATAATTTATTAAGTTTTACCGCTCCCGGGTCACAGGTAGTGGCTGAATATAGTTTTTCATCGGCGATAACCTCGCCGATTGCCGATAACCAGAAATATATTTTTGAATTGAGCTTTACTGATGTTAATAGCAATGAGGCGACCTTAAACTGCACGATTATGAGACAAATAGAAAATATCGTCAACGTCTCGACTTCTATCGGAGCGGCCTCTATCCTGCTGACGTACGATTCGGCGGTTGAGCAATCAGCAGTTTACCTTTACGATGCCAATGGATCGTTACTGACAACTCAATCCAGCAGCGGTTTGGGGACCAACAATGTTTCTATCTCGAAAAACAAACTGCCAAAAGGACCGGTTATTATTTCTATTGTCCCGGCAGGCGGAACACCAACTAACACAAAAATTGTCATTGAATAATTTATTCAAATATACCTTACTCGCATTATGCGTGTCAGTTGTTTGTACCAGCCCTTCTTACGGCTTAATAGACACAAACAATGGCGTCGGCGCCCGTGTGCTTGGCCTGGGACGGGGATTTGCCGGGCTAGCCAATGATACCAACGCAATTTTTATCAATCCGGCCGGAATCGCCAGTTTAAGTAATTTCACGTTTACCAACATGTACGCCTCCCCGATGGAGGATATTGGCCTATTTTCCCTTGGCGCGACATTCCCTAGTTTTTTAAACGGCGTGGCCGGGCTTGGTTATAACCAATCAACCTTGGCGAAAATTCCCTTAACCACCCTGGAAACGGTTGATTATTCATCCCAGAGCATTTAT
>MEUF01000050.1:7473-8595 GCA_001771615.1 candidate division WOR-1 bacterium RIFOXYB2_FULL_48_7
TGCTTGTCAACTCAACCCCGCACTGGCGCTTGGTTTCAATTTAAAATATCTGCAAAAAGGTTATACCCAAGATGTTTATCGGAGCACTTCAGGCCATGGGCAGGATCTTGATTTAGCCTTAAAATATACTCCATTCCCCTGGTTCGGCCTGGGACTAAATCTGCAAAATATTTTACCTGCAAGCCTGGGCGGCAAATTTGTCTACAAAGACGGCAGCGAGGAAGGCATTCAGCATAATTTTAAGCTTGGTACCAGCTTCAAGGTTTGGGGTCGGGATTCCTTGTATGAATTTTCTGATCAGACACTTTATTTAAATCTTGATGTCGACAAAACTACTGACTTGCCATCACTCCTTCACTTTGGAGTAGAATGGCAGCCGACAGACAACTTTGCCTTCCGTAGCGGCCTCGACCAGGCAACCAATGTCCTTGGCACACAGGTTTATACAAACATTGCTCTGGGTTTTGGCATCAAGCGTGCCGGGTTTACCTTTGACTATACCTACTATGTCTTGGCAGAGACTTCAAAGCGAGCCGACCAATATTTCAGCATCGGTTATGTCGGACAGGAAAAAGAAGAGCCATATGAACTGTTGCCCGCAACTGAAGAAGTCGATGTCCGGCCGACATTGATCAGAAAACATTTTAAAGATGTACCGGATAACCACTGGGCCAGGGAACCGATCGAGACTCTAGCGGCGCTGGGCTTGATTGCCGGGTTTCCCGATGGGTCATTCCGCCCGAACCGGCCGGTTACCCGGGCGGAAATTTGCGCCATTCTTTTTCCGGCAGCCAATGAAAGTGAAGAACAATTTTTTTCTGATGTCCCCCCGAACTTTTGGGCGGCAGCCAAGATCGAACAAGCTGTGCAAAAGAAAATTGTTGCCGGTTATCCCGATGGTAGTTTCAAACCAAATAAAAAGGTCACTCACCTGGAGGGCGTTGTCATCCTGGCGCGTTATGCCGGGCTGCCGCTTAAACGGGTCCTGGAAAATCCCTACCCTGACCTGCCGGGACGATTGTGGGCCGCCCCCTATGTCAATGCCGCCAAGGAGGCCGGACTGCTCGATTTTCTGGGTGAACGCTTTTACCCCAAAAAATCGAGCAGTCCGGCCTCCTTGGC
>MEUF01000051.1 GCA_001771615.1 candidate division WOR-1 bacterium RIFOXYB2_FULL_48_7
ACCAACCGATTAAAATTGAATCGGGGACAGCAATCTGTTCAGCCGCCGCTTCCAGGTTGGAAAAATCAAGTTGCGGGGCCAACTCGGGAGAAAATGAGCGCCAGACCAACGGATTGGTGGCAAAGCCGTGAAGATAAACCTTTTTCATTAAGTTCAATTATACTTCGAGTGGATAGCCTTGCGCCAGCAGCTCGGCGACCGAAACAAAATCTGGTTTCTGGTAAGTAGAATAGACCGGATAGACTTCAACACTCTGGGTAAATCCGCCCGCCGCGATTAAAGGCTGCAATTCCGCCCGTTTCGCCCGGGGAACATGCCTGAGCAGGATCGAATCATCACGAAATTCACCAGCCGCCACCCGCTCGGCATATTGGTCAATCAAATCCCGCCCTGTTTGGTCTGGTTGCAAAAAATCATCTTCAGATTCACGGAAGAAAAGCGGCAAAAGATGGATCCGATCGTCAGGGAACCTGGTGAGCAGATACATCCCAAAACGCTGCGGCAATGGGCGCTTGTCGTCTAACGCCTGCTGTTGCGCCAGTGCTTGAGCACTGGGTTGGTAAGAGCCTAAATATGGTTGGCCATGCGCATCAACCCGCTTGCGGACAGGCAGGCGGACAATCCGTCCGTTGACCTGCTTAGCAACAAATACATTACCGTTCCCCAGTTGGGCAAGTCTTCTTTTTAATAGCCCGGCGGTTGGTTCAGCTATTGGAGAATACATCCCCCCATTTTGAGAATACAGCGTTTGTGACAAGACCCCTTTGTCCCTAAGGATCTGCTCAAAAGCTCGGTCAAGGATCTGCCTGAATTGTGGGACCGGGGCATCGGGAGCAGCCTGCAGGGTAGCTTCGTTTTGACCGCTAAGTGTAACAACATAACCGGGAAATCCCCCTTTGGGCAATCTGGAGGCAAGATACTTGGCCAGAACCTCGTAGATAAGCGAGAGAATAAAATCAGCCAAATACCCAAGCTCGGGAGAAGTGACTTTCTCCCGCTTGCCGTCAACCAGCAGGGATATTGGCTTGGCCCCTTCAGGTGCGCCTGCCGGGGTTACTTGAAGCGTAAAAGTTTGTGGTTCGCGGCCGGGGATAATAGTCACTCGGGCGATCAGGCCGGCAAGTTGATCGACAGGGTTGAGTGGATAATTTATGGTGGGCAGCGCTCCCCAGGCCATTAACCGATCGGTTATCTCTCTGGCTTCGGCATAACGGGTAAGCATCTCATCTGCTTGGGCAGTCAGCCCGGCTTCTGCCTCGACAATTGCCTGAAGCCAATCAGTTAAGATTTTTTGTTCCGCAGCCCTGGCTTCAGTGGCAGCCAGCCCGTCCAAGACAAGCTTAACCTCCCTATCCATTTCCACCCTCGCCTTAACGCTTTTTTCTCTCTCTGCCGGGAAATCAACCAGCACTCCTTCCGTAATGGACAACAAAGCCCTGGCGATAAGAAAACGCTGCAACAGAGGGTCAGCCGGCTGAAACTTTGGACCCAGAAAATGCTTATTGTCAATCCGTAACTTAACAAGAATGACGGTCTCATGGTCACCGGCATTTGCATCAATACGTAAATATGCCTGCGCGGCCTGGCAAGCAGAAAAAAGGGCGGCATGGCCATGTTCTAATGCGACTTGTGGCATATAGCTAGCCATCAAAGCGTTAAAAGTTGTCGTCAGGCGATTCCCAATCCCTAAAAAACGATTTATGCTCTCGATAGCCAACCGGATTTTTTTCTCCATAAGAGTGGCCAGCGCGGGGGATGCCTCGCCGGTGCAGGCAAGCAATTTCTCTAAGGGGGTAGTCGGTTGATAGTCTAATTCAACAAGGCCCTCCGGGACAAGACACAAGTACAGGATTTGGCATTTTACATACAAAATATCAAATTCAGTCCGGAGAGGATCGGTGGCACTTGCGGGCCGGCGGGAGGCCTCAACCATCACCGGAACCAATTGTTGAATGAAATCGTCTCCCGCGCTGGCGACGGCCGCAATAGCGCCATCTTCTACCAATCGCTTAAGGTCAGCTAATTGCCTGGCCATAACAACAAATTTGCGAGCCAGATCTTCGGCTGCAGGGGCGGCGCCAGCCACTCTTTCAGCATGATCCAATAAATCAAAATGGACCAGGTCAACAACTATCGTGCCAATAATTTCCGGATCATCAAGAAATTGATCATTTAAGTTGGCCAGCAAATGGTTGGCATAGGCAACAATCCGGCTGCGATCATAAATCCGCCCGGTTGCTCTTTCATATTCTCTCAATCGAAACAACATCGATTGTGCGGTTCTGATTTTTTCTTGGTCATCTGGTAAACAATTAAATACCTGCCACAATGTATCGATCGCTTTTATTGGAATAGTCGGGAAAATATGGCCGGCTGCAATGCAAACCCTTTCTGTGGCCAATAATTCTCGCGGCCGTTCGGGGTGAAATTCTGCTCTGTCAAAATATCTGCAAAACCGTTGGGCAATAGCCGGCTCTAATTTTTGATTAATGCTAAGGTGTCCCAGGTTATTGGCAGAAACCAGGTAAAGGTCATCCCGGAGATCAAGCTCAACTATTTGTATCATATATCTTTGAGCAACAGACTCATCCGGCCCCCGCCAGGCCAAATCGACCACATCATTCATCAGCTCGCACAAAGCACGAGGCTGTACCGAGCCTTCCCTGATTATGAGATCCAAATATCTGGTAGCCGATTTCAAATCAGCGCTACGAAGAGCGTAGGTCAGGCCAAGTATATGCACATCGGCCCCCGCCCCCCATCTTCGCTGGCCAATATATCGGCCGTTACCTGGACCAACTCTCACCATATTATTACTTCCCCCCCATTCCCAATATTGTCGTTAAGAGCAGCTGAAAATTTCAGTTCAAAGGCATGTTATAATTATTTTATGCAACAGTTAGCCAGGGAGGTCATTGGAGGAAAGAATATCTCCTTTGATGAAGCCCTAAAACTAATCAAGACCGGTGATGATGACACCATCAACCTGCTGGCCGCCGCCCAAGAAATTGTCCGCCATTTTAAGGGGAAAAAGGTCAAGCTCTGTTCCATTATCAACGCCAAATCAGGCCGTTGTTCAGAAAATTGTTCTTTTTGCGCCCAATCAGCCCATCATCAAACCTCTTGCCAGGTTTATCCCCTGATGTCCGACAAGGAAATGCTCTCGGCCGCCCAAACGGCTGAAAAGCAAATGGGCTCGACCTGTTTTTCGCTGGTTACTTCCGGCAAAACTGTCCATACCGACCAGGAATTGATAACCATCGGCCGGACTCTCGCAGGCATTGCCCAGACCACAAAAATGAACCGTTGTGTCTCTCTAGGCACACTCTCTCAGTCCCAAATTGAACAACTAAAAGCCGCCGGCCTGACCAGGATCCATCATAATCTTGAAACAGCCGAAAGTTTCTTCCCTAAAATGTGTACGACCCATTCCTATGCCGAAAGGGTAGCCACAATAAAAGCTGCCAAGGCGGCCGGGGTATCTGTCTGTTCAGGGGGGATTTTCGGTTTGGGAGAAAGCCTGGAACAACGGGTAGAATTAGCGCTGGCTTTACGGGCATTAGAAGTCGTTTCTGTCCCAATCAATATTTTAAACCCTGTCGCTGGCACGCCAGCCGGCAAGCATCACCCCCCAATTACTCCGTGGGAGGTTTTGCGCTTGATCGCGACCTATCGTTTTGTCCTTCCCCGCCAGGATATCGGCGTTTTCGGGGGGAGGGAAAAAGCGCTGGGCACGCTGCAACCGCTTATGTTCACTGCTGGCGCCAATGTTACCTTGGTCGGTAACTATCTGACTACCCGGGGACAGGCAGCCGAGCAAGACCAGCAAATGATCCGCGACCTGGGATTGGAGATCGATGCTCGAGTTCATTGAGCAGGAACTGGCAGACCTGCAGGCACGGGGGTTGTCCCGTTCTTTTAAAAGCGTCGAAAACATCTCCGGCACAAAAATTACGATCAATGGTCGCAAGCTGATCAATTTCTGTTCCAACAATTATCTTGGCCTGGCCGATGACCCTCAAATAAAAGCCCAGGCTTGCGCCGCCATTCAGGCCTTCGGGTTTGGCGCCGGCGCCGCTCGTTTGGTGAGCGGGAACACTATTCTCCACGACCAATTGGAAGAGAAATTAGCCCGCTTCAAAAACCGGGCAGCCGCACTGACTTTTTCAACAGGTTATCTAGCCAACCTGGGGGTTATCAATACACTAGTTAATGAAAATGACACCATCATTATTGACCGCCTCAATCATGCCAGCATTATTGATGCCTGCCGCTTATCCCGGGCAAAATTGCAAGTCTATGAACACCTTAATATGACATCACTGGAAAAAATCCTCCAACGTTCAGCGAAATTCAGACAGCGTTTGATTGTTACTGATGCCGTATTTAGCATGGATGGCGACATTGCCCCGCTGCCAGAGATAATCAAGTTGGCCAAGGCCTACCAGGCCATCACTCTAGTCGATGAGGCCCATTCGACTGGTGTCTTGGGAGAAACCGGCCAGGGGATTGAGGAGTATTTTGGCCTGACCGGACAAATTGATATTATCATGGGGACCCTCTCCAAGGCACTGGGCAGTCTGGGAGGATTTATCGCCGGCAGTCAAAAATTAATTGACTACTTGCGCAATAAATCCCGTCCATTTATTTACACCACTGCCCTCCCGCCGTCTGCCTGCGCAGCAGCCCTGGCCGCACTTAAACTTATTGAAGAGGATTCTTGTCTTGTCCGGAACCTAAAACGGAACACGACCCTCTTGTCTCCCCAATCTGCCACCCCAATCATTCCGGTCATTATCGGCCAGGCTGACCAGGCGGTCGCTCTGGCAGAAAAGTTTTTCGACCGGGGAATTTTTCTCTCCGCGATTCGCCCGCCAACCGTCCCCGCAGGAAGCAGCCGTTTAAGGATCACTGTCACCGCAGCGCACACCAAGGAGGAAATTGCATGCCTGGCCTCTTCATTACAGGAACTGATACCGGCGTAGGAAAAACATTTGTGACCATCTTGTTGGCGCAGGCTTTGGCCAGCGAGGGGATCAAGGTCGGAGTCATGAAACCTATTTCGACCGGCCCGGCCAGTGAAGATGACGCCCGAACCCTGAAAAAACGACTTAAACTAAAAGACCAGCTAAAGTTGATCAATCCGGTCCATTATAAAAAACCGCTCGCCCCGCTGGCGACAGAAATAGAAAGTAGAAAGTGGAGAGTGGAAAGTGGAAAGTTGAGAGAGGAAAATAGAAAGTTGATCAGCAAAGCTTATCGGCAACTGGAAAAAAAACATGATTTGGTTTTAGTTGAGGGGATTGGCGGGGTCCTGGTCCCCATCTGGGAAAATTACTTTGTGGCTGATTTGATCAAAGAGCTCGAATTACCGGCTTTAATTGTTGCCCGGGCAGGACTGGGGACAATCAACCATACTTTGTTGACAATCGAAGCCTTGAAAAGGCGAAAAGTTCCTATCCTTGGTTTGGCACTTAATGGCTTTTCGGGGAAAGAGCTGTCAGAAAAAAGCAACGCCCGGATAATTGAAAAGATCTCTGGCCTGCCGGTATTGTTCCAGCTCAGCCAAATATCTGGCTGATCCATCCGCCGACAAAATTAGTGACAAATATCACGACCAGCGCGATCAGCACATGCTCATAAACAACCATCCAGGGGTTGGTTTTTCCGCCCCGGCCGATGTAATAGCTGAAAATCCCCAGTAAAGTCAGCCCGTAAACAATATTGATTATGACAGCCAGGGAAAGCTCAAAACAAACAATGGCGACTAGAAAGGTCAAAGCAAAAAAGAATTTTGTAAAAAAAGTCATCAATGTAGAGGTCCAGATTTCCGCCGTTGAGTGTTTTTCTTCCGCTTCTTCGGAGATATGGATCCCCAGCGCATCGGAAAAGGCATCAGCGATGGCAATAGTTAATATCCCGCCAATGACTACCAGTTTGGAATGGGTACCGGAATTTAGTCCGACCATCAGCCCCAATGTCGTCACAATAGCTGAAGTCAGGCCAAAGCTGAAACCGGTTTTTTGCGAATCATTTAATTCCATAAGTGATGATGGTACGACCCAATAAAAGCTTTGTCAATACAACTTAATGCCTGATTTCTTGCTTCAGGGCTTCGACAATATCAACCATCCCTTTGGTATCCAGGGCACAATATTTTTCCAAGGCGCTGCGGACCGCCTGGCGATCAGCCGGGTCGATTTCCGGCTCAAAAGTCACGCGCATATATTCCTGGCGGGCGGTCCACCCTTCGCCGATTTCCAGCTTATCATAGCCGGCTCCGGTCAAAGCAGGCAAGACTACCTTCATTGAAGTACTCTCTTGCTGATCAGGGTGGTAATAGGCAAAATTTTTAAAGGGCTGCCACAGGTCAACAAAGCGATCGGCCAGCGAGTCGACCCAGCTCTGGTGCTGGGGAAAAGCTGCCGCCGCCCGTTTGAGGCAGTTCAGCTCATAATTGGCATTATAGGCCAAAATGGACCCCTGACTGCCCAGCTGTTCGCGCAATAATTGCAGCACCTCTGGACGCGGGTCGGCCTGGCCGGCCGCCAGAAAAGGGGCATGCTCCACCACTCCATCGGGAACAGCCTGTTTATGTAATGAATATTGGAAAGGGATTTCTTCATAAGGATGGGACAGATCATAGATTGGTACGGCTGGCGCCAGCGTTTCAAAATCAAGGAAATATAGCGGATATTTCAACCCGGCCAGGAACTCATTAATCGCCGCCTTATCAATATATGCCCGGTTGTTAACAATCGCCTCATGTTGAATTTTATGTTTTTCATTTAATTCGTATTGGGGCGGTAAATCGGCCAGTTTTAGGATTCCTTTTGACATTAAGTCATAGGCTACCTTTTCCCCTTTATGCAAGACAAACACATGATCATCTTCCGGCAAAAAATGCCAGCACACTTCTTTGAGAGCACAATTATTACACTGCGTCCCCAGCTGGATGTCCGGTGGTTCAGGCAACTGGAGCACTTCCAGCAGCTGCTGATAGGTCTCCCTCACCCCCGGCAGGCGTTCATCAACTGTTTCCGTGACATCTTCACGTCGAAATAGTTTGCCCGGCTCAATCGCCCCTTTTTTGATATAGTCCCTGTCCAGAACCATCAAAAAACAACGTCTCAACGGTAAACCGGCGCCAGTGTAAACAAACTTTTGGAAGGCAATGTCGTCATAATAATCATTTTTGAGCGAAGTGGAGCTTTTGACTTCAATCAGGTCCCAGTCCCCATTCCCGGCCGGCAGAAAAATGTCGGCAATAGCGTAAGCTTGGCCGAACACCAGCCCCCCTTCAAAAATTGGCTGTCCCTGTCGCAAGGCTTGGAGTGTTTTTTCATGGGTTCTGACCGCCGACCAGTCGCGTTCGATCAAAATACCGTTGGGATATATCAGTTGAGCATATTTCCCAACCTTTTTCCCCTCCTCCATGACCGCTTTGGTCAACGGGTCATAAGGGGGGATGGCGTTTTTGCGCTTGAATTCATACCAGAAAAGCTTGGGGCAGTGCCGCCCCTCCATAAATTTGCTTTTGGAAATAAAAGTTGGTTTTGGTTCACTCATCAATCATTACATGCCCGGCAGACCCAACCCCCCCATTCCCTGCATCAACTTGGCGGCTTCCTGCTTGGCCTTGTGCAAGGCCTTATTGGCCGCTTCGCGGAAATTTCCCGCCAGTTTACTGGCCTCTGCATTGGCGGGGATTTGCACATCGATAATATCCATTTCACCATTGACGAAAACCTTTAAGCCATGCGCCTCACCTTCGCATTTTATTTTGCACATGGCGTCCTTGATCAGCTTGGCCTGTTTGAGCATCTCACCCATTTTTCCAATATTACCAAAAATCATTTGTGTGCCCTCCTTGAACAAAATTATAACACAAATAATATCTTGACTTTTATCGGCTATCGGCTATCATTGCTGTGTATGCAAAACCACAAAAGAGTTATCGCCCTGATCCTGGCTGTTTTTTTTGCCCTGACTTTGTTCGTTTTCCCAACCCAGGCGGCCAAAAAGAAACCCTCCAGCAAAAAAGTTAAAATCGCTGCCAAAAAGCGGACTACCAAGAAAACCATCAAGAAAATCAGCAAAAAACCGATCAAGAAAATCAGGAAAGCCAAAAAGAAATCCCGGCGGACTATCAAAAAAGCCAAAAAGAAAGTCACCGCAAAAGCTAAAATCAAAAAATGGACCGGGCCGCGGCCTGATTTTCCGGTAGTTGATGACACGCAGAAACAGACATATACGCCTGTCACCCCCATGACCACCACAACCCTGCCGGCCCCGCCGCCCCCGCCGGTTGTGACCCAAAAACAGCCCATGAACCGCGGTATTTTTATGCCTACTATCGGTTCGGTCGGCGGCACAACAGCTTTGGGGGTAACTTTTATCGGCCCGCTGGCCGGCGATGCCAATCTGGGAGTAACGGGCTTGTATGGTA
>MEUF01000052.1:0-5094 GCA_001771615.1 candidate division WOR-1 bacterium RIFOXYB2_FULL_48_7
ATCTTCTGAATCGATGTATTGCTGCAGGATTTCAGCCAGTTGGGCCAGGCGGGCACGTTGGTTTGTCTCGGCTTCCGAAGTTTGATTAATTATCGCGGTCAGAGCTTGTTGCAATTCGGCGTTGATTAGCGGTTCGGCCAAGGTTGATTTATCTGTAGCCACTCCAGCCAGATAACCGATTAGCTTGAGGTAAGCTTTGGTTTCGGTCGGGTTGCTCCCCACAATACCTTCATACACAACCCCTTTTGTCGAGTGCTGAAAAGTTGCCGCCAGTCCTTTAAGATCTTCAATAGAAGCCATATAAACACCTCGCTTACTTTTATTCGCAAATGCTGGCCCAAATCTTGCGCAAATTAATGCTTTTTGACCGAAAAGCCAAAATGCCCAAGATGTTTGCCCAGGGCATAATAATGGCCATGGGAATAACAGATTGGCTCGGCCAAGCGAAAATCAAACGCCCCCTGTTTATTGAAGAACTTTTCCTCGGCCTGGACGCAGAGGACTTCACCAATAAACATGTCATGGCTCCCCAGAGACTTAATCTCCTTAACTCGGCACTCGATATTAATGGGGCTTTCCTTTAGCAGGGGGGCGGACACCTTTTCTCCTTTTATCGGGGTTAATTTAAGCCTCTCCCACTTGTTCATATCACGGCCGGATTTAACTCCGCAGAAATCGGTAGCAAAGGCCAGCTTTTGGGTGGTCAAATTAATTACAAACTCGCCGGTCCGCTTGATGATTTCATGGGAATGGCGTTCCGGCCGGATAGAGACAAAAGTTTGGGCCGGTTCAGAGCAGACATTCCCCGCCCAGGCGATGGTTATTAGATTGTAATTGTCGGGCCGGTCGCCACAAGAGACCAGCACGGCAGGGGCGGGAAAAAGCATTGTCCCGGCAGACCACAGTTTCTTTGTCATCCTGCCTTCATTATAGCAATCCGATATTGATTGACAACCAGCAAGAGCGGGACGTATAATTTTCCTGTTCAAATACCCTGGAGGTGTGGTTGTGATAAAAAAACTATTTAGCCTGCTGTTAATCCTTACCCTGATTATTTCCGCTTCTGTCGCCTCATTTGCCGTGATGAAAGGGCTCTCCAGTGAACTCCAATCCGTTGTCAAGATGGGCGAAAACATCACTATTCCCAAGGATGGCCACTATAAATCGGCTGTGGCTATCGGCGGGTCGGTGGTTGTGCAAGGGCATGTGGTGGAAAGCGTCGTAGCGGTAGGCGGGTCAGTCTATCTCAATGATACGGCGGTGGTCAATGGCGATGTGGTGGCCGTTGGCGGCAAGATAATAAAATCTGCCGGGGCGACCGCTACTGGCGACACAGTCGAGGTTGCCATGCCGGCCATGACCCCGATGATGGCTTTTTTCACCAGCGGTGGTATGCTCCAGGGGGTCATAATCTTTAAATTGTTATCGCTAATCGGGTTCCTGGCCCTGGCAATCATCATGGTAGCCATGTTTACCCCTCAGTTAGGTAAAATTTCCTCTTCCGTGGAAAAAGAGTTGGCAAAAAACTTCCTGCTCGGTTTATTATTGGCGGTTTTAATCGTGCCAATCGCCCTTTTGCTCATGATTTCGGTCATTG
Organism: candidate division WOR-1 bacterium RIFOXYB2_FULL_48_7; assembly: GCA_001771615.1. Taxonomy (GTDB): domain Bacteria; phylum Margulisbacteria; class WOR-1; order O2-12-FULL-45-9; family XYB2-FULL-48-7; genus OXYB2-FULL-48-7-A. Next base: position 1,598 of record MEUF01000052.1, read on the forward strand.
GCATTGTCTTGATTCCGGTCTGGATTGTCCTGGTAGCGGCGGCCGGCTTTATCGGTTATTTTGCCGGCGCACACTTGCTTGGCAAACAGGCGCTGCATGCCTTCAAGGTTTTTAATAAATCAATGATGGTAGAAACCCTGTTAGGGGTAATCATCCTGGCGTTGGTTGGCCTAACGCCAATCGCCGGCTTCCTGGTCAAGCTAATCGTCATCTGTTGCGGACTGGGAGCAGTTTATCAGACCAGGTTTGGTACTAAATAAGCTTTAGCCCATTACGACTTCGACGTGATGCTCTTTGCCGGGTTTTGCGGCCACCGGCAGCAGGTTGGTTTCCAGCCTTTCCCCATCAAGGATAACAGCCTTAACGCCCTTACTGACGTGGTGCGGGTTGCGGACAGTAATGTAATAAGTTGAGCCCCGGAATACCCTTTTTACAGAAAAACCTTTCCAATCCTTGGGTATACAAGGATCAACCAACAATCCCTGATAATCGGCCCTGATCCCCAGGATGTATTGCGACATAGCCACAAAATTCCAGCAGGCAGAGCCGGTCAGCCAGGAGTTTTTCCCTTCACCAAAATCTTTGTGGAACTTGCCGGCAATCATCTGGCAATAGACATAAGGTTCGGTCTTATGCAGATCGGCAATATTGTTCCTGGCCGACGGCAGGATGGCGCGATAATAGGCATAGGCGCGGTCTCCCCGGCCCAACAGGCATTCGGCCACCATTGCCCAGGGATTGGGGTGACAAAATATTGCCCCGTTCTCTTTTAAGCCAGGCGGGTAAACACCGATAGATCCGTATTGATAATAAAACTTGGAGTAGGGAGGGGTCATAACCTGGATGCCGTGTTCGGTCGCCAGGTGTTTGTTGACCGAGTCCATGCATTTTTTCCCGCGGTCAATGTCTGATGTCCCTGAAAGGACAGCCCAGGCTTGGGTTTCCAGATAAATTTTCCCCTCTTTGCAGCTCTTCGAGCCGACCGGTTCAACATCATCAGTGTAAGCCCGGACATACCATTCGCCATCCCAGGCTTTTTTATTGATGACTGCTTTCATCTTTTCAGCGATATGGGTGTATTTATGGCTTTCTTCTTTTTTTCCGACTAAATTAGCTAGTTTGGCCATCTCGTAGGCGGCCCCGACCAGCATCTGGGCCACCATGACCGACTCTGCCTTCCCTTTGCCCTGGTCAAGGTTTAAACAATCGTTCCAATCGGCAAACAGGATTTTGGGCAGGCCATGCGGCCCGATATTCTTCAATGAAAAACTAATTGCCCGGGCGAGATGTTCATACATGGTCCCGGAATCCTGCCCGGCAAAGGTGACCTTTTCATTGAGAAACTTTGTGTCGCCGGTTTCTTTGACATAACCGGCAGTAGAATAGATCAGCCAGAGATGGTCGTCGCCATATTTGTGGTCGGAAGGATTGGCTTTTTTGTTCAACGGTGAATATTGATGATAGGCGCTCCCATCGGGCAATTGGGTGGCGGCTAAATCTTTGATCCGCTCTTTCACTTTTTCCGGAATCAGGTGCACAAACCCCAAGGTATCCTGGTTAGAATCACGGAAGCCCATGCCCCGGCCGATTCCGGACTCATAATAAGAGGCCGAGCGGGACCAGTTAAAGGTGGTTCGGCACTGATATTGGTTCCAGGTATTGGCCATGATGTCGAGCTCTTTATCCGGGGTCTGGACAGAAAATTTGTTAAGGCCATCTTCCCAGTATTTTTTTAACTTGGCTAATTCTTTTTCGACAACAGCTTTTTTGCTGAATTTCTTAGTCTTGAGGGCCGGTTCTTTGATGTCTTCGGTGAAACCGAGGACAAAAATGAAGGTCTTTGTTTCGCCGGCTTTCAGTTGGCAGGGGAGCATCAGGCTGCCGACAGGGGCCCAGCCACAGGCGATGGAGTTATTCATTTTTCCCTCGACTACTGCGCGGGGGTTGTGAAAGTCGCCATAGGTCCCCATAAAATCACGTCGTTGTGTGTCATAGCCCTTGGGGGCGGCGTTGGTGCAGGCCAGAAAACCGACCACATCTTGGGTGACGCGGTAGCGGGAGAGATGATAGATGATGTTATCTTTGAATTCAGTCTGGCCGATGTTAAGGTTGTATTGATAATCGGTCATGTCATTCAAGGCATCCCAAAGACAGAATTCGACAAAGGGGAAGACCGAGAGGTCGCGGGCCTTGTTTGATTTGACTTCAAGCATCCAGATTTCCAGATTCTCGCCCAGGGGGACAAAATAGGTCATTTTTGTTTGGATGCCGGCATATTCAGAGGTAATAGTGGTGTAGCCCATCCCATGGCGGCATTCATATTTATCCAGCTTCATAACCGGCTGCCAGGAGGGGGAAAAATAATCTCCACCTTTGTTGTCGCGGATATATACATAGCGTCCTCCGCGGTCTATGGGGACGTTATTGTATCGGTAACGGGTAATCCGGCGCTCTTTTGGATCACGATAAAAACTGTAGCCGCCGGCAGTGTTGCTCATCAGGGCGCAATATTGCTCGGCGCCTAAATAATTGATCCAGGGCAGCGGGGTGTCGGGGCGGGTGATCACATATTCTTTGTTTTCCACATCAAAATATCCGTACTTTGCCATTAGCTCTCAAATCCTTTCTATTTATGGGGGAATTAACTACACAAGTGTATATTTTATCATATCGGAACCTGAGACAAAAGGCTCGGTCCCCAGGGTTCTGCTAGACAACAGCAGCAATCAAGCGCAAAGCTTTTTTGTCGCCTTGTTTGGCGGCCAGAAAAAGACTGTAGTTAGCGTAGACAACTTTTCCCCGGCCAACTTTTTTAGTGATAACCTGTTCTTTTCTGGGTTTACCGACTAAAACATCCAAAAAACCGCTCTTAATCGTTTCTACGTGATCATAGGTCACATCTAATAAATCCTCAATAAGCGGCTTGGCATAAAGATGTCCAAATTCATTTTTCAGGCCAAAGCGAGCCTCAGTGATTAAAGTCCCGCCCTGGCTAACCCACTTTTTTATATTCTTGTATTGTTTTAGGGATAACAGGTATGGGTTGGGGAGCAGCAGGGAGGAGTATGGTATGTGGCCAGTTTCGAGATCTTGTTCGAAGACGAAATTGACCGGCACTTTGCCATTGTTAGAAGCAACTTGATGGGCCCCTTGGATAGACATTAAACCGTGTAATAAGCCGATGTCGCTCCTGACCGCTTCCCACTGGCCGACAATTCCCCGGGGCGGGCCTTGTTCCTGAAAGGATTGGATTTCGCTTGAATGAAGGTAAGCAATTGCCGCTTTAGATATTGGCATTTTATTTTGATGTTTGAAGTTTGAGGTTTGAAGTTCTTTGGCAATCTTTTTAATTTCCGTTAGCCGTTTGGTCTCTGATCCGTCGGTCCTTAAAATACCAAACCCGCCTGTTTCGGCCCCAAAAAGCGGCGGCCGCCAGGCATGGAAGAGGATAGCCTGGGCCCCGCGGGCTACGGCTAGGTCGACCCAGCCCTTTAGCT
>MEUF01000052.1:5110-8317 GCA_001771615.1 candidate division WOR-1 bacterium RIFOXYB2_FULL_48_7
TTCGGGGCTCCCCCAACGGACATTTTGCCCGCCCTGGAGTTCGGTCAGGTGAAACTCTGCGCCCGAATTATTGGTAAAGCTCCGCCAAAGGTCGAGATGAAAGGCATAGGAGGCCGAGTCCATCTTGCCTCCCTTGGGGTAGATGTCCAGTCCGTACCAATCCAATTCAGCCGGGATCAAACTATGGTCCGGTGTGCGGGTGCAGATGCCGATAAAGCCATTAGTACCGATTTTATGGTTTTTGTCTTGGGAACGGACCAGGCGGGCCAGGTGGCTGACCCACTCTTTGAGGCTGTCGGTCTTGAAACGGAACCAATCCAGGAAAATATGGGGCGAAACTGCTTCCCAAATTCCCGCTTTGGGAGTTCTGATCTCCTCAAAGGAGCCAAAAGTCGTGGTCCAAAACCGGCTCCCCCAGGCATCATTGAGAGCTTCAATAGTTTTATACCTTTTTTTAGCCCAATTGATAAAGGCTTGACGGGAATATTCGCAATGGCAGAAATCATTGTTGGTCGTGTGGTCCAACGGGGGATATACCGGCTCATTATCCACTTGCCACATGGCCAGGGCCGGGTGGTTTTTATAGCGGGCGACCAGTTTTTTGGCCAGCCGTTCAGCCAAATGACGGTAATGACGGTTATCTTTGCAAATATTTGGCCTTGGGCCGTATTCCGGATATAATGTCCCGTCCTGGGCCACAGGACGGCTATTAGGATAGAGCTTATAGAACCAGGGCGGTACCTGGCTGGTCGGTATCCCCAGGAGCACCTTGAGCCCATATTTGGCACAGAGGTTCATTGCCCGATCCAGGCCGGAAAAATGGAATTTACCTGGACGCGGCTCAACCCAATCCCAGGCCATTTCGTTAAACCTGACCAGATTGAACCCGGCCGCTTTGATCTGCCGGAAATTATCTTCCCAGCTGTCTGCCGGCCACTGATCGGGGTAAAAGGTCACTCCAAATGGGTACATAGTTGGTAGATTATAGCACTAGGCCAAGCTGACGACAATCCGGCTGACTTTACGTTCCCTGATTAACTTAGAGTAGGGTTCTTTAATGAGCGGGCTGCTGATTTCGACTTCATTTCCATCCAGAGACAGCTTATAGCCAATCGGTTTAACCCCATCTTGGCCGAATGTGTTTTTCTTTTTCGGATTTAGCAGCAACACTTCAATTTCACCGAAGAGCCGGAAACTAAGCTTGCCCTGTTTAAAAAGCCAGGCGGGAAGGATGGGCGCTAGCTTAAAGGTCAGTAAGCCTTTTTCATCAACGGAAAATATTTTTTTACCGGTCATCATGATCAGCCAGATATCAATAAATTCGGCGGCGCCGCCAGAAAGGCGGGCGACAAACCCGCGACCATGGTTTTCTTTATTGGGATTGGCGCTGCTGACTATAAAAGAAGAATTTTCCAGAATACTTCGTTTATAAGTCTTGGGGTTCATAAATGGGACCAGGGTGGTCTTAAAAGCGCTAAAAAAGTCCTGGTAACAGCCGGCCTTGAGCAACTCCAAGAGGTATTTGTATTCCATATGCAGCCAGATCGATTCGTTCTCCAGCCAGCCGGGAGTAAATACCCTGGCCCGGCCGATCTCCAGAGATGTTTCTGCGAGCGGAGCATTAACCTTGAACATTTTCAGTTTTTTATCATACAAAGGACTTTTACGGACCAGTTCTGGGATATGTTTATCTTGTTCAACTTTTAAGGCGTGGACAAAACCTTCCAAAAAGAGGGGGAGAGGGCGCTGATTGAATTTTTTGATTTTGAGCTCTTTCCCGATTTTCTCGTATTCTGCCGCCTCATTGATAAAATAGGTAAAATAGTTCCCGTAAAGTTTCAGGACTTTTTCAGCCGCACCAGTACAGCGGGCAATGACTTTATTCAGGAAGCCCGTGATCTCTTCCGGTTTGAAGGCGACCTCTTCCCCGCCAATGCCGAGCTTGGTTTTTTCCCGATATTCTTCCTTGGCGGTGGTGGCGGTATCCCAATAATCGAAATTGTCCAATGTCCCAAGTTTGCTGTCCAAGGTGGTGATTAGCTCTTTGACTTCAACGGGGATGTTAACTGGCCGCTTGGCATCAAGATGGTCAAGGGTGTATTGGGATAAGCGTTTCAATTCCAGGGTTTCTGACAGCGATGAACCCAGCAGCCCCGGCAAGCCATTCAGGGCATCATACCAGTCAGGTTTTTCTGCTTCCATCTCCAGGCCGATACCGGCGGCATCAAAAGAGGCGGCTTTATTGGCAATAATGGTCAGCAGTTTTCCCATAAGATTGGTTTTATAAACACCGTCTTGGCCATGTTTGGTTCGGACCTTATTGGGTTCGCTTGTCCGATGGTTTATTAGCGACCGCTTATCGTGGTCCTGGACAACGCTTTGAAACTGCCTGACCTGTCCGCCGGAGAGGACATACTTGGCGCTTCTGGGGAGGACAACATGGTCGTTATCAAAATAGGTAAAGATGTTTTGGTCGTACAGGAGCCCGGACAAACGGTCGGGGAAAATGGCCTCAAAGCTTTCGAGCAGGTCGGTATTGTAGAAAGCGTGGTCAATCCAAAAGCCTTCGCCGTGATTGGCGTCATCGTTGACTTCTGCCTGTTCGAGCAGGTCGGTGGCAAAAGCCAGCGGGGTGGTTTTGTACTCCAATTTTTCATTCTCTATGGCCTTCAGGAGCAGGCCGACCATAAATGGTTTGGCCAATAAAGCCGGGAGCTCCGGGTTGGGGGTGCGGAAATGCCTGGCGATTAATTGCTGGGCCTGCTCATTTGATTTGATGACATACTGACTGCAGAGGACAACCAAAGGGTTATAGCCATCAAGCTGGACCAAGTTGAAAAAACGGACAATATTGTCTTCAGCAACGTTAGGATTAAAGAAAACATCGTTGCGCCGGTTTTGGTTGATGTCGCGGTAGTTACCATTTCCCTGTGAAAAATATGTCGGCTGGAGCTTAAAATCGTTGTAGTCGCGCTCCATGTCGCCGTGCTTGCGGTAATAGAGATAAATGATCTTGCCGTCGAGAGTGATGGGCAGTCCGCCGCGCATAATATTATCAAGGAAGGTCTGTTCAGCGTAGAGGTCAAATTCCTTTGAGGCGCTCTCGGTTTTCATCTGCTCGGTGATTGCGGCGATTAAACAGGCATTGTCTCTTTCTTTGGCGGCAAAATATGCCCGGCTCATAACGCGCGGCTTCAGTTGGTTGAG
>MEUF01000053.1 GCA_001771615.1 candidate division WOR-1 bacterium RIFOXYB2_FULL_48_7
CAATAATTGACAATCTTTTTGACCGGCTCATTACTGCCAAAATCAACCCCGATCATTAACCCGATGCCCCGGACATCTTTGATCAGGCTGGGGTATAGGGTTTGGATTTTAGATAATTGTTTAAATAAATATTTGCCCAATTTGGCGGCGTTGGCCAGCAGCTTCTTTTGCTTGATGGTTTTTATGGTGGCAATGGCGGCCGCACAAGAAATCGGGTTGCCTCCAAAGGTAGAACCGTGAGCTCCCGGCGACCATTTGGCCATGATTTCCGCCTTGGCCAAACAAGCCCCCAACGGCAGGCCGGAGGCTATGCCTTTGGCGAGAGACATAATATCCGGGGTGACCCCGGCATGTTCACAGGCAAACCATTTCCCGGTATGGCCCATGCCAGTTTGCACCTCATCAAAAATCAGATAAATCCCGTATTGATCGCAAAGTGCGCGCATCTGTCGCAGGAATTCGGCCGGAACAACCAGATAGCCGCCTTCCCCCATGATCGGTTCAATAATCATCCCGCCGATTTTTCCCGGATTCTGTTTAATAATATCTTCAACCACTGTTGGGTTCATTTCAGCAATAAACACTTCGCCTAATAACGGTTCATAGCCTTCCCGATACTTCATTTTTGAGGTAGTCACGGAAAGGGCCCCCAGGGTCCGGCCATGAAAACCGCCCTTGAAGGCGATAATCCCCGGTTTATGGCTGGCATACTTGGCCAGTTTGATGGCAGCTTCGACCGCTTCTGAGCCACTCTGGCAAAGGAATACCTGGGTATTGGCGATAGGTGAAATCTTTTGCAGCTCTTCAGCCAGGGCAACATAAGGTTCGTAGTAAGCCACGCCGATGCAGGTGTGCAAAAGGGTCGAGGCCTGTTTTTTTATGGCGGCAACAACCGTGGGCGGGCAGTGACCTAAAATGTTGCAGGCAATCCCAGTGGCAAAATCCAGGTACTTCTGGCCGTCCAGGCCGATCAGATAGTTCCCTTTGCCCCCCTTAATTTCAAAATCATCATAGTATTTGCCCAGGACGGGAGAAAGCGACTTTAGCGACCTTTTTTTAAGTGTTTTCATATAATGTTATTATAAGTTTTTTTATGATATACTTCAAGACCGATGAACTGGCGGCCGATATTTCTGCTTATAATTCTGCTTTTTTTGGCCTCAACTGCCATAGCCGAGGATATCCCAGGGCAATTTGTGGTTAAATACCGTCCGGGAACTGCCAAAGCCCTGAAACAGGCCAAACCAGCCGTTCGCGGCCTGGGAAATATTAATAAAAAATTTGGCCTCATAAAAACCAGGCAAGTCTATGAAAGGGCTTTAAAAATCAGGCCGGATTGGACGCATCTGGAAAATACTTATACATTAGTCTTTCCTCCTTCAATAGAAGTTAAAGAGGTGATGAAGGAATATCGGCTTGATACAAACGTGGTCACAATTGAGCCCAGCCGCAAAGTGAGGGCTTTTGATTTTGTCCCCAATGATCCCTTATATTCCGAACAATGGTCCTTAACAAAAATTAATGCTCCCAAAGGGTGGGATAGGACGACCGGTACAGCAGAAGTAATTGTGGCAATTCTGGATACAGGTTTAAATTATAACCACGTTGAATTCAGCGGCAAGGTGGATTTGGCGGATGCCTGGAATTTTGTCAGCAACAACGATGACCCGATGGATGATGCCGGCCATGGCACAGCGGTGGGGGGGGTCATTGGCGCTATCGGCAACAATCTAAAAGGGGTTGCCGGCCTGGATTGGAACGCCAAACTTTTGCCGCTTAAAGTCCTTAATTCTGCCGGTGAGGGGAGCATTGAAAACCTGAACGCCGCCCTGGCATTGGTAGCGGCGCTTAAATCAACCGGGGTCAATGTCGTCGCTGTTAACATGAGCCTTGGCCAGTACCAGAATGATGCAACCCTGCAATCACGCTGCGCCGAGGTCAACAATCAAGGGGTTTTGCTGGTGGCCGCGGCAGGTAACGGGGATGTCGAGTGGCCAACTTATCCGGCTTACTATTCCACCGTCCTGGCGGTAGCGGCAACAGACCAAGATGATGAAAAAGCGCTTTGGAGCGGGATCGATCCCGATACCGGCCGGACCCATGCTTCAAATTATGGCACTTGGGTGGATGTTTCGGCCCCGGGCAGCTCGATCTATTCGACGGATAAAAATGGTGATTATTCTAACGGCTGGAATGGCACCTCCCTGGCCTGCCCGCATGTTGCCGGCCTGGCGGCCTTGATCAAGGCGGCCAATCCGACAATGACCAATAACCAGTTGTTCGACCAGATAACGGCCACGACCGATGATATCGATGCGCTTAACCCGACATATGTGGGCAAGCTCGGGAGCGGTCGGATTAATGCCTATATTGCTCTGGCAGGGCTCAAAGCCAGCATTACCAGCCCGGCGACCGGCGAATTTGTTACCGGCACCAAAACGATCACCGGAAAAGCGTATGGCTGGAGCTTTGTTAATTATACGTTGGAACTATTGAATAACGGCAGTGTTGAAACGACTATTATCAATAGTACGACCTCTGTCGAATCCGGGACCCTGGCCAGCTGGAATTCGCAAGCCTATGATGGCCAAAAAGAATTAAGGTTGAGGGTCTATTCACCAACCTCATTTTACCTGGAAGAAGCAGTGACGATAAAAGTAGATAACACTTCTCCTGAAGCCGTCATTACCTCTCCAACCAGCGGCAGCACAGTTGAAGGGGTAGTCACAATTAATGGCCAGGCGACCGATATGTATTTTGATCACTACCAACTGGAATATGGGAGCGGGACGGCCCCACTAAGCTATCAGACGATCGGCAGTTATTACAGCCAGGTCACAAGCGGTGTTCTGGCGACCTGGGAAACCGCCGGCCTAACCGGCGTTTATACGCTTCGTCTGACGGTATATGATCAGGCCGGCTTAGCCAACCGGGCAACAACGCTGGTTAATATCTCACAGGTTAACCCGACCAAAGAGGTCCAACCCGCTGCGGGGATGCCGGCCACTTTTGCCTTGCCTAACCCTTTTGACCTGACAAAGAGCAGCACAACCGCTTTTTATTACAATCTGCTGGGTAATTTCCCTGCGGCCATTTATCTTTTTGATTTGAATGGCAATCTTGTCTGGCAAAAAAGTTATGCGGCGGGGGAAAATGGCGGCAAATCGGGCTGGAACAATCCCACCTGGGATGGCTTGACCCTGTTTGGCAGCCGGGCAATCGGCGGATTATATTTCTACCAGGTAATTGCTGACCACAGGGTAATGGCCCGCGGCAAACTGATCGTTATCAATTAAAAGTTCATTGCCCCTTCAAACGACAACAGTGAAGCCCGAAAATCATCCAGAGAATTTTTAAAATTGTTATAGACGACCTGCTTAAGGGAAGCGATTAAAGTAAAATTAGACAAAACCGGATTGTTGACCGGGAAGGTGATATTCAGGCTGATGTTGTGGGTGGCTTTTTTCAGGTCAAGATCGGCGATTATACCCCCCTGGATTTCCCCCTGGTTCCTTTCTTCAGTTAAATCGTAGGAGAGGGTCCCCCAACTGGTTAATTGGTAACTGGCCTTCAGATTGGTCACTGTTTTTGGGCGGCTGTCCCCGGTCTTGGTATTTCTGGTTATTTTCTGGTTATAATCACCACCCAGGGTTAATTGGGGGAGCCTTGGCAGGGTGAGTGTAAAGGCGGCTGTCATGGTTGAATTCTGCGTTTCGGTGCTGACCGGCGAGGTGACTGAATTGTTTACATTCTTATAATCCTCAATCCCCAATCCGAAAGTTAACGGAAGAATGGGCAAAGGATTAAGGTTCAGGATGTAATTTTGTGTAAAGGTATCGGTTTCTGTCAGTACCCGCTCCGAGCCAAGCGGCGCGGTCTGGTCGGCGTTTGTCAGGGCAAAGCGGGTTTGTAATTTAATCAGTTGGAATGAGAGCGGCATGTAATCGAGATCGTACCCGAGAGACCGGTTGGTGGTTTTATTGGCTCCACCGGTTTCCGGGATAGTTTCCCCTTTCGACCCGGTCAGGCCGACGGAAAACCAATTTAAGGGAGAGTAGCGGGCAGAGCCGGCTGTCCTAAGGGAGAGCGGGTTCTCGCCTCCGGAAACATAGGCCGACCGTTCTTGACGATTATGGTCTAGAGCGGCATTGATTGTTTGGTGCGGCACAATATCCATGTGATAGGTTTCGTTTTTTGTGGAAGTGGCCGCCTCTGGGGTCGGTAAGGTTCGCATTTCGTCATGGTTTTGCACGGCAACACGGGCATTCCATTTTTGCAGAAAAAGCATGGTTAAATCCAAATTAAAATTATAGGAATTATCAACCGTATGGTTATGGCCGATCTCGGTTTCCAGCGAGCCCAGGGTGACCGGCTGATTGTATTGAAAATCATAGCCGGCCGTCAGGCGGTCGGTAAATTTCAGGTCGGTTGCCCAATGATAATAATCGATGGTGGCGACGGAAATATTGGCCCCGCGATCAACAGTATCGGTGCGGGAGACAGTTTTTCTTAAATCGTAGCGTTGGTTAAAAGTCAGGATCCCTCGCTGGATTTCTGTCGGGGTCAGGCTAAGGGAAAAAGCGTTTTGCTCGTTATCGCTATTGTGCAGGCCGTCAACGCCGAGCGGGTCATCCAGGCTGGCGTAATAGCGGTAGCCGAGATCGATCTTGGCCAGGCCGTTGGGGTTGAGTCCCAGGCTGACTATGTTGTCGTATGTGCGCATGAAAGTTGTTCTTGTTGTCCCGATCGGGTTTTTATTGACCTTGTAGGCATAGCCGGCGGTAAAGCCCTGCCACTGCGGGTGATAATTGATATTGTATTCATCGTTTTCCGACCCGGGACCGATTGGCGTGCCTCCCAGGGGGGAAAAATCAAAGCCGATTTTCTTGGTGGTGCCATTAATTACCAGCGAGTCATTTAGTAATTTTGTTTCTGCCCCCAGTCGGAAGGCGTAATCGGTCTTGACCTTTCCGCCGACATCAACGCCCGCGGTTGACTGGTAATTATACTGGACGCTGATGGCATCGGCTGTCGCTGGAGTGATGTAGTAAAAATTGAATTGGCCTGGCTTGGTATAGCTGATGAAATAATCAATGTCCCTGTTTAACAGGTTATTATTGACATAAATCTGTTCGCTGCCGTCAATAATATCGGTTGAAGAATGCAGCAGATAATTTTTGCTCCCGTTACCGTTAAATGACTCGATAGTCGCCTGGGCATAATATACCTGGTCGGTTTCGCTGCGGGCATATGCGGTCTCAATCTTGAGGGCGTCGCCGATCTTAAAGCTGCCGTCCAGGCCCAGGGCGACTTGAGAGATATCTCCGCCGCTGGTAACTGTCGGGGCAATGTATTGGAATATAACCTGGAAATTCTTGGTAGTGGCCAGTTCGTTGTTAAAAGTAATATAGGCATTATCTTTATTGTAATTGATTGAATAACCGGTATCTCCGGCGTTGGCGTCAAAACTGGCATTCCGGGTATAGATGGTTGTGACAGAAGATCCCTGGTCCCAAACCCGCAGCGTTTCTGAACCAGGGACGATTTCACGGATGTTCTTGAGATAATAGGGTCCCTTGCTGCCGTTGCCGACCCCGGAATAATTGGAAATAATACTCTTTTTGTAACTGTAGGCGACTGTGATCTCGTCTGTCGGAGTCAGATTTAGCGCATTGTTAAAGAAAAAGAGTGTCCCTGTCCCGTAACCGTCCGTCGGGTCGCTATGGTCAGTAATGTAGGCCAATTGACATTCCGGGGTGACAACGACCAGGCCGGTGGTCGGGTCCAGATAGGTTGTCGGCAAAATATATTCTGATTCAAAAGAGAGTGTCCTTGAGGCCCCCCCCTGTTTAAGGGTTACGGTCATGACAGCTTCCGAGGTAGTGGTGGGACGGTTCTTCAGGTTAAGGGTATATTGGTTATTAATCAGGTCCTGTCCGGTATATACCTCGGTTACGCTGGTCATGGGAGAGGTTGTCCCTTTTTTGGCCGATTCTTTCAGGTAGGTCACTCCCATTTTCAGCTCCCGGGGAAATTTGGAGACAGCTTGCGTGGGCAGGGCGGTGACATTATATTTGTAAGTTATTTTTATTTGCGAGGTTGGCCCAAGGGACATCCCCAGCATGATCTCGCCTTTAGTATAATCAAGGTTGTATTCCAACCCCCGGACCATCAACCGACCATCAACCTCCAGGCGCTCGCTCTCCGGGACGATCCGCCCGTGTTTGGTCCGGTAGGGGCCGCGACTGCCGACGCCGTTGATGTTGTCGGTCACAATAGCCGTCTGGTGGAACTTGTATTCAACCGAGAGCGGGTCGTCATTGGTCGGGAGAAAACGGGTCATTAATTTAATTTCTCCGGTTTCGTAGCGGATGATATAATCCTCATTTTTCTTTAAACGTGAGCCCATAAAGGTCAGGGTTTCGCTGAATTTAATAACCGGAAAATTCTTTAGACGATAATTACCGGATGACTCCTCGGCTTGGATGTCGCTTTCCATTGTTGTCTGTGTTGGAAAGGTTTCCCTGGCCGAAGCGACCAGCGGCTCCTCTTTGGGTTCCGGCTTGCCAAAAGTATCAGGATCAATGGTCAGGCGTGATTGGAAACCAAAAAAATCACGCTTGGACAGAGAAGGGAAAAACAGGTCCAGGACATTGGTGTATTCATATGAATATTTAAACTCATCGGTCTCATTGAGGATGTTCTTGAACGTGATTTTTCCTTCAAAGTAATCAATGGTGTAATCAATGTTCCTGATTTGGGGAACGCCATTCAATTGGATGAATTCGGAATTCTCGACAATTGAGCCATGACCCAGGTTATAGGGCCCCCTGGTAGCTGCTCCTCGTTGGGAGGTCAGGTTTTGCGTCTGGCTTTTAAGTTTTGACGAGGGGACCAGGATCAGGTCATACCAGCTGTCTTTGGAAGTCAGCATGACGCCGTTAAGAAACTTGGTGGTGGAAACAAATTCATTGCCGGCATAAGTGGCGGAGAGGTCGCCAAAAGAAAGTTCAGTATTTTTGTATTTTACCTTAACATCATATTTTTCCGGGGTTTCTGGCTGTTGTTCCAGGTCGTAACTGACCGACAGGTCTTCTGAGAGCTGGCCTAAAATGCGCAATTGCAGCCGTTCCTGCCAGGGGCCGCCGCTGTAGGTCGGGTAATAGCCGCCCAACTGGCTCAGGGCATTAAAGTAGTTGCGCATGTTATCGACGTCAACCTTCTTGTTTTCCCATTTTTTGTAGCCGGAAACGTCGATTTGCGGATAGGTTGAGTCAGCCAGCAGTGCCGTCGCTATTAGGCAGATAAAAAGAACGGCTAGTGAGAGCTTTTTCACGAGCCCGATTATAACATCAAGCGTACTTTTTGACCACCAGGATCGCGTTGTGGCCGCCGAAGCCAAAGGAATTTTTAATCGCGGCGCGAATAACCAAAGGCTTGGCCTGATTGGGGACGTAATTAAGATCGCATTCCGGGTCGGGGGTGGCATAGTTGATGGTTGGCGGAGCGATATTGTGCTTAACCGCCAGAGTAGTGCCAATCATTTCCAAGGCTCCCGAGGCGCCTAGCAAATGGCCAAACATTGATTTGTTGGAGCTGATGGCTAACTCTCTGGCCCGGTCGCCAAAAACCGTTTTCAGGGCCATGGTTTCATATTTATCGTTCAATTCGGTGGATGTCCCGTGGGCGTTAACATAATCAATCTCGTCTGGTCGCAAGTTGGCATCTTTTAGAGCGGCTAATATGCCCCTGACAGCCCCTTCTCCCCCCGGAGCTGGCGCAGTCATATGATTGGCATCCCCGCTGGCTCCATAACCGACAAGCTCAGCATAAATCTTGGCGCCGCGGGCTTTGGCATATTCCAGATCTTCCAGGACCAAAATTCCGGCCCCTTCACCCATAACAAAGCCATTGCGCTCCTTATCAAATGGGCGGCTGGCCTTTGTTGGGTCATCATTGCGGGTTGAGAGGGCGCCGGCGGCGCAAAAACTGGCAATGCCGAGCGGTGTAATGCAGGCTTCGCTCCCTCCGGCCAAAGCGGCCTGGCAGGCCCCGCGTTGAATACTCTTGAAGGCTTCGCCGATAGAATGGGTGGCCGAGGCACAGGCGGTCACAATACAAAGGTTCGGTCCTTTTGCCCCAACGGCAATCGAGGTGTAACCGGCGGCCATGTCGGTAATCATAAATGGGACAGTGAAAGGGCTTAGTTTGTTGGGCCCTTTTTCGAATAAATTCCTGGCTTGGTCCTCCAGCATCCCTAATCCGCCGATACCAGAACCGATGATGACCGCGACATCGTTGGCAATGCTGGCGACATCAAGGTTGGCGTCGCTAATCGCCAATTTGGCGGCGGCGACTGAAAATTGGATAAAACGGGGCAGGCGGCGGGCCTCTTTTTTGTCCAGCCATTGGTTGGGATCAAAATCATTAATTTGAGCGGCAATTTGGGCGTCAAAACCGGTCGGGTCAAAATGGGTAATGTGCTGAACGGCGTTTTTCCCTGCCACCAGGTTTTCCCAGTGTTTGTCCGCGCCGAGACCCAGAGGGGAGACAGCGCCTAACCCGGTTATGGCGACCCTTTTATTCACGCTGGCACCTGCGCAACTTCTTCAACAATTTCGGCCACAATTTTAGCGGCCGGCTTGATGGTGCGGTCTTTAAGTTTCCAGACATATTCACCGGAAAAAACAACCCCATTATCAACATCGCCCTGTTGGGAATTAACCAGGGCTTTGATAATGCAATATTTTAGGGAGCATTTTTTCAGGCAAAAATCACAACCGACTGGTGCCGGGGCGGTCCCAGACAGAATTTTATTGACAAAAACATTCTTGATGGCCCGGCCAGGCAGCCCAACCGGCGACTGGATAATGACTACATCATCTTGGGTCGCTGTCTGGTAGAGTTTTTTGTAGGCGGCAGAGGCGGCACATTCTTCGGCCAGGACAAAACGGGTGGCCATCTGCACCCCGTTGGCCCCAATCTTTAGGGCGCGGACGATGTCGACTCCATGCATAATGCCTCCGGCGGCAATGACCGGCAAATTAACCGCTTTGCGGACCTCAGGGAAAATATCCCAGATCGAACGATCGGTCCCCAGGTGGCCGCCGGCCTCTTTTCCCTCAACCACGATGGCTGCCGCCCCAAGTTTAGCGGCGGTTTCTGCCAAGCGGGCAGAGGAGACGATGGAAACAATCGGCGTGTTGCCGTCATGGCCAACTTTAAAAATATCACGGGAAAACCCGGCGCCGGTAATAATCAAATCAATTTTTTCTTTGATGGCGGTTTCAACAATTCCCCAGAATTCCCGGGCGGCAAACATGATGTTAATGCCGACAATCCCTCCCTGGGCTTTGGCTCTGGCGATGGCGATTTCCCTGCGCAGCTCATCAAAGGCCATGCCAGAAGCTCCGATGATGCCTATGGCGCCGGTTGCGGCCACTGCGCCAGCCAGGGCGCCAGTGGAAATCCGGACCGCCATCCCCCCCTGGATAATGGGGAGTCTGGCGGTCAGATTATCAATTTTTAGCTGCGGTAAATTCATTTACTACTTCTTTGCGTGCGACATCACATAGGTGATAGTGTCGCCAACGGTCTTAATTTTTTCGGCATCCTCGTCCGGGATCTCAATGCCAAAAGCTTCTTCGAGGGCCATAACCAGCTCTACAGTATCAAGAGAATCGGCGCCTAGGTCATCGACAAATGAAGAAGTGCGGGTCACTTCTGCCTCATTAACACCCAGTTGTTCAGCAACAACTTTCTTGATATCCTCAAAAACTTTTTGCTCGTCCATGTTACACCCCCCTCTTAACTAAAATCCCAACTTCAAACTTCAAAACCCAAATTACATGTACATGCCGCCGTTGACTGCCAGGACTTGACCGGTAATATAGTCGGCTTCCGGTCCCGCCAGAAAGAGGACAGCATTGGCGATATCATCCGGTGAGCCCAGCTTCCCCAGGGGGATCTGAGCCATCATTTTTTGTTTGACCTCGTCCGACAGTTTATCTGTCATAGCGGTCTGAATAAATCCAGGTGCAATGGCGTTTGCCGTAACATTACGGGAGGCCAGCTCTTTGGCCACTGTCTTGGTAAAGGCAATGACCCCGCCCTTGCTGGCCGCATAATTGGCCTGACCAAAATTCCCCATCTGACCAACAATGCTGGCGATACTTACTATTTTACCGTAGCGCGCCTTCATCATCAAGGTCCCAACTACTTTTGTGCAATTGAAAACACCGGTCAGGTTTACCCCAATGACCGCGTCCCATTCCTCTTTTTTCATCCGAATTAATAAATTGTCTTTGGTGATGCCGGCGTTATTGACCAAGATATCAATTTTGCCAAATTCCTTGACCATTTCCGCAACAGCCGATTCAACCTCGGCCAGGTCAGCCACATTAAATTTATACGCCTTGGCTTTGACACCTAGTGCGGCTACTTCTTGGGCCGTCTGGTTGGCCAGCTCCAAATTAACGTCGCTAATGATAATATTGGCCCCGGCCCTGGCCAGGGCGACAGCGACCGATTTACCGATACCTTGGGCTGACCCGGTAACTAAAGCAACTTTATCTTTTAATTTCATATTTAGACCTCCGTGAATGATTTAACTGTGGCTTCGGGGCTAATCTTTTTGATCAAGCCGGCCAGGACTTTGCCTGGGCCAACTTCAACAAAATTATTTATGCCGTCTGCCACCAATTTTTGCACCGACTCTTCCCAAAGCACTGAGGCCGTGACTTGTTCAATCAATAACCTTTTTAATTCTTTGCCGCTGGTGACATATGTGGCAGTGACGTTGCAAACTACCGGTATTTTGGCATCATTTATGGTGATCTTTTCCAGTTCGACGGCGAGTTTATCGGCCGCTGGCTGCATGAGTGGGCAATGAAAGGGGGCAGAGACGGCTAATGGGATAACCTTTTTAACTCCGGCCGCTTTCAGCTGTTCACCAGCTTGGGCGACACTTTCTTTTTTACCGGAAATTACTACCTGGCCCGGAGAGTTGAAGTTGGCTGGCCAAACGTGGCCGACTTTAGCGCAAATTTCAACGATCACGCTTTTTTCTCCACCCAGCAGGGCGGCCATAGCTCCTTCGCCTTCCGGCACCGCCTCTTGCATAAATTTGCCTCGCAGGTGAACGAGCTTAACGCCATCCTCAAAAGAAAGGGCTCCCGCCGCATATAAGGCGGCATACTCCCCTAAACTGTGGCCGGCGACTGCGCTTGGCAACTGGTTACTGGTAATTAGCTTTTGGTAGGCGGCTACGCTGATGGTGAAGATGGCTGGCTGGAGAAAGGCGGTCTTTTTCAGTTCATCTTCCGGCCCATGGAGAACTATTGATTTAAGGTCAAAACCGAGCAGGGTATTGGCTTTATCCAACAGGGGTTCGGCAGAATCTTTCCCCATACCAACAAATTGCGATCCCTGGCCGGGGAAAACAAAGGCGCTCTTCATTTACCCTTTTAGTTCCTTGAGCTTTTTGGTCAGCAGGGGGACGATCTCCAGGACATCCCCGACAATCCCGTAGGTAGCTACCTTGAAAATCGGGGCATCCGGATCTTTGTTTATGGCAATAATTGTGTCGGATGACTGCATGCCGACCAGATGCTGGATCTTGCCGGAAATTCCGCAGGCAATATAGATTTTTGGTGAAACCGTTTTACCGGTCTGGCCAACCTGATGGTGGGCGGAAATCCAGCCGGCATCAACTGTCGCGCGTGAGGCGCCGACCGCGCCGCCCAAAGTTTGGGCTAATTCTTCGAGCATGTGGAAATTCTTGGGATCGCCGATGCCGCGGCCGCCGGAGACAATAATTTCGGCTTCTGCCAGGTTAACTTTGACCGATTCGTCTTGAATAATCTCTAATAATTTAACTACCAAATCTTTTTCATCGATGACGGGAGTAAATTTAACCACATTACCAGCTGCCGGTTTGGCGACAGGGCTCTTTTTGAAGACTTTTGGCCGGACAGTTGCCATCTGTGGACGATGGCGGAGGGTCTGAATTGTGGCCATGATGTTGCCGCCAAAAGCCGGTCGGGTTTGTAACAAGTTTTTCTTGTCAGGATCAATCCCCAGGGCGGTACAATCAGCGGTTAAGCCGGCCCCAACGCGAATGGCCAGCCGGGCGGCCAGGTCGCGGCCAAGGGTGGTGGCCCCCAGGAGAATGATTTCTGGTTTATGTTTGGTGACAGCTTCAGCTAAAGCCCGGGTATATGGAGCGGTATGGTAATGTTTTAATTCCGGATGGGTAATCAAATAGACTTTTTGGGCGCCGTATTTGAACAAATGGTCGATCTCTTCTTCAATCTTCTCATCCCCCAACAAGACGGCACAAAGCTGGCTGCCGCATTCAGCGGCAAGCTTTTGCCCTTCGGAAAGAAGTTCGTAAGCGACTGATTGGATTTTTCCCTCTCTTTGTTCGGCAAAAACCCAGACATCTTTATAGTGAGACAGATCAACATCGACGCCACCCAAATCTTTTTTTAGATCAATGGCGTTAAATTTGCATGAGGCGACGCAAGCGCCGCAAAGGGTGCAGACGTCCAGGTTGATCTGGGCAACCCTCTTTCCCTTGCCGGGCGCTTCAGCCGGCCGATCAATCATAGAAATTGCAGCAAAGGGGCAAGCCTTTACGCAAAGCGTACAGCCGGTGCATTTATCTAACAATATTTTTATTGACATACTATATTAAACTGCGATTTTTCAATTTACCCAGGAGAGAATCAACCATGTCGGTTGGTTCGCCGCCAAGCATTTCCCCGCCGCCTTTTGGGGGAGGGGTGAAAATCTTAACTACACTGGTCGGGGAGCCGTTTAAACCAAGATTAATCGCTTCGGCCTTGATCGCCGCCGCATTAAGCATTTTAACTTCAACTTTTTTAGCCCGCATTAACCCTTTCAGCGAAGGGAGGCGGGGAGAATTCATTTGTTTGACTACCGTAACAACACAGGGGAGGGGACATTCAACGACCTCGTTGACCTCTTCCAATAAACGTTCGATTTTGGCTTTTTTAGCTGTAGGATCGGCTTCCATCTTTACTACAAATGTTACCTGGGGGATATCGAGCCATTCAGCAATCCCTGGACCGACCTGGGCGGTATCACCATCGATGGCCTGTTTACCGCAAAGGATCAGGTCAAAATGACCCAGGGTTTTAATGGCTTGGGCTAAAGTGTATGAGGTCGCCCAGGTATCCGAGCCGGCAAAAGCCCGATCCGAGACCAGGCAAACCTCATCGGCGCCCATGGCAACGCAGGTTTTAAGCGCTTCGGCTGCTTGTGGTGGGCCCATGGTAATAACGGTAACTTTCCCGCCATGCTTTTCTTTTAATTGCAGTGCCGCTTCCACGGCGTTTTCATCAAAAGGGTTAACAATCGAAGGGACCCCTTCGCGGATTAAAGTATTGGTTTCCGGGTTGATCCTAACCTCTGTCGTATCCGGAACCTGTTTTATGCAAACAACAATATCCATGAGCAGTAATGGCTAATTATATCACTTTTTGCTGACAGCGTCTTTAATGAGGCCAAGGGCAATCTGATTCCTCTGAATCTGATTGGTCCCTTCGTAGATTTGAGTGATCTTGGCATCTCTGGCCATCTTTTCCACCGGATATTCTTTCATATAACCATAACCGCCCAGGATCTGAATGGCGTCAATGGTGACTTTCATTGCAACATCAGAGGCGAACAGCTTGGCTTCGGATGCCGGCAAGGTAAAGTCTTTGTGTCCGGCATCAATCATTTTGGCCACGGCATAAACCAAGGCGCGGGCTGCCTCGATCTGGGTCGACATATCAGCCAGCATATGCTGGATGGCTTGCAGGGCGATGATTGGCTTGCCAAACTGGACCCTTTCCTTGGCATACTTGATTGATTCATCCAATGCTCCCTGGGCAATCCCCACTGCCTGGGCGCCGATGCCAGGGCGCGTCATATCAAGGGTTTTCATGGCGACAATAAAACCCATCCCCTCTTTGCCAAGGATCTGGCTTTTGTGGATTTTGCAATCCTGGAATATTAATTCCCTGGTAGCTGAACAGCGGATCCCCATCTTGTTTTCTTTTTTACCAAAAGTAAAACCGGGGGTCCCCTTTTCCACTATGAAAGCTGTTGCGCCGCGGGCCCCTTTGGCCTTGTCGGTCATGGCTATTAATGTATAGGTGTCAGCTTCTCCGCCGTTGGTAATCCATTGCTTGGTCCCGTTAACAATAAAATAGTCGCCATCTTTTTTTGCCGTAGTTTCCAGGCCAGCGGCATCAGAGCCGGCACTGGCTTCGGTCAAACCAAAGGCGGCCAGCTTCTTGCCGGCAGCAATCTCGGGCATGTACTTCTTTTTTTGTTCTTCGGAGCCAAACAAAATGATTGGGGTTGAGCCAAGGGCGGATGCGGCAAAAGAAACGCCAACGCCGCCGCAGATCCGGCTAATCTCTTCGGTCGCTAAGCAGAAATTAAAAACGCTCTGTCCCATCCCGCCGTAAGCTTCCGGAATGTAAAGCCCGCAAAGGTCGGCCTCGGCATAGGCTTTTAGTGCTTCCCAGGGAAATTCACCGGTTTCGTCCCATTCGGCTCTTTTGGGCAAGGCTTTTTCCAGTGACACCTTTCTTGCCAGATCCCTGATCATTTGCTGTTCTTCGGTCAATAAGTAATCCAAAGCCATTTTATTCCTCCTCTTACCAGATTATAACGTTTGCCCCATAAGTTAACCCGGCACCAAATCCTGACAGGACTATCAGATCGCCGGGTTTTATCTTGCCAGCAGCATATGCCTCATCTAGCGCGATAGGTATCGATGCTGCCGAAGTATTTCCGTACTTTTGTAGGTTAACATAAACTTTTTCTTTGGGCAATCCCATTTTCTTGATAACATGATCAATAATCCGGATATTGGCCTGGTGAGGAATGAGTAAATCGATATCGGCAATCGACTTGCCAGCCTGGATCAAAACTTCTTTGACGGATGTTTCCAGGGCACGCACGGCAAATTTGAAGACCTCTTTCCCGTCCATCTTGATAAAACGGCCATTTTTGGTTTCGGGATCACGTGTTCCACCGCCAGGCATAATTAGACTGTTACCCAAAATTCCTTCGGCTTTCAACCAGCTGGCTATTATCCCGTCATTTTTATCTGTAGCGGTTAAAACAGCCGCTCCGGCGCCATCGCCGAAGAGAATGCAGGTTCCGCGATCTGTCCAGTCGAGATATTTGGTCAGTTCATCCGCCCCGACAAGTAAAATCTTTTTATATTTGCCGGTTTCAATAAAGCTGCTGGCTACTGCCAGAGCGTAATTGAAGCCGGAGCAGGCGGCAGAAACGTCTAGACAGGCGGCATTTTTCGCTTTAAGCTTATCCTGCAAAATACAGGCGACAGAGGGAAAGAGCATGTCGGGAGAGCAGGTCGCCACAAGAATGAAGTCGATTTCTTCGGCAGTGACCTTGGCATTGGCCAGAGCGCGTTCGGCGGCAATAAATGCTAGGTCAGAAGTGGCCGTCCCTTCGTCAGAAACACGCCGTTCCATAATGCCGGTCCGTTCCCTGATCCAAGCGTCGTTGGTATCGACAATTTTGGATAAATCATCGTTGGTTACTATTTTATCCGGCAGGGCGGAGCCAGTGCCGCTAATTTTGGCACGCATAAGTTATTCCTCCATTTTTGAGATGCAGCCGACCAGGTCTTCACGAGCAGCTTCGTAAGCCACTCGAATGGCATTTTTAATCGCTTTGGCCTTGGCGCGTCCGTGAGCCTTGTAGACTACCCCGTTAATGCCGAGCATCGGCGCGCCGCCGAATTCATCGTAATCAACTTTCTTTTTGATCCTGGCCAGGGCGGGCAGCAGGAGTAGGGCGGCCAATTTTGACAAAAGGTTTTTTTGCAACTCATCTTTGATCAGCCCAAGAATAAAACTGCTGACCGATTCACTAAATTTAAGAATCAGGTTGCCGATAAAACCATCACAAACGACAACGTTGACGCCGCCGGACATAATTTCCTTGGCTTCAACATTCCCGATAAAGTTTATTTTAGTTTCCTTAAGTAGCGACCAGGTTTGTACGGAAAGCTCGTTGCCTTTTTCTTTCTCTTCGCCAATGTTCAACAAGCCGACTGTGGGGTTGTTGATATGCATGACATGTTCGGCATATTGGGCCCCCATCTCGGCAAATTGCTGAAGATGGCGCGGTTTACAATCAACATTGGCTCCCATATCGAGCAGGACGACCGGTCCCTTGGGGGTTGGGAAGACTGTGGCAATTGCCGGGCGTTCTACCCCGGCAACGCGGCCCAAACCAAATAAGGCCGAGGTCATCAGGGCCCCGGTATTGCCGGCAGAGACAATGGCGTCTGCTTGCTTGGTTTTAACCAGATTAACGGCGACGTTTAAGGAGGAATTTTTCTTTTGCTTGACTGCGGCAACCGGTGATTCGTTGTTACCAATGACTTCTGTGGCGGGGATAATGGATAAGGAGCCTTTTTTGCGGTGGCGGGCCAACTCGCTCTTGAGGCGGTTTTCATCTCCGACTAAAACCAAGCTGACCGGATATTCAAGCGAAGCCAGGACCGCTCCTTTGACCAACTCAGCCGGGGCAAAATCACCCCCCATAGCATCGAGGGCGATGCGGATCACTACTGCTTTTTCTCCTTGCCTTGCTTGGTCTTGATCTTGATAACCGCCCGTCCCTGGTAGGTCCCGCAAGTTGCGCAGGCCTGGTGCGGTGGATTGGCGGCTCCGCATTGCGGACATTTGCTCAAGTTGATCCCTTTTAAGCGATAGTTCCCGAATCTCCTTTTTCCCTGTCTGATATTTGAATGTCGTTTTTTTGGTACTGGCATTTTTTTACACTCCTTTACAATTTTGCTGGCAGAGCGGCTTAACCGGCAGAGCCAGGATCAAATTTTGCCTGATTGTCTCGCCCAGGTCAATGGTGTTGTCCGCTTCGATCGGAAAAACAAAATCTTGGGCCTTGACTTCAGCTTCTTTCCCGCGCCGCTTGCCCGTTTCAGGCAGGATTTTTGAATACTCTTCGTCAATCAGGACTGTCAGAGGCAGTCGAAAATCCTTGGCGCAGCGGGAACAAACCTGTCCCAGCTCGACTTTGACCCCACCCTTGACCAGAACCGAAGTACCGGTATTGGTCAAATGAAGCTTGATTTTTACCGGGTTATTAACCTGGAGGCCGTCGTCCTGGTAGTTGACCCGTTCAGTCAGTTCCAGGTCGGCCTCATTTCCTATTTGGCGCAGGAGCTCTGTCAGGTCTATCTTCATCCCGATCTATTACCTTCAATTCTATTGTATTCGGGATCCCGATTTTCGCGGCCTTGATCGGGATAACAACAATTAATTATATCACCAGGAGAGTCGTTTATCTAGCCCTGGGGTGGAAGTCGTCGTAAACCTTCTTGAGCCGCTCTTTAGTCACATGGGTATACACTTGGGTAGTGGACAAGGAGACATGGCCCAGCAGCTCCTGGACTATGCGTAAATCTGCCCCTCCCTCAAGAAGGTGGGTGGCAAAAGAATGCCGCAGGGTATGGGGGGTAACCCTTTTCCCCAGGCCGCTCTTTTTGGCATAATGGGTAATAATTCTCTCAATCTGGCGCGGTGTCAGCCTGCTTCCCCGGCGGCCAATGAAAAAAGCGGCTGTTTTGCTGCCGGCCAGCAGGTTGGGACGGGCATCCGATAAATAATTGTTTAAGGCTTTTTTGGCCAGGCTGCCAAACAGCACAATCCTCTCTTTGGCCCCTTTTCCCAAAACCTTGATTTCATCTTCAGAAAAATCAACGTCTTTAAGGTTGAGCCGGGCAATTTCAACAACCCTGATGCCGCTGCCATAGAGCAACTCAATTAGGGCGCAATCCCGCTTGCCCAGGGGGGATTTTACATCGATACAGCCTAATAATGCCCTGACTTCTTCGGGATATAGGAAGTTGGGCAGTTTTTTCGGGAGTTTTGGCGTGAGCAGGTTTTGAAAAGGATTTTCCTGGCTAAGGCTTTCCCTTTGCAGATATTTAAAAAATGAACGGGCAGCCGAAAGCTTGCGGGCAATCGACCGTTTGGAATAATGTTTTTTCTCCAGCGAAAGCAAATATTCCCTGGCGGCCAGCCGATCAAGCTTTTTGTCATTAAAAAATGCGATTAGGGCCAGTAAGTCGCGCCGGTAATTAGTGGCGGTATGTTCAGAATAATGCCGCTCATTAAGCAAATGTTTAATAAACTGGCTTAAATCAGATGCATTTAGCATTCTTCTTTGTGTCCTTCGTGTACTTTGTGACTTGGTGGTAAAGAAATTTTCCAAAATATACCACTAAGTCACAAAGACACTAAGTATCTATCAAAGACCGTACTGATGACGTTTGTCGGTGGTGAGAGGAGAATATTTCCCCCGCTCCTTGATCCAGAGCTCTTTTTTTTCAATCGGCCGGGTATCGATATGGACCATGTTTTCTTCGGGATAAAAACCCAAGCCATTTATCCCTTCAGTTTTTTCTGCAAACTTAAAAATTTCTGCCGCTGGGATGCCCTCAATGGCTAGGTTGACCGCTTTCCCTTTGGCATGCCAGGATAATTTTTCTCTTTTCAATTTTTCATTAAAGGCTTCGCAGTAAAAAGCAGATATAATTTTAGGCCTTTTTTGGAAGTGGACGGCAATTGCTTCTAGAATGCCGACCAGGCCGAGATGGATCCGGTATTCCCCCCTGCATTCCGGGCAGCGGCAGGCAAAATCCTTGTGGTTAAAGTTTTCACTTAAATTTCCCATTGCCTAGATATTATATTACATATATAATCTGTTGAACAGGAGGGAGTATGCGGCCAGTTTTTATCGTTGGTTGGGCCTTGGCGGTTGCCATGCTGGGCATGAGCATCGTCAGTTGCGGCGAAGTTGTTACTAGTGACACGACAACAACTACTGCCGTCACCACTACAACAACAACGACGACTCCTGCCGGCTCAACGACTTCTACAACAACCAGCCCAACCACTACGAGTGGCGGGGCAACGACAACTACCACTTCTGCCAGTACAACAACAACCCAGCCAAGCTATTGGTCATCGGTCAATTCCGGGACGTCGAATACTCTGATGGGTGGATTTTTTCTCTCCGGAGGAGTTTATGGCTGGCTGGTTGGGGATAATTCCACGATTTTAGCCACCATTAACGGCGGACAGAGTTGGCTGGATTATGGCAATGATGCGGGAATTACTTTAACGGGGGTTTGTTTCCATAATTCGCGTGAGGGGACGGTTGTGGGGGCCAGCGGCTATATCGGGATAACTAGTGATGGGGGGGATAGCTGGACCAATAAAACACAGCCGGGAATAAGTAATTATTTTAATTCCGTGGCGGTTGATGATGATTCAACCGAAATTATTGTCGGCAATGGCGGGAAAATATTGGTATCGACCGACGGTGGGGTAAATTGGGCTGATCGATCAATTAGTGGCGGTGATTATAAGTCGGTTAAGTGGGATGGGGGTAATTTTTCGATTGTTGGCAGCGGAGAAACTGTCCTTTTTGGGACGGCTGACGCGAGCGGCGTCTATTTTACACGCAGGGTTTATGAACAAACCGACCAGCCGCTTGTGGCGGTTGCGGCCCATCCAGGAGTTGGCGGTACGTCAATTATTATTGGGACAAATGAGGCCTGGACAACGTTTGACGGTTGGGCAACGGTAGTAGCCAGCGGTGAATTTTTCTGGATGAATGCCGCCGGAGTAGCTTTCCCTGGAAATGGAAAAGCTTGGGTGGTCGGTGGAACTGGCAAAATTGCCGGCTGGAACGGGAGTGGCTGGGTTACTGAAGAAAGCGGCACAACCTCTGCCCTTTATGGGGTAATTTTCCCCAGTACTCAAGAGGGTTGGGCCTTTGGTTATCAGGGAAAGCTCTTGAAATATTCCCTGACAAATTGACAAGCCCAAGTATATTAGTTAAAATCATATTTAGTTAGAAGCGAGCAAAACAACAAAATTTATCATTGAATATTCTTGTCCGTTCGTATGAAGGAGGAATAGTAAATGAAGAAGCAGTGGTTATTTAGTTCCGAATCTGTGACCGAAGGGCACCCCGATAAAGTCTGCGATAAGGTTTCTGATGCGATCCTGGATGCCATCCTCGCCAAGGACCCCACCGGCCGGGTAGCCGTAGAAACCCTGGTGACTAACGGGTTATGCTTAATTGCCGGCGAAGTGACAACAGGTACCTATGTTGAAATCCCCAGTTTGGCCCGCGAAGTGATAAAAGAAATCGGCTATACCCGTGCTGTTTATGGTTTTGACTACGAAACTTGCGGGGTAATGGTCGCGATTCAAGGGCAATCGAAAGATATTGCCAGGGGTGTCGACAAGGCTCTGGAAATCCGTGACGGAGAAGTCGTTAAGGAAGACCTGGAAGGACTGGGAGCGGGGGACCAGGGCTTGATGTTTGGTTTTGCTTGTGATGAAACACCCGAATTGATGCCCCTGCCAATCAGCTTGGCCCATCGCCTCTCACAAAAATTGGCTGAGGTCAGAAAAAACGGGGAACTGCCTTATTTGCGGCCGGATGGCAAATCCCAAGTCACGATTGAATATGAAGGCGACCAGCCAAAACGGGTGCATACTGTTTTAATTGCCGCCCAACATGCTCCGGAAGTGAAAATGGAGAAAATTCGCGAGGATATTATTGAACGAGTGGTCCTGCCGGTCCTGCCAGCCGAACTTATAGACGATAAAATCAAGTATTATGTCAACCCCACCGGACGCTTTGTTATTGGCGGTCCGCAGGGTGATACTGGTGTGACGGGACGGAAGATAATTGTTGATACCTATGGTGGTTATGCCCGCCATGGGGGAGGGGCTTTTTCCGGCAAAGATCCCACCAAGGTTGACCGTTCCGGCGCTTATGCCGCCCGCTGGGTAGCAAAAAATATCGTCGCCGCCGGTTTGGCCAAAAAAGCCGAGGTCCAATTGGCTTACGCCATTGGAATTGCCCGTCCACTGTCCATCATGGTGGATACTTTCGGGACCGGTAACTTGCCGGATGACAAAATAGCCAAGCTGATTGATGAGACGTTTGATTTGCGTCCGGGGTTGATAATCAAGCAACTTGATTTGCGGCGTCCACTTTATAAACAAGTGGCTGCTTATGGGCATTTTGGCCGACCGGAATTAAATCTCCCGTGGGAAAAAACCGATAAGGCCGCAGAATTGAAAAAGCGGGCGAAAAGCCTGTAATCAGTCAATAGCGAAACGCTGGCCAAAAATTTCTTTACCGCCGCCGGTATAATCTTCCCAGATGACGGAAAAGGTATTGTCTTCCGGTTGGGCAGTGATTTTTGGCGCCCGGGCCCCATCTGCCGTCCTGACCATGAAACCATTATCGGCCCACTCAACTTTGCCTTTTTGGTTGATTCTTTGGAGGAATATTTCGTACTGTTTGCCGTTGCGATAGTCTTCCCAGGCGACGATATAAGAACCATCTCCCCAACCAACAGCTTGAGGCGCGTATTGGGTCATTGGCAGGTTGGCCAGGCTAATGCCTTCTTCTCCCCAGGTCAGCTTGCCGTCGACAGATAAATAGTTCGCAAAAAGATCCCAGTTGCCGGCACGATAATCTTCCCACAAGACAAAGGTTGGTGAAATTATGATTGGGTTTTGTTGTGTCCTGGCTGCCTGGCTGACGGGGATGCCGTCGGTTTGCCATTGGGCCTTGCCATCGCTATTAACACGCTGCGCATAAATATCATAGCTTCCTCCGCCTTTATCGGTCCAGGCAATCAATGCTCCCCCCTGCTTGTCAGCCACAGCTTGCGGTGAGCGCTGGACATCGGGAGCAGAACAGATTGACATGCCTTCCTGCTTCCAGAGCAATTTTCCCTTTCCATTGATTCTTTGAGCATAAATATCGGGATTGCGGTCGCCCTGGCGGAAATCAGACCAGGCAATTATTGCTCCGCCGCTACCATCAGCTGTAATGCTGGGCTCGGTCTGGTCGCTATTTTCTGCGCAAATGGCTTGCCCGCCTTTACCCAGTAATAAATCACCGTTCCCGGAAATATGTTGAGCATAAATATCCTTTAGGTTAAGGGTACTGCGATCATCTTCCCAAACAACAAGGGCGCCGCCGGCCCCATCGCCAACAATGGCCGGATTTGCTTGCCGTGAGGGGGCTTTCCCTAACAACAGGCCGCCTTTTTCCCACAGCTTTTTACCGGCAGAGTTGACCCTTTGGCCAAAGATTTTTGGGGCATTGGGATCGCGGGCATCTTCCCAGATAAGAATAATGCCGCCATTATTATCAGAAATAGTGCGAATGTTTGTCTGTTGGGCTTTTACCCTGGCAACCGGCAAGCCATCTTTTCCCCAAAGCAAGGTGCCGGTGCGGTTCACCTTTTGCAGGTAAACATTTAAATAGCCGGAACGGGCATCTTCGAAGGCGATAATTATTTCTCCTTGTCCGGCATTAACTATGGCGGGATTCTGATGGACAACTGACCCGATGGCGTGGCAGATTGCCATGCCGCCTGCTCCCCATAGGATATTGCCATCGGAAGATAATTTTTGGGCATAAATATCATAGTTGCCAAAACGACGGTCCTGCCAGGTAAGAAATACTTCCCCGTTTTTGCCGGCAACCAGCGAAGGTTTTTCCTGGTCTCTCCTGGCAAAACCGGCTAAGATGCCGTTTGTCCCCCAAACTGGGGTGCCGGCCGTGTTAACCTTTTGCAAATAAATCAACGAGTAACCTTTTCTCGCATCTTCCCAAGCGACTAACCACTCCTGACGGTTATTAAATTGCACGACCGGATTGCTTTGGCTGCCGCCAGATTTGGCTAACAGCCGTCCGTTTTCTGCCCAGCCGGTCTTGCCGGACGATAGAAGGCGTTGGATGTATACCGCGCTTTCTTCTTCACGATTATCAACCCAAACAATAACCGCTCCTCCGTCACCGTCGTCACAAAGCTTGGGTCTTTCCTGGGAGTAACTGATATTGATCACCGGTATGGCATTTTTGTCCCACAGCAGATTACCATTGAAATCGACCTTCTGGGCAAAAATATCCATCTGGCTGTTGCGTGAATCTTCCCAGGCCAGGATGGCGCCGCCTTTTGTGGCGGTTATCTCGACCCGCTCTTGGTTTAGGTTGGCATTGCAGACGATTATTCCGTCTTTTTCCCACAAGCCCTTGCCGGCAGAATTTATCCGCTGGGCATAGATATTGTTATCTGATGACCCGTTACGGCCATCGGTCCAGGCGATGACGGCACCGCCGGCGTTATCACTGACGATTTTTGGATACCATTGGGTGCCGGAGGCGGCGCAGACCGGCAGGCCATTTTCTCCCCAGAGCGGGCTGCCGTAACGGTCAATCCGTTGGGCGTAAATATCTTCGCCGCCGCCGCTGCGATAATCGTGCCAGGCAATAATGACTCCGCCGCTGCCATCAATAATCATTTGGGGCGCAAATTGGCCGGCCGGCGCCCGGCAAACAAACAAGCCATCCCGGCCCCACAAGAGCTCCCCCTGGCTGCTGATATGCTGGGCAAAAATGTCAGCATTATCGTGGCGATAATCTTGCCAGGCAATGATGGCCCCCCCGGAGCCGTCAGATACAATAGTTGCCTGGGTTTGATTTGTGTTCATAGTGGATAACGGCAGGCCGTTACTCCCCCAGAGATAGTTGCCATTGTTATCCATCTTTTGAGCATAAATAGTGGTAAAGCCAAAGCGACCGTCTTCCCAGACCATAATTATGCTATTGTCTTCTGTTTGAATGATCAGCGGGCTTTGTTGGGGAGAATTGCCAATGCTATTGCAAATTTTCAGGCCATTCTTGCTCCACAACGGTTTTGGGCTGCGGACTGGGGAGCCTTTTTCCTCTGCCGTGACAGCCGGCAGGCCAATGAGCAAAAGAAAGAAAATAGCGATTAATTTTGGAAAATGAGCTTTGAATTTATAGAATTGTTTCATAAGGCGGCTTCTGTCAGTTTGACAGAAATTACGCTGGAGACACCCGGTTCCTGCATGGTTACGCCATAAATTGTGTCAGCGGCGGCCATAGTCCGTTTGTTATGGGAAATAACAATGATTTGAGTGGTGGACGAGAAATCCTTAAGCATTCCGGCAAAACGACCAATATTGGCCTCATCCAGCGCCGCATCAACTTCGTCCAAAAAGCAAAATGGAGAGGGACGGATCTTCATTAAAGAAAATAAGATGGCGATGGCGCAAAGTGACCGTTCCCCTCCCGATAAGAGCGAGAGCGCGGTCCAGCGACGCCCATTGGGGCGGACAGAAATTTCAATTTCTGCTTCCAGCGGCGGCTGGCCTTCGGCCAGGGCAATTTTGGCTTCTCCGCCGTTAAACAATTTGGCAAAAACTTCTGAAAAGATTGTCGAGATCTGGGCCATTGTCTGCAAAAAGTTCTCTTCAGCTTTTTGGTCCAGCTCAATAATCAGGTTTCGTAAATTATCTCGAGCACTGGTCAGGTCAGTTAATTGGACTTCGATGAACGATAAGCGCTCTTTAGCTTTATTAAATTCCTCAATGGCCAAAAGGTTGACCGGTTCCAGGGCGCGCAGGCGGGCCTTGCCATCTTCAATCTCGTTCTTGGCCTTGCCGGTATTGCTGACAACGTAAGGGAGGGATTCTATTTCCGGCAGCGATAAATTATATTCCAGGTTCAGCCGATCGCTGATGGCAGTTATTTCGCCTTCTACCTTGGCTATCCCGACTTCCAGGACCGCGGTATTGGTCCCGACGGCCCGTTCATTTTTTTCTTCTTCGCGAAGTTTGTCTTCCAGCTCAAGAATGGAGGCCCGCAGCTTATCTCGTTCAGTCTTTAAACCGTTGATTTTGCCCAAAAGCGAAGTTTTTGCTTCAGGGTTCTCGCTGGAAGAGGCATATTTTTCCAGTTCAAGCTGATGGGCATGCAAACTAAAATTGCTTTTCTCAACTTCCTGTTCGGTGCGCAGTAATTCCGCCGATAACAGTTCAATTTCCAGGGCATGGGTGGCTAATTGGTCTTTGGCTTCAAGCAGGGCGACCGTTTCATCAGACTCAATATTAGTTAAGATATCGGCCAGCAGGTTAACCAGTGACCGGGTCCCATTAATAATTTCGTCCATTGCCTCGCTGTTAATCAGGGAGGTGCCGGGTTGTTGGCTTGATGAGTGGTGGGGATTTTTTAGGGCTTCAATTTTTTCAACCAAGGCTTGTTTTTTTGCCGCCAGTCCAGCCAGGATCCCCTTTTCCCGCTTGAGCTCCCCTTCGACAAAGCGGCGGTTGAGTTCCAAATCGCGCAAGCGGTCTTTTTCATTATCAAGTTTGACTAACTCCTCTTCAATTGTTAGTTCATGCTGGCGCAGGTGTTCGCGCTGGGCTTGCAGTTCGGCCTCTATCTCTTTGGCGCGCGATTGTTTTTCGACGCTGGCTTGTCTGGCCAGGGCCAGATCGGTTTCCAGCTTGCCTTTCTTTTCCAGGAGAGCGGCAATTAGTTTTTTACTCAAACCAATTTCCAATTCCTTGACCTGGGCCTGGATTTCCAGGTAGGCGGCGGCTTTTTTGGCCTGTTCTTCCAGGACGACAATGTGTTCGCCGACTTCGGTGCGCAGGTCGTTAATTCGCAGGATATTTTGTTCGGCGGCAATCAGCTTTTTTTCTGCCGAGGTCTTGCGGGTTTTGTATTTATTGATGCCGGCCGCTTCTTCAAAAACTACCCGGCGGTCT
Organism: candidate division WOR-1 bacterium RIFOXYB2_FULL_48_7; assembly: GCA_001771615.1. Classification (GTDB taxonomy): domain Bacteria; phylum Margulisbacteria; class WOR-1; order O2-12-FULL-45-9; family XYB2-FULL-48-7; genus OXYB2-FULL-48-7-A. Next base: position 25,704 of record MEUF01000053.1, read on the forward strand.
TCCCCTTTGCTAGAGAGGATGGCATCGACTTGCCCTTGAGTAATGATGGCATAGGTCCCTTCGCCAAGGCCGGTATCCATCAGTAAATCTTTTATGTCTTTTAGGCGGCAGGCGTTTTTATTGATAAAAAATTCGCTCTCCCCGCCGCGAAAGGTCCGTCGCTTAATGGCGACTTCGCTGTAGGGGACGGGGAGCCGGCCGGTTGAATTATCAAACGTTATGACAACTTCAGCCAGCGAGAGGGGTTTTTTTTGTGAAGTGCCGGCAAAAATAATATTTTCCAGCGCTCCGACGCGCAAAAAACGCGTATTGTCTTCCCCCAGCACCCAGCGGGTAGCATCGAGCACATTGCTTTTGCCGCAGCCATTGGGGCCAACCACCGCAGTGATGCGAGCTTCAGGATTAAATTCAATGTCGGTGGAATCAGCAAAAGTTTTAAAGCCGCGCAGGGAGAGAGATTTTAAAAACATGTTGCAAATAATGATATCAGAAAGTATCGGCTTGAGCAACCGGGAGAATATGCTAAAATGGGCGCAGATGAAACGGTTTTTATTGACGGTTATTATGCTTTCTTTGGGCACCGCATTATTGGCCAAGGTAACAATTGTTTCCCCGCGCGATCGGACCCAGATATTTTATGAGACTATATCACTTAACATCCTGGCGGAACCGGCTAGCCGGATTTTTATCAATGACCAGCCTCTTCAAGTAGCCGAAAACGGCCAAATCCAGGTTGAACTGGAGCTACGCCTGGGCAAAAACTACGTCCAGGTCCGGGATGATGATACAACCGCGGCTATCAGGCTGATCAGGGTACAGACCTTTCCTGATATTGAGGGGACAAAGGAGAGCTGGCGCAACCAGATTATTTATTTGGCGACTTTGGGACTGATTGAGGGGCTGCCTGACGGCAACTTCTATCCCGACCGGCCGATTTCCAGGGAAGAGTGGGCAACCTGGCAGGCCAAAGCCTGGCAGCTTGAGGTCAAAGTGCCGACCCAAGCGGTCGCGACCGATGTAGCGGTTGATTACTGGCGGGCACCCTATATCAAGGCCGCGCTTGAGGCCAACCTCTTGACCCTTAAGGCCGACGGATCTTTCGGCCTGGACGAACCAGTTGGTGGTGATCTGACCCGCAGAGGGGCCGTAGCTATTCTGGCGCGACAAAAAATGGTCCAATCACAGTTGCGGGATTTATTTAATTTTAAAAAGGGGTATAATAAGGGCACCTTTTGCCGATGGACAATAAAACCATAAGTAAAATATTTCTGGCGCTAATATTGAGCCTGTCAGTGGTGACCGGGGCCAGCGGGCAATTTAACCAGATCGGTGCCTTACCGCTTGATACTGAACAGGGGGTCAGGCCGCTTGGTATGGGAGGGGCGTTTGTTGGCCTGGCCGATGATAACAACGCTGCCCTTTATAACCCCGGCGGATTGGCCTGGGCCAAGGGATTGTCTATGCATCTGCGTGACCTGGAAAACATTACGGCTATTCAGGCCTACCCAACCGGTTTTGGTTCTTCATTCGGTCTGGGAGTAATTTTTAGTAAGATCAGCGGCATTCCGATCGCCGGAGGCACAGCCAATACCAGCGGCTCAACAATATTGGTTTCTTACGGGACCAAGCTTAATTTTTTACCCGCCTTGTACAAAGAAGAAATATTCCAACGGATTGGTGTTGGTTTCAACCTCAAGGCTTTGCTGGGTGAAACCATGCAGCAAACCGGACAAACCGATCGCTCCGCGACCGGCTGGGATATGGATTTGGGCGTATTGTGGAAAGGGGGCGACTGGTGGAATCTGGGTTTGACGATACAAAACTTACTACCAGCCAAGACCTTGAACGGCGGAGAAATCAAATGGGATGTCGGCGGCGAAGAAGATGTGCCAACCGCTTATAAACTGGGTGGGTCGGCCAAGCTGATCGGCGATATCGGTTCGCCGATTTATGCCGACAACCGGGAACTGATAGTGGCCGGGGAGCTTGACTCTTCAACTTTTTATAGCACGCTGCTTAAATTTGGCGCTGAAATTGGCTTCAATAAAAAATATTTCCTGCGGGGTGGCATCAACCAGCAACACAACCTGACCGGAACCATTGCTTCTTTTGCTTTTGGCGGCGGGGTCCGCTCGGAAGAGTGGGGGGCAGACCTGGCCAGCTATCGGGAGCCGCTGCGCAATGAGCAGGTTATCGGTTTTTCTTTTTCCTATTTCCCCAAAGATTGGATTGTCATCAAGCGCCTGGATGTCGACAGGCCTAAAATATTATTAGAGCAGGCGATTGAGAGCATTTCGCTGTCTGATAACATCATTTGTTATAGCGACACCTTGGAAGTTACCGGCAGGGTTAAGCCGGGAGTTGATGTCTATGTCAATGGCTACCGGGCGGCGGTAGCCGATGACCAGTCGTTTAAAGTCACGATCCCTTTGATCCTGGGAAAAAACCTGGTGGTGGTAGAAGCCAGGTTCGAAGGAGATAAAAAGATCTGGAAATATAAGGTTTTACGTCAAGCCAAAGTTGACTTGCCAATTGAGCCGGCCAAAAAGAAAAACGTTGAAGAGCTTGTCACCCTCGGTGTGATAGATGTTTCCAAACAAAAAGAATTTAAGCTTGAAGCCAGCGTGACCAGGGGCGAAATCGCCACCTGGATTGTTAAGGCGGCTGACCTGCGTCTGCCGGCTGTGACAAAGGACCCCTTCAATGATGTTAAACAAGATGACCCTGTTGCCCCCTATGCCCAGGCGGTTGTTGAGTGGGGGATTATGAAAGCCTATCCCGATGGTACTTTTCGTCCCAATTCCCCTGTTTCACGGGAAGAGGGGAATAAATTATTCAAAATGTTGAGGGCCGGTAATTAAATGGATAAATATATAAAAATATTTCTTTGCTTAACGATTGGCAGCCTGATGCTGGCAGGCAGCGTTAAGGCTGAGCCGACCGAAGAAGCCGGGCTGTCGCGCGATGAGGCGATAAAAATAATTTCCAATTCTGATGTGGTTAAACAGAAATTAGGCGACCTGTTTTCCTTTACGACCGGTTATGACCTTTCTAAAATTAACCGGGCGAAGCTGACCCCGATCATTAGCTACATTAGGGTTGTCCCCAAACGGGTCCCGCCGGATGGGCGCACCATCCTGGAGCTCCAGGCGCAGGTTGAAGACCCGTCAGGCCCCAAGAATATTGCCGGCGTTAAGGCTGATTTGAGTTCGATCGGCCGGTTAGCCAGCACAGTCTTGGTTGATAACGGCATGTTTGGGGACAAATCGGCTGGAGATAAGATTTACAGTACCCAGACCAGCGTCTCGCCGAAGATAAATTTAGGGAAAAAGGAGATCACTGTTTCGGCAGCCAACAAACGGGGTTGGCTGGCCTTGGCTAAAACCCAACTTGATGTTGATAAGACGCCGTTGATCCTGGAAGCGACTGCCAACCCGGCACGGCTGGCCGTCAAGAGCAAAACCAAGGTGGAGTTAGTTGTCAGGGTTGATAATCCTGGCCGCAATCAGGACATGGCTTTTATTTACCTGGATATGAGCAGCTTGGGGATTTCCTCAAAATTGGCGCTCAAATATGTGCCGGGGAGCGGCGAAGTTGAAAGCGACCTCTGGATGGGAGAATTTGTCTTGCCGGAAAATGTCGGGCCGGGAGAATACTGGCTGCCGCTGGAAATAGTCAACCAGTCTGGTGGCAGTGCTTTTGGCAAAATTGAACTGGCAGTTTATTAATGTTGTCGACAATTACGATAATCAGTGTTTTCACCGAAATCTTTGCCGCCGGCATTCTAATTTCCGGCGGTTTAACCTTTTTGCATAAATATTTTGTTCCTCCCCACCAGCGAAAAGACCTTTTTCTAAGCGGGCTGTTTTTAACGCTGTTTGCTTTTTTGGCTGCGACGCTGGCTTCACAATTGATGTTTAACCTGGGCCGCCCGCTGGCGGAATTGATTGCCATGCAAAAATGGGTCTCCGGCTCGTTATTATTGTCGTCCCTGCTACTGCTGGCTTACATTGTTGAAAAATTTAATCTCCGCTGGGGGCACCTGCTGACTGTCTTGCTGTTGCTGGTAGTCGGTTATTATCTGGTCGAACTGTTTCAGGCGACAGCCAATTTGGTCTACCGTGAAGAAATTATCGAGCCGGTCGTTGACTATTCTACCTGGATCCCGGCCAAGCCGCTTTTGTCCGGCTGCTGGATGTTACTGGCGGGCCTTGCCCTATGGCGGGGGAGCCTGACGAGCGGCGGGAAAAAAGTGCTATTTTTCTATACTGGCGGGGCGGCGCTCCTGTTCCTGGGCGCATTGCTGTCAGCGTTTTATTACACCAGGTTCGCTGAGGCCGGATATCTGTTGGCTGCCTGGCTCATTATGCTCCTGGCGGTCTTAGCCTTGTTACTGGGTGACCTGATCCCGCCGGAAACAATTGTGGCCAATCGTCCGCTGCGGTTTTTGCGGACTAGAATACTTTTTAAGCTGGTTCTGATATTTGTTTTATTGATTGTGATCCTTTTTGAGGTCACTACCCTGGTGACGCTTAACATCAGCAAAAATGCCCTTTCCCAGACGATTCGCGATTCCTATTTCAGGTTTGCCGATAATATTGCCCAGAAAGTTTCCGCCTTGCCGGTGCAGCCGAAACCGGAAACGCTGCAGGCTATTATTGAAAAGGAAAAGCTCAAAGAAAACAATATTGCTTTTATTGTCGACGCCAGGGGACAGTTGCTGGCCCATGTCGATAAAAAGCGGGCGTTGTTAAAGGAAGACCTCTCCGGCAATCAAGGCGTGGCCAAACTATTGGCAGGCCAGGCTGGGGCCGCTGAGTTTAAAGACGAATGGGGCGGCCTGATGGTCGGCGCTTATATGCCGATTACCAAATATCATTGGGGGGTGGTGGTGGAGGAGCCGATTTTTTCCGCTTACTTTGAGCTGCGGCGGCTAGAGACCAATTCGCTGCTTTTTGTGATTGCCGGGATAGTCTTAACGGCTTTGACAGGAATCTTTTTTGCCCGTTCGATCGAGCGGCCGATCAAGGAATTGATCCTGGGTACCGAGGCGGTTTCCCGCGGCGAATTGGGCTATCATATTAACAGCTCATCGGCTGATGAGATCGGTCGGCTGGCAGAGGCCTTTAATAAAATGACCAAAGATTTGCGTGACAGCCAGGAACGTTTAATTCTTTCGGAAAAACTGGCTTCGCTCGGAACGATGGCGGCTGGCATGGCGCATGAAATCAAAAACCCGCTTGTCTCGCTGCGCACCTTTACACAGCTACTCCAACAAAAATGGGAAGACAAGGAATTCCGCGATAAGTTTTCGCAAATAATCCCGCACGAAATTGAACGGATCAACCGTATTGCTGAAAGTTTGCTGAAGTTCGGACGGCCAATGAAGCCTGAACTGACCAAAGTAGATGTGAATTCCCTCCTCGAAGAAGTCATTCTCTTGTTTGAGAGCGAAGCCAAGAAGAATAATGTGCGGGTAACCAAAAAACTGGCCACTTTGCCGCAAATTTATGGTGACGCTGGCCAACTCTCGCAGGTTTTTGTCAATGTCGTCAAGAACGCCATTGAAGCGATGCAGAAAAATGGCGGCGAGATGATTGTCAAGACAGATGTCGGCGAGGTTATCAAGCTGGGAAAAATGAAGCGCCAGGGCATTTTAAAAGGGGAAGAGATGGTTTGGGGAGAAGAGGAAGACTTGGGCCAGCCGACACCGGTTGTTTTTATTGAAATAACTGATACCGGAGAAGGCATTGCCGAAGAGAATCTACGCAGTTTATTTGACCCGTTTTTCACAACCAAAATGACCGGGACCGGCATGGGGCTGCCCATAACCTTGCGCATTATCGAAGAGCACAAGGGGTCAATTAAAGTCCGAAGTAAAGCCGGGGCGGGGACGACCTTTATAATTACGCTGCCGCAGAAGAGCTAAAGCCCTTTTATTTTTTCCAGGAAAGACTTCATGCCGTTGCCCAGGATGCCTTCAGAAATAAAACCCTCCATTTTTTCCAGGATCTGGCTTTTGGCCATAACATAGGAGCAGTCTTCGTTCTCGGTAAAAGTAATATTACCCGAAGTCTGAAAAATACAATTATCAACTGTGATACGGCAAGTTTCCATATTGCTCTACTTTTAATATCGGCCTGGTCGTAGAAAAACTTGCACCAGCCGGCTTGGCGTTGCTATAATCCAATTAAGATGTTTGAAAGGTTTACTGAAAAAGCGATCCGTGTAATTATGGCTTCCCAGGAAGAAGCCCGGCGGCTGGGCAGCCACTATGTCGGGGCGGAGCATTTTTTGTTGGGGATGCTGCGTGAAGGGGAAAATATCCTTTTTAAAACTTTGGAGATTTTCCGTGCTGACCCGGCCTTTTTAAAAAGCCGAATTGAAGAAGAATTGAGCTTCAGTGAAAAACAAGGTGGAGCGGTTGGGCTTGAGCTCCCTTTTAACGCCCAGGCCAAAAAAGTGATTGAACTGGCCTGGGATGAAGCCCGCGGCCTGGGACATAATCATGTCGGGGTTGAACATTTGTTGTTAGGCTTGCTCCGGGAGACCGAGGGGTTAGCCCATAATATTTTGCAGGAATCTGGGGTGACTTCGGCTTCGGCCAGGGGGCGCGTAATTGCCCTGCTGGGTGAGGGAGCCAGCTTTCCCCGTAAGTCGGCAGCTCCGCGGTACACCAAAACACCCATTCTTGATTCTTTCAGCCGTGACTTGACCACTTTAGCCAGGGAACATAAGCTTGATCCGGTGGTCGGCCGGGCCAAGGAGATCGAACGGCTTATCCAGATCCTCTCTCGCCGCAAAAAAAATAATCCGGTCTTGATTGGAGAGGCCGGAGTGGGGAAGACGGCCATTGTCGAAGGCCTGGCCCAAAAAATTATTTCCGGTGAGGCTCCAGCCCTTTTATTAAACAAAAGAATCGTGACTCTTGATTTGGGCTTGTTAATTGCCGGGACACGGTATCGCGGTGAATTTGAAGAACGGCTCAAAAAGGTCCTGGACGAAGTGATGAAGGCCGGGAATTTAATTTTATTTATTGATGAGTTGCATACTTTGATTGGTGCGGGGGCGGCCGAAGGGGCAATGGATGCGGCTAATATCCTCAAACCACCGTTAGCCAGGGGAGAAATCCAATGTGTCGGGGCCACCACCATTGACGAATATAGAAAAAAGATTGAGTCCGATCCCGCCTTGGAGCGGCGGTTCCAGTCCGTTATGGTCAACGAACCGAGCGTAGCTGAAACCATTGAAATCTTAAAAGGGCTGCGGGCCCGTTATGAAGATTTCCACAAGGTGGTTATTACTGATGACGCCTTGGTGGCGGCCGCCAGATTATCGGCTCGCTATATTTCGGATCGCTTTTTGCCTGACAAGGCGATTGATTTGATCGATGAGGCCTCTTCAAAGGTCATGTTGCAAGCTAAAGGGGCGCCGCCAGAACTGGTGGAAATATCTCAACAATTGGAGCGATTGAGGGGAGAGAAAGAAAAGGCGGTCAGTGAGCAGGAATATGAAAAAGCGGCGGCCTTGCGGGACAAAGAAGGCCAATTGCGCGAGCAGTACGAAGCGGCCGCCAGGAAATTAGTGGATTTTGAACGTTCAACTGCCCCGGAAGTCAATTCTGAAATAATTGCCCAGATTGTTGCCGCCTGGACGTCGGTGCCGGTGACGCAGTTGACCGAAGAAGAGACGGAGCGGCTGCTTAAGATGGAGGGAGAGCTGAAAGAGAGGATTATCGGACAGGATGAGGCGATCAAGGTTGCCGCCAAGTCGATTCGCCGGGCCCGAGCCGGTTTGAAAGACCCTCGCCGGCCGATCGGCTCGTTCATATTTTTGGGCCCCTCGGGAGTAGGAAAAACCGAACTGGCCAAACGTCTGGCCGAGTTTTTATTTGGCGATGTCGATGCCCTTATCCGGGTCGATATGTCGGAATACCTGGAATCGCATACAGTTTCCCGGCTGGTGGGCTCGCCTCCCGGCTATGTGGGTTTTGGCGAGGGTGGACAGTTGACGGAACAGGTTCGGCGGCGGCCGCATTCGGTCATTTTGTTCGATGAAATTGAAAAAGCCCACCAGGATGTCATGAATATCATGCTGCAAATCCTTGATGATGGGAAAGTGACCGATGCCCAGGGCAGGGAAATTGATTTCAAAAACACGGTTATCATTATGACCAGTAATGTCGGTGCCGATCTGATCAGAAAAGAGACGCAAATTGGTTTTGCTACCCGGAGCGATGCCCAGGGGAGCTATGAAAAGATGAAAACCACCGTTATGGAAGAGCTCAAAAAAGCTTTTCGCCCGGAATTCCTGAATCGCCTGGATGAGACGATTGTTTTTCATCCGTTGACCAAAGAAGACCTGACCCAAATAATCGACCTGTTGTTTGCCGATGTCAATAAGCGCCTGGAAGAGAAAGGGCTGGCCTTAAAGGTAACGAAAAAAGCCAAGCAATTTTTAGTCGATGCCGGCTATGATCCCAAATTAGGGGCCCGTCCCCTGCGCCGGGTGGTCCAAAGCAACCTGGAAGATAATTTGTCGGAGAAAATCCTTTCTGGCGAATTAAAATACGGCACCGAAGTGAAAATCGACGTCAAAGATGGCCAATTGACCTTTGTCGGCAAGCCGAAAAAATTTACGGTTGAAGAAAAAAACGAAGCCGTCAAGCTCCAGACTTATGCCAAAAGCTGATACCTCTTTTTTTTGTTCAGCTTGCGGAAATGAATTTCCTAAATGGTCAGGCCAGTGCGCCGCATGCCATGAATGGAACACCCTGGTAGAAGAACCTCAAACTTCAAAATCCAAAACTCAAACGAAACCTCAGTTTTCGATGTCCAACGTTCAAAAACCTGTCTCAATAACGCAGATTGAGCTTAAGGCGGATAATCGCAACTTGACCGGGATCAATGAATTAGACAGGGTCTTAGGCGGTGGAATTGTCGCCGGGTCAGTGGTCCTAGTGGCCGGGGAGCCGGGGATTGGCAAATCAACGCTTATGCTCCAGGCCGCCGAGGCGCAAAGCCAGAAGGAAAAAGTCCTTTACGTCAGCGGCGAAGAATCGGCCAGGCAGATTCGCTTGCGGGCAGAACGATTAGGCACTTTGTCAAAAAATCTGATCCTCTATCCCGAAACCAACCTAATGGCCATTGAAAAAGCGATCGATGAGGTCAAGCCAAGGCTTGTGGTGATTGATTCAATTCAAACCCTTTTTCGCGATGATATCGCCGCTGCTCCCAGTTCTGTTTCTCAAGTCAGAGAGTGCGCTGCTTATCTGGTCGGCATTGCCAAGGCCACTCATATCCCAATCTTTATTGTCGGCCATATCACAAAAGAGGGTTCTATCGCCGGGCCCAGGATATTGGAGCATGTCGTCGATACGGTGCTGTATTTTGAGGGTGAACGGCATAAGCAATATCGCTTGTTGCGGGCGACCAAAAACCGCTTTGGCTCAACAAATGAAATTGGTATTTTTGAAATGAAAGAGACCGGACTGGCCGAAGTCGCCAACCCATCAGAAATATTCATTTCCGAGCGCCCCAAAGAAGCCCCCGGTTCAGTCGTGACCTGTTCAATTGAGGGGACCAGGCCGCTGCTGGTTGAAATCCAGGCTTTGGTCACGCCGACCAAGATGCCATATCCGGTTAGGCGGGGGACAGGGGTGGATAATAATCGTTTGGCCATAATCATTGCGGTCCTGGAGAGGCAGGCTGGATTGAAGCTGGCTAATGCCGATATTTATGTCAACGCGGCGGGTGGGGTCAAAGTTACCGAACCCGCGATCGACCTGCCCATTGCCTTGGCGATCGCTTCCTGCGTCAAAAACAAGCCCTTTGATGGTAAAACCATCGCTCTTGGTGAAATTGGCCTGGCTGGAGAGATTCGCTCGGTTAACCAGGTTGAACAGAGAATTAAAGAAGCCGAGAAATTGGGGTTTAAGACTGTTGTTTTACCAAAAGGATCGGTTGCCAGCGCCAAGCAGAGAAAAATCGACCTGGTTGGCGTAGCCTCGCTCAAAGAAGCGGTTACAAGTTTTCTGCAATAAAGGACCGGACCTCTTCAACCTTTTTATCATAAGCTTCTTCATCATCAAACGCGACCAAATGGCCAAAAGACACTTTGACTTTTGTCGGCTTGACGAAGTAGGTGTGCCTGGGGACGATATCAAAACTTCCAGACAACGCGACCGGCAAAACTGGTGCCCCGGTTTTTTGGGCGGCCAAAAGACTGGCCCGGCGGAAGGCGCCGAGAGACCCATCGCGGCTTCTTGTCCCTTCCGGAAAAATCAGGATAGAATCACCGTCAGCCATAATTTTAGTCATTTTTTTAAGGACGGAATAACCGCTCAAGATTGAAGCCCGATCAATCGGGAAATAGCCGGCCGCCCGCAGGTACCAGCCAAAGACCGGGATGGAAAATAATTCTTTCTTGATGGCAAAGCGGAAAAAGACCGGCACAGTTGCCAGCAGGATGATAATATCGGCCATGCTTTGATGGTTAACGGCGATGATCAGGGGGCGATCGGTTGGTACAGCAGAGAGATTGTTGGTTGTAATCCTTACGCCGGAGAAAAATAACAGCAGTTTGGCCCACCAGCGGGCGGCAATTTGAAACGGGCGCGTAGGTTTTTTCGCCAGCGGGACAAAACAGATGGCGATAGTGGTGCCAAGAATATATGTGGCGGCTGCCAAAAGATACAGGAAGATTGAATGTACAGCCCGGGCGACTATCATATATACTAGTATACAAACCTTGGCTGAAATCGGCAATGAAATATTTCGAAAATAGATTATGGAAATCAACCCAATAGGCGAATCACACAATTTATACAGTCCGGAGATGTCCGGCCTCAACCGTGGTGACAGGGGTTGTGTTTTTTATAAGGAAGAAAGATGCTGTGCCCCGCGCCTAAGGTTTGACAAATGCCACACTTGTTACCGTATTCACCCCAAGCACGCAGCCAGATATATGATGCACAAAGTCAAACAACTGGCTGACAAATGGTTTAATGTTGGTGGAGTGATGCCGGGCGGGGAAGCGGGAGGGGCTGGTCCTGGCGCAGCTGGTGGGGGAGTGGGGGGAGCGGCTGGCGGCGGTGGAGGAGGAGGTGGTGGTGGGGGAGGCGGTTAAGCCAAAGGTCGAACGATCCGATCCGCCCTCCGGTAGTCTGTCTGGTCAGTTGTTGTGCCATAACCCCCAATAAGGTTGATTCAATTAGAAATCTTTTTATCCCCAGGTCTTCCAGTCTGGTTACCGCCGATTGAGCATCTTTGGTATGCAGCGTAGAAAACACTAAATGGCCGGTCAAGGCCGCCTGGACGCCGATTTGGGCGCTCTCGCTATCACGGATTTCCCCTAGCATAATTATATCGGGATCCTGCCGGAGAATACTTCTTAAACAATGAGCAAAAGTTAAGCCAATCGCTGGATTGACCTGAATTTGGTTGATGCCCGGCAATTGATATTCGACAGGATCCTCGACAGTGACAATATTCTTTTCTTTATTATTTAACTGAGAGAGAGTCGCATAGAGAGTTGTTGTTTTTCCCGAACCGGTGGGCCCGGTGATCAGGATCAGGCCATGTGGCCGGGTAATTAATTGCTGATAATCGGCTAAAATTTCCGGGGTCATGCCCAGGGCTTCCAGGGGCATCAGGGCGGAACGCCGATTGAGTAAGCGAATGACAAGTTTTTCGCCATGAATCGTTGGGATGGCAGAGATCCTTAAATCAAGATGTTTAAAGGTGGTTCGGCCATCCTGGGGGAGCCGGGTTTCGGCAATGTCTAAATTGGCCAGGACTTTGACCCGGGAAATTAAGCTGGCCTGGCGGTTTTTGTGCAGCGGTTTGTCATCTTGCAGTAAGCCGTCGACCCGAAAACGGATTCTGACAAATTCTTCGCGGGGTTCCAGATGGATATCGGAAGCATTAAGATTGAGCCCCTTATGTAATATCTCGTCAAGCAGATCAGTGGCCATAATCTCTGATTAAGCAATTTTATTGCCAAAGCAGAACGGGCTTATTAAGACGAAAACCGGTCACTTTACCCGGAGGGCATTCTGGGCGGCTGCGAACATGGTTTCAATTGGTGCTTCTTCGCCGGTAAAAATTTCAAATGCCTGCGCTCCCTGGCGGACCAGCATGCCCAGCCCGGAGGCGATCTGGCAGCCGGAATCTTTGGCCAGCTGGAGTAGGGCGGTCTCGGCCGGATTGTAAACCAGGTCATAGACAAAACAATTCTTGTTTAATTTCATTTTTTGGTCGAGCGGCAAAGCCTTGACGTTGGGGTGCATGCCAATTGGGGTGGCATTTACCAGCAAGTCGGCATTATCCAGCGCTTTTTGCAAGGCGGGGCTATTCATTTCGACTGCAGAGCATTTGATGTCAAGATATGAGCTCAAATATTCCGCCAAGGCAGCCGCCTTTGGTTCAATGGTATCGCCAATAGTTAGTGATTTAGCTTTGACTTCTGCCAGAATGGTGGCTACCGCGCGGCTGGCTCCGCCGGCCCCTAAAATTACCACCCGTTTTCCCCGTGGTTCAAAATTATAATCCTCTCGCAGCGAATCTAGGAAGCCCGGAGCGTCGGTGTTGTAGCCGACCAGCTTCCCTTCCTGGTTTTCGACGGTATTTACTGCTCCGATGATCCTGGCCAGTTCGGTTACCTCGTCCAAGATGGCTACGATGGCTTCTTTATGGGGGACGGTGACGTTGAAGCCGGCGATGTGCATGGCGCGCAAACCATTGACTGCCTCTTTGAGCTCCTTGGGCTCGACCTCAAAAGGGACATATTCAAAGTTAAGGCCAAGCTGTTTATAGGCAGCGTTATGCATGGCCGGGGAAACGGTATGTCCCAGCGGATAGCCCAATAAACCGACAATTTTTTTCATTCTGGAGATAGTATAGCACCGTTTTTCTTGTCTTGTCAGTCATTACTTTTTCGGATATAATTGGAGTTGTTGAGGAGGCAGATCAGCTCATGAAAAAAGGAAAAATATTTTTTATTGATGTTACCAACCGCGACGGCGTGCAGACCGCCAGGATCGGCTTGTCTAAACTGCAGAAAACACTGATTAACATCTATTTGAATGAAATGGGAATATTTCAGTCAGAGTTTGGTTTTCCTTTTACCCACCACGAAACAAATTACCTTAATGCCAACTTGGAGCTGGCCGCCATGGGCGTGCTGTCGCCAATCCGCCTGGAAGGCTGGGCCAGGGCAGTTACCGGTGATGTGAAGTTGTCTTTTGAATTGGTCCCCAACATCAAGCATCTTAACCTTTCAATTTCGACCTCCAGTATCATGCTTGAAGGCAAATTCATGGGCAAGATGGACGAAAATAGCGTTATTAAATCAATGACTGATGCGGTTGACCTGGCATATAAGCTGGGAGCTGAAACGATCGGCGTCAATGCCGAAGATGCCTCCAGGACTGATATGGATTATCTTGTCAAATTTGCCAAGGCGGCCAAGGAGCACGGCGCCAAACGGGTCAGATATTGCGACACCTTGGGGGCCGATGATCCGCTAACCATCTACCAGCGGATTAACGAACTGGCCAAGCGGGCGGAGATGCCGGTAGAGCTGCACTGCCACAATGATTTGGGTATGGGAGTAGCTTGTTCAGTTGCCGGGGCCAAAGGGGCAGTAGACGCCGGGCAAGATGCCTATATCAACGTAACAATCAATGGCGTCGGCGAGAGGGCCGGCAATGCCGACCTCTTGTCGGTTATTTTGGCGTTGAAATATGGCAGCGGGTTAAAAAATGAAAATCTTCTGCCGGCAGAGACAAAGTTGGACAAAGCCTGGGCTTTTGCCAAATACGCTTCTTATGCTTTTAACATTCCCATCCCGATGAACCAAGTTGGGGTGGGGGCGAATGCTTTTGCGCATGAATCAGGTATCCATGCCGATGGCGCCCTTAAGAACCGCCGCAACTATGAATTATATGATTATGAAGAGCTGGGCCGGGGTGAGCCGGAGTTTGTTGATACCGGCCGGATGATTACTGTTGGTGAATACAGCGGGATTAAAGGCTTTCGCAACGTTTATGGCAACTTGGAAGTTGCTTTTAAAGACGATAAAGAAGCTACCAGGATCCTGGAGCTTGTCCGATATGCCAATGTCCATACCCAAAAACCATTGACCCGCGAAGAATTACTCTTTGTGGCAAAATATCCTGACCAGGCCAAGAAGATTATGACCGTTACCCCTCCCTAAGGAGGCATATTAAATGGCGCAAACCAGAACTCCGAAAATCGGGATCATAATCGGGAGCAAATCGGACCTGCCGATAATTGAAAAGGCAGAAAAACAACTGCGGGAATTTGCTATTGCCTACGAGATTACCGTCGCTTCAGCCCACCGGATGCCACAAAAAGTCAGTGCCTGGGCAAAAAGCGCGGAAAACAAATACGACCTGATTATTGCAGCCGCTGGCCTGGCGGCGGCCCTGCCCGGCGTCGTGGCCGGACACACCCACCTGCCGGTTATCGGTATTCCTATCCATTCTCCCGCCCTGGGGGGGCATGACGCCCTTTTTTCAATTGTCCAAATGCCTCCGGGGGTGCCCGTGGCAACTGTCGCTATTGACGGTGGGCGAAATGCGGCCGTGCTGGCGGCGCAAATTTTAGCCCTCAAGTATCCGGAACTAAAATCTAAACTGAAAAAATTCAAACTAGCCTTGAGTAAAGGATAGTAATGTTAAATATCATCGACATAGTTGTTGGTTTGCTGGTTATCCTCTATCTAGTGAAGAACCTAGGCGGCCCGGCTAAAATAATCAAAAGCCTGGTGATTGTTATCTTGGTCATGATGATTTTCGGGGTGATTGTCCGCCTGTTAGTTGATGCCCCGCTGCCCGATTCAGCCAAGAAAACCATCAATGATTCATATTTTGTGCAGCTTTCTCATCTGATGATCCGCTGGGTTTATCCAGCCGTAGAAACTGGCGCACCCAGGGTCAATTCGTTCATCAAAGACCGGATACTTTTCCAGCCGACGCCAGAGGTAACCCTTCCGGCGGTTAGCGTTACTTTGCCGGCTAACATGCTGCCGACAATTTCCCTGCCAACCCAAATAAAAGATAAATGAAAAAATATATCGTCCTGATTGCTGATGGTATGGCTGACCGGCCGCTCAAGCAATTGGGAGGAAAAACCCCACTTGAGGCAGCCGAGACCCCCAACCTTGATTTTCTGGCCCAAAACGGGATTTGCGGCTGGACAAACAATACTCCAAAACCATTAGAACCCGGCTCTGATGTGGCGGCCATGAGCATTTTTGGCTACGACCCGCTGAAGCAATATTCCGGCCGGGGGCCGCTGGAGGCTGCCAGCCTGGGAGTCAAGCTGCGGGCTGGAGAGGTGGCCTTTCGTTGTAATCTGGTAACAATTGACCATGGGATAATGAAGGATTTCACCGCTAATCATATCTCTACCGAAGAGGCCAAGCGTATTTTTTATCGACTCAATCAAGTTTGCGGCTCTGATGAAGTTAAGTTTTATCCAGGACTTAGCTATCGGAATTTGTTGGTGGTAAAATCCAAAGCCCAAAGCCCATTGGCCAAGGTTAGGACAAAGGCGCCGCATGATATTATTGGCCAGCATATCTCACAATTCCTGCCGCGCGGTGAGGGGAGCGAAGCCTTGTTACAGTTGATGAACCAGGCCGAAGTCCTTTTACAGCAGATGGGGAGCCAGGCAACCCTGATCTGGCCTTGGGGCCAGGGGGTCTTGCCGGAACTTGAGCCATTCAGAAGGCGTTTTCATAAACGCGGGGCAATTATTACCGCGGTCCATTTGCTCAAAGGTCTGGGAAAAATCCTGGGCATGGAGGTAATTAACGTTCCCGGTGCGACCGGATACCTGGATACCAACTATGTCGGCAAGGCCAAATACGCCATAAAAGCCCTCAAGCACAATGATATCGTTTTTGTGCATATTGAAGCGCCAGACGAAGCCGGCCATGAAGGGAATATCAAACATAAAATTCAGGCGATAGAGGATTTTGACCGGCTAGTGCTGGGGACCATTCTGGCACAGCTAAAAAGCGCCAAGGTTGACGTTAAACTGATGGTCTTGCCGGACCATCCGACGCCAATTTCCCTAAAAACCCATTCTTCCGACAATGTCCCTTTTGTAATATATCCCTCGCCGCTGGTGGGCCATGGGAGGCGGGTAAACAAATTTTCTGAAAAAGAGGTTAAAAAATCCCAGCTCAAGAAATTACCTGGCCACAAACTGCTGAAATATTTTCTAGAATAAACCCCTGGTCAAGCGGATCATTCTGGTCTGTTCCTCCCCATCCCACTCAAAACCATATTGGCCGTAAAACCTGGTTAAGGCAGGTTCATCTTCTGCCAGTAGACCGGCGTTCCTGCTATGTTGGCCGCTTAAATCCCGCTCAATTGATAACAAGGTTGGCCGAAGTGTTCTGGCGGCACTCATGATCATTGTTTCAAAAAAGCGTCCCGAGCTGGGTGTCCCCCGAAAGTCTCTAAAAATGTGAATCCCGATGGTGCAGAGCTGGCGGCTTGTTTCTTCGCTGATCGCCATACCATAGCCGACTGGCCAGCCATGTTTTAAAAAGAAATATAAAATAATCGGGCCAGGATAATCAGGATAAAAAGGGAAAGTCAGTGTCTGCTCGTGGAGATTGCCCGGTTGTTGAATAACAAAGTGCTCATCTGGATCAAAATTTAAATAGTTTTGGGTGAAACCAAAATTTATTTTACCGATTATCCGGTTTCTGGCGGTCATAAACATTCGGAAGTGATCGAAAGCGGCTGCAGAATCAGCCAATTGCTCATCAGTTGCTTGCATGGCCCGGTATTCAGGGGTTAGGCCATGAGCAACAACAAAGAGTGAGGATGTTTCCAGGCCAGCACGCTTTAAGGTTGTTACTATCTGATGCAAAAAGCCGGCTTGTTGTTGGTCAACGTGCGGCATGGCCTCGATTATCAAACCAAGCTGACCAAACCCCTCAGAAGACAAATAGCGTTCTGCTGGCCCATCAATTTTGCAGGCTTTGAGAAGTAATTGGACCAGTTTTTTTCTCTGCGGATCAAATTCCGGCCCATAATTGGTATAAGTCATGTCCCAATTAATAGCGGCTTGCGGGAATAGGCGGAGGCCATAATGTTCAGATGTTAGCGGGGCCCTAAATATTGCTGGTGAATATGGGACCGCCTCCCTAGCCGCAGCTAAATATCCGGCCATAAGAGCTTCTTGCATGTTGGACAGGGCAGAGCCGAAAAGATCGGCATATTCCAGGACCGCTGTGCGATCGGCCAGGTCAGGGGTATGAGCAAGATGCCAATAGAGGGTCTGGTTCAAATGATACACATTTTGCAAATCCAAGTGATCAACAACTTCATCAAAACCTTGTTGCAATACTTCCCGCAGTGCTTCGCCCCTGATTGACCGATTAAGAACTGCCTGACGGTATTGTCTGGAAGCAATT
>MEUF01000054.1:0-3061 GCA_001771615.1 candidate division WOR-1 bacterium RIFOXYB2_FULL_48_7
GTCCTTTGTGTTTATCGGCTTGTTCCAAGGCAGAAATTATCGCGGCAATGTTATGACCTTCACACGGAATGACATTCCAGCCAAACGCCCGCCATTTATCGGCCAGGGGGGCCAGGTTTTTGATATCGGCAGTTTTTCCATCAATTTGATATTTATTATGATCAACAATGGCGGTTAAATTATCCAAGTGATAATGGGCCGCTGTCATGGCCGCCTCCCAGACTTGTCCTTCCTGGCACTCGCCATCACCCAACAAACAATAGATATGGTTATTCAGCTTGTCCAACCGACAACCCAAGGCCATCCCGTTAGCCGCCGATAGCCCCTGCCCAAGTGAACCAGTGGACATCTCGATCCCTGGCAGGGAAAGCATATCAATATGCCCCTGCAGCGAACTGCCCAGTTGGCGCAGGGTCTTCAAATACGAAACAGGAAAGTACCCGGATTCAGCCAAGGCGGCATAAAGAACCGGAGCGGCGTGTCCCTTGCTCATGACAAAACGATCGCGTTCCCGCCAGGTGGGCTCTGTCGGACGGTGCCTAAGCTTGTAAAAATACAGTACGGTAATGATATCGGCGGCAGAAAGGGAACCGCCCGGGTGGCCGGAAGCGGCCGCACAAGTCATTTCTATGATATGGCGGCGTAATTTAACGGCGATGTTTTGCAGTTCAGTAATTTTTTTGCGGTCGGTCATTTTTTGCATTCTACCATAAACTTTAGTTCTGGCTCAAGGGTGACCCGATGTTTATCTTTGACTATTTTTTGGACGCGAGCCATGAGCTTGATGACATCACTGGCCTTGGCCTCTCCAAGATTTACGATAAAATTCGCATGCTTGGTGGAAACCTGCGCATCCCCAACCCTCATCCCCTTACAGCCGGCCTCTTCAATCAATTTTCCGGCATATTTATGTTTTGGATTCTTAAAAACACTACCGGCATTTGGTATCCCCAAGGGTTGGGATTCCCGGCGCATCTTGATAAAACCGCGGATAGCATTTTTTATCCCCAAAGTTTTCCCTTTGGTCAGGCGAAGCGTGGCTTCATATATCAACCAATGGCCTTTTTGAAAAAGGCTGTGACGATAGGCAAACTCACATTCCGCCTGGGTAAAAATCCGCTCATGGCCATCATGGTCAATGGCTTTAACCAGCTCGATATAGCGGCCAATTTCCTTTCCCCAGGCCCCGGCATTCATCACCACCGCCCCGCCAACTGTCCCCGGGACACCGGCCAGGAATTCTAGGCCGCTCAAATTTTTGCCGGCCAGCTGTGAAAGAAGTTTGGGCAATAACGCCCCCGCGCCAACAGTCACGCTTAAGCCGTTAATCTTTATTTGCCCCAAGCCATCGCCTAATTTAATTGCCAGACCGCGAAACCCCTTATCCAGGGCCAAAAGATTAGTCCCGCCGCCGATAAAGGCAATGCCAAGGTTATTGGCCCGGCCATATAACAAAGCCTCTTTCAATTGCGCCAGGCTTTTGGGAGCGCAAAAATAATCAGCCTGCCCGCCAATCCGGAAGGAGGTGTGTTTTTTCAATGATTCATGGCGCAAATATTTCATGTCATTTTTAACCTGGTCAAGATTTCTTTCCCAACAGTATAAATATCACCGGCACCAAGCGTCATGACAATGTCACCGGGCGCCAATTCTGAAACAAGGCCTTCAGCGATCAGCTCCTTTTTTGGGACAAAAGTAGTTTTCTGTTGATCAAGCAGGTCAGCGATGGTCTTGCCGGTAATCCCCTGGATTGGCTGCTCCGAAGCAGCATAGATATCGGTGATGATTATTTTATCAGCATCCTCAAAGGCCGAGCCAAATTTATCTTTCAGCAAAAGTGTCCGCGAAAACCGGTGAGGCTGGAAGATGCAGATTATCCGCCGTCCAGGCCAGCCGGTTCTGGCCGCCGACAGAGTAGCTTTGATCTCTGTTGGATGATGCGCATAATCATCAATTATTAATATCCCCTTAAAATCACCAACCGTCGAAAAGCGCCGCCGTGCCCCGACAAATGAGTGCAAGGCGCGGCTGATTTGCGGCAGGTCCACGCCACAAAGCTCGCCCACCGCCACCGCCGCCAGGCTATTTAAAATATTTTGCCAGCCGGGGACAGACAGGCTGACTTCCCCAATCCGTTCCCCTTTCTTCAAAAGGGTATAGTTGGAAGAAAAGCTGTCATATTTTTGATTAATGGCACAATAATCAAATCCCGTCTCAAAACCATAGGTGATAAAATCAATCCCCGGCCGCGCCATCAATTCCTGGTTGTGCCGGTCGCCGGCATCTAAAACAATTTTACCTTTGGGCGACAGGCGGTCAATAAATTTGTTGAAAGTAGCCAGGAGAGTTTCCATGCTGCCAAAATGCTCCATATGATCAGCCTCAATATTGGTGATGACTTCAACTGTCGGCGTGTAATATAGGAATGATGAATCTGATTCATCAGCCTCGGCCACGACAAAGTTGCCCCCACCCAAACGGGCATTACCATCAACATAATCCATATCACAACCAATAAAAAATGTCGGTTGCAGCCGGTTCATCTCTAATATTTTGGCAATCATCGCCGTTGTAGTCGTCTTGCCATGAGTTCCGGCAACGGCAATCCGTTGATTTGACTGGTCCATTATCCAAGCCAACATTTCTGCCCGCTTAAGGCAGGGGATACCCTTTGACTGAGCTTCGATTATTTCGGGATTATCTGAGGCGGCAGCCGAGGTATAAACGATGATATCTGAGTCCCTAACCTGTGAGCCGTCGTGACCAATATAAATCTTAACCCCCAGGTCTTTTAGGCGAATAGTATTGGGCCCTTCTTTTTGGTCTGAGCCGCTGACCTTAAAACCCATTTCATGCAACACCTTGGCAATCCCTGACATGCCACAACCACCAACTCCCACCAGGTGGATATTTTTGGCTAAATGGATAACAGTTGGGTCAAATGAGGGCATCGACAATCTCTCTGGCAGCCTGCGGCCTGGCCAAGGCCCGGCAGTTAAGGCGCATATTATCTAAATTCATTTTTGAAATATCCTTTAGCAAGTCAACAAAGAATGTTGGC
>MEUF01000054.1:3083-8453 GCA_001771615.1 candidate division WOR-1 bacterium RIFOXYB2_FULL_48_7
TTATCCCCGCTCCGGCGGCGACCACCGCATCAGCATTTAAGTCCTGATGCCCTTCTGCAGAAAAAGGGAATGGGATAAGAATCATCGGGAGACCGCGGGCCGCAAATTCGGCAATGGCCGTCGCCCCTGCCCGACTGACAACCAAATCGGCCGCAGCCAAAGCCTCAGCTATATTATACAGGTATTCAACCGGTTGATAAAACGGGTATTTGCCTGCCGGCAAACGCCAACTGCTTAAGGCCGCATCCCGGTGGCCAAGCGCATGCAGCAGCCGAAACTTAGCCCTTAACTGGCCAATTGCCGGTAAAGACTGGATGACCGTTTGATTGATTGTTCTGGCTCCCTGGCTACCCCCCAAAATTAATATTAACAGCTCATCAGCCTGCAGGCCCAGATTTTTTCTAGCAGATTGACGGTCTGCTTGAAGAATCGCCTGCCGCACCGGGTTCCCAACCACCTTACCGGCCATATATTTAGTTGACTCGGCAAAGGAGAGAAAGACCTGGCTGGTCAAGCGGCTAGCCAAACGGTTAGTCACTCCCGGTAAAACATTTTGCTCATGCATATAGGTCTTTATCCCCAGAAATCTCGCCGCCAGCAAAACCGGTAAACTGGTATACCCACCGGTTGTCAGCACAAGCTTTGGCCGCAGGGTGGCCAATGTGTATAAAGCCTGCCAGAATCCAACAAAAGCGATAAACGGGGCTGAAACAGCTTTATACGAAAGCTTCCGCAACAGGGCCCTGGCCCAGATATATTTAATGGGAAAACCGGCTTGGGGAATAAGTTCTTTTTCCAACCCTTCACGGCTACCGATAAAAATAATTTGACTTTTTGGCCAGCGGGCGCGCAGCTCCTCAGCCAGAGCGATCCCGGGATAGATGTGTCCTCCGGTACCGCCGGCAACGATAACGATTTTAAGGTTTTCTGGAAACATTTAGCACCATGCCTACCGCAAATAGATTAATAATTGTTGCCGTCCCGCCATAACTAATAAATGGTAGTGGAATACCTGTCGTAGGTACGATTCCAACCACAACCATGATATTGATCATTGCCTGGATAGTTATCCAGGCAACTATCCCACTAGCTAATAAAACCTTGAACTGATCGTTTGAGGAAAGGGCAATTTTAAAACCCCGACCGGCAAAGGTGATGAATAATACCACAACAGCCGCCCCGCCAATCAATCCCAGCTCTTCACACAAGATCGCAAAGATGAAGTCGGTAAATTGTTGGGGCAGATAGTAGAATTTCTGCTTCGATGCCCCCAACCCCAAACCAAATACCCCGCCAGAGCCAACAGCCAATAACGACTGGATGATTTGAAACCCGGCGCCCTGCGGATCTTTCCAGGGGTCAAGATAGGCAACCAAACGGCGCAGCCGGTAAGGACTGGTTACGCTTAGACCCAGGACACCAATAATCCCCGCCAGGCATAAACCGGCCAATTGTTTGATTTGCGCTCCAGCGACAAACAGCATTAGAAAGACGGTCGCACCGATCGTTAAAGCTGTCCCCAGATCAGGTTGTTTAATAATCAAAAGCCCAATCACACCAAAGAACATCAATGGGGGCAGCAAGCCGCGGAAAAAGTCCCTGATCACAATTTGTTTATCTGTCAGCCATTTTGCTAAAAAGATAACCGTCGCTAACTTGATAAATTCTGAAGGCTGGAAAGAGATGAAACCCAATTCAATCCAACGGGACGCCCCCAAGACTGATCGGCCAACCCCGGGAATAAAGACCAGGGCCAGTGAACCAACGGCAATGATAAAAATCGTTTGGGCATGCCGTTTGACTGTCTCCAAATCAATTTTAAATCCATAATAGAAAGCAGCCAACCCGAGTAGCAGGTAAAATAGATGCCTTTTAATAAAATAGAATGAATCGCCGTATTTCATCCCCATGACCGGGCTGGC
Source organism: candidate division WOR-1 bacterium RIFOXYB2_FULL_48_7 (assembly GCA_001771615.1). Taxonomy (GTDB): domain Bacteria; phylum Margulisbacteria; class WOR-1; order O2-12-FULL-45-9; family XYB2-FULL-48-7; genus OXYB2-FULL-48-7-A. The sequence continues at coordinate 5,006 of MEUF01000054.1, forward strand.
TGAAAATATCATCAGTCCGCCAATGGCTAGTAGGGATAGGACGGCAAAAAGAAACAGGTAATCTATTTTATTTTTAATTTTTGACATAATTCCTTGAACATTTTTCCTCTTTCCTCATAATTGTTAAACATATCAAAACTGGCACAGGCCGGGGAAAACAGGACAACCTCGCCAGCGCGGCTTAATTGGCTGGCCAGGGCAACAGCTTTGGCCAACGAATATCCAACTTCGGAATAATGCTGGTAACCATTTTGACGCAGTGTCGCTGCAAATAGCGGGGCCGCCTCACCTAATAATATCACATGTCTTACCAGGCTTTTAATCTTATTGACTAAGGGCATTAAATCTACCCCTTTATCTTTGCCGCCTAAGATCAAAACAATTCCCCGTCCGGCAAAGGTTTCTAGCGCGACCATTGTAGAATCAGGGTTGGTCCCCTTGGAATCATTGCGGTATTCAACCCCGTTGATCGTGTCAACGTATTCGATTCGATGTTCAACCCCCGGAAAGTGTTTTAATACTTGGGCGACAATTTCTTTCTTGACCCCGCATAAATAAGCAACCTGGGCGGCCGCTAAAGCATTTTCCAGGTTATGACGTCCGGGGATTTTGATCTCTTCTGGCTTTAAGGTGATGATTTCGTTGGCTCGTTGTTGATCAAAACCTATCAGTTTGGCACTAGCCCCAGCCACCATAGCCGCCACCTGTGGATCGGCTTCATTGAAAACCAAATAATCGTCACCTGTCTGATTTAAAAAGATTTTAGTTTTTTGCTTAATATATTCAGTCATAGTATGGTGGCGTTCCAGGTGATCTGGCTGGATGTTTAGGATGACACTAATGTGCGGATGAAAAGCCCGGCTGCCTTCCAATTGATAACTGCTAATTTCAACAACGATATAATCAAGCCCTTTGTCGTCTATTTCTATGAGCGGCAAACCGATATTGCCGGCCACGGCAATACTTTTCCCGGCCGCTTTCAACATTTCACCGATTAATGTTGTAGTGGTAGTTTTGCCATTGGTCCCGGTAATGGCAATGAGGGGCTTGGTCAAAAACTGACAAGCCAGCTCAATCTCCGAAATGATTTGTATCCCCGTTCGGGCAGCTTCTTCAAGCACGGGCAGATCTAAATGGACTCCGGGACTAAGCACGATTAAATCAGCACCAGTTATGGCGCCAGCCGTATGTCCTGCAAACTCAAAATCTGCCCCCAGTGCCTGAAGTTCGCTGATTAGGCCAGGTGCAAATTTATCTTTGGTTTTGCCATCGGAAATAAGCACCTTCGCACCCAGGCCGGCCAGTTTTCTGGCAACGCTGGAACCGCTTTTGCCTAAGCCATAAATGACTACTTTTTTTCCCTTAAATAACAATTCCGATAATCCCTAATATTAAGGCGACAGCCCAAAATCCGACAACCACCACCCACTCCTTGATACCCAATAGCTCAAAATGATGATGTAAGGGGGCCATTCTAAAGGGTCGCCGCCGGAAAAGCTTGAAAGAGGTTACCTGCAAAATCACGGACAAGGCCTCAACGACAAATACCCCGCCAACAACCGCCAACCGAAGCTCCTGATGTAAAATGATCGCTATGCCAGCCAAAACAGCCCCAATTGGCAGCGAACCGACATCCCCCATAAAGACTTTGGCGTGAGGAAAATTATAATGTATAAAAGCAAGAACGGCACCAGCAACAATCAAACAAACAGTCAAGGCTGGAGTAGCCAGCAAGCATCCGGCAATAACGGCAAAAGCCAAATAAGCGATCGTCCCCGTCCCCGCCAACAGACCGTTTAAGCCATCTGTCAAGTTAGTCGCATTAGCCGCCCCGATCACCAAAAATATGGTCAGCAGCTGATAAAGCAGCGGCTCTCCAAAGCCAAATTGCCATAACCAGCTACTTGTCGGCAAAAACTCTCCAGTAGTAATTATCAGCCAGCCAAACAATCCGGCAACAATAATTTGTGACAAGATTTTTTGCCAGAATGTTAGTCCCAGGTTCTTCCCCCTTTTTATTTTGAGCAGATCATCTATCAGGCCGATACCGCCAAAACCTAGGAGCAAAACAATGAGACCGAGATACTTGGGATAAATATCATAATCAATCATAACCAACAACATTAAAGTAATGGCCAGGATAAAGCCAAGCCCTCCCATAGTCGGGGTACCCGCTTTTGCTTGATGGGCGGCCGGCCCTTCAAGCCGGATAGGTTGGCCCAATTTAAAGGCATGAAGCAGCCAAACCAGCGGATAAAGGAGCAGCCAGGAGATTAATAGAGCCGAAAAAAATGTAAAGAGATTGACGATCACTGTACTATTTTACAATAAAAAAAGCCCCCCGGCTAGCGGAGGGCTTTTATCAGCCTGTTAAGAAACAATTATAGATACAGCGTCACCCCGGTATATGCCTGAGCGTTATTGGTCAAGGCAAACCAGGTTGTGGTCCCACCGGTCATGACAACGCGAAGTGCGTTGATTTCACCGAAAATCGCTAATTTCGAAGCAAACATGTATTCCGCACCCAGAGAGATCCCGACTTGGGTTGTGGAAACACCAGCCGCGGTTGTTATCGAAGCCCAAGGAGCCCAGTAGGTGTTAACACTGCTGTTAACTTTTCCTAACTGCATCAATCCTTTGGCCATGATGTAGTGGTTGGTCGTTCCAGCAGCGGGTGAAGGGGGCTTGCAGGTCGAGCGTCACGTCCTGGTCGGGCTCCGCCAGGGGAATGGCAATTCGCGGCAGGCGGCGTTCCAGCGGGACGGCGTAGATCTCTTGACGCGGGGGCGATCGCCGCGTCACGGCCGCCAGATACCGCCAAGGCCGCAAAGTCTCCAACTGCGGAGCAGCGATGCGCACGGTCAACTCCCCGGCGCGCAGCAGGTCGATCTCGACCAGGTTGACGCCGGCGTCCCAGAGTTCGTCGCGTTTCTTCAGATAGGAAGTGCGCCCCGGCCCCGGCGTCTTGTTGTCCGGACTGAGCACCTCGATGGCCGTGACCAACCGGTTGCCTGCCGCAGGCTCCACGATGTGGATCAGCGGCTGCCGGATTTCCTCGCGCGACAGCTCGAACACGGCGGGCGCGTCCGCCTCCAGGACCGCTGCTTCGCTGCCGGACGGCCCGCGAGCGGAAGTCCGCACCACCGAAACGTCCGGCCGGATCGGCCGCTCCGCTTCCACGTCGTACAACCGGTCCTGTGTAACGGCAGCGTAACGCGGACGCAGCAGTGGTTGCAGGGCCCCGCGAATCGCGGCAATCAGGCTATCGTGGAAATCCGGCCAGATTTCCGGCCGCTCGATATACGGGTCCATTCCAGGAAAAGGGCAGGGCATGCAGAATACTCCCAATCGGCACGAAAACGACGCCCACGCGCCTACCTCACCATTCTACCTCTTGCCGGGGGCTTGTGAAGACGTCAGGCCGAATGGAGAACGCCTTCCGCATTCG
>MEUF01000055.1:0-5484 GCA_001771615.1 candidate division WOR-1 bacterium RIFOXYB2_FULL_48_7
AAGGGTTATAGCGGCGCTTCTATTTATGTAAAATCAGCCGATATCACGATTGGTGTTGATTGCGGCGAGCCAAGCGCCCCACAGTACATTATTGGCCAACCGAGCGAAATAACTGAAGCGGCTTTAGCCGGCGGAGTAACCGTTACCTGGCAATCTGAATCCCCCATGCTCAATTGCGATGGCTCGACTAGCGCCATTAAATTGGTCGCCCACTTTGGCGATGGCGACGTCGAAATTGTGCCTGATGAAAATGGGCGGGTCAAACTGGTCAAAACCTTGACGACCGCCAACTTCCCGAACAGCGAAATCAGCTGCGACCTGGTCTATGTTGATCCGGCCGACGGCCAAGAAAAAGTAAAATATGGCTATACTAAACTCTATCCGCCGACAGTCATCGCAGGGATCGACCCCGTTGGCGCCTGTGAGTACAGTTCCAACCCCCAAATTATTGGCGAGCTGGAAGTCTCTCCGGAGGCCGCCCAGCTAATTGTCGGGCAAGAAGTTACTATCGCCATACCCAAAACAGCCGTTTTACAATGCGACGGCTTATCCGGGGCTGACCAGGACAACACTCTGGTTGTCCAGTTCCTGGTGCAAAACGAAATTATCACTGCCAGCCAGGATGAAGATTACTATTATGTGACCACCACCTATGCGGAGGCTGGCGATAAAACCGTGACCCTGTTAGTCAATGACGCCAACCCTGACCTGCCGCAAACCCCCAGTCAACAGACAAAATCGATCGGTTTTTATGTCAAGGCAGACGAAGTCGCCACCAGCTGCGGCAAACCGACCTATCCTGATTACATCCTGCCGACGCCGGAATCGGTGGCTGAAGCCGACCTGCCAGGCGGTGTAGCTGTAACCTGGAACCCGGAATCACCGATCACCAATTGTGACGGCACGACTGCCGGACTTAGCCTGATAGCTCATTTTGCCGACGGCGATGTTGTTTATTCGCCGGATGCGGAAGGCAAATTCGCCATTACTAAAACCTTGACTTCTAAACTGACCAGCCCGGTCAAATGCGATGTTATTTATCTTGACGCGCTTAGCGGCGAGACAAAGGTAATTCCCAACGCCATTACACTCTATAGTCCAGCCTACACTACTATCTCAGATATTGAACCGACAGCTTGTGAATTGGTCAACGATATTCCGGCCGCCGGCAGTTTAAGCGTTGCCTCGCCCAACATCAACCCAGCCAACCAGATTGTGGTTGGAGAAGAGATGACCTTTACCCTTTCCCAGGTAGCCGATTGTGACCTGGGGGAAGCCGACCTGGAAGTAACATTATTTTACGGCGATCAGACCTACCCGATGGCCGCTGATGGCAGCGGTAATTATTCTGCCTCCGTCCTGGCGACACTGGCGGGACCGCCGGTGATTGCCGAGGTGCTGGACAAAACCCGGGGGACCAAGACCCAGCGGCAGCTTTGGGATTTACCCTCGGTAATTTCCTCCCAGGTCGCCGCCTGTCAGACCAATCCCAATCCGCAAATTACCGGTGTCCCGCAAATTGACGATGCCGATGGCCAGGCCCAACTGGGAGAAGTAATCACAGTGACCATGGGAGCAGCCAATTTCAAAAACTGCGCCGGAGAAACCTCTCCGGAACTGCAAGTCTCTTTTTACGCCGAAGACGGGGCAAGCTTAGTTGAAATCCCGGCGGTACTTGACGAGGCGACCCAAAGCTATTCCGCCCAATTTGCCTTTGCTTCGACCGGGGCTAAGAAAATTTATGCCCGGGTGACTGATCCTGCTCAACCCGAAAGCGTGATGGTGGAAAGCTACAGCGGGGCCGATATTTACATCGTACCTGAAGAGGTTGTTGGCCCGACCGCCTGTGAAGTGGCCCAGGATCTGCCTTCAGCCGGGGCACTTTCAGCCGATGTCAGCCAAGCCATTGCCGGTGAGCCAATAACTTTTACCTTGACCAATGTCAAGGATTGCAACTTTGCAGAGGACCAGACGGCCGATGTGACAGTCACATTGTTCTTTGGCAATTCATCGATGGTCATGGCCAATGATGGTTCGGGCAATTACACGGCGGTTGTTGAAGCCGGGACCTGGGGCATGCCGGTGATGGCCGAAATTTACGACAATGAAAGAGGAACTTATGTGATGCGGGAATTCTGGGGGCCGTTAACCGTTCTGCCAGCCCAGATTGAGACCTGTGATGTCAATCCGCAACCGATTGTCTTTAATGTGGTTGGGCCAAACCCGTCGGGCAATTATGATATTGATTCCGGCCTGCCGGTTACCTGGGAAATCAACGCCGAGAATTGTGACGGCACTCCCAATGTGGCGGCGGTCTGTCATTTTGGCCCTATTGGCGACGTTTATGCCGAAGCTGATGCCAACGGGACGATTATTGTCAGCACACCCTTGACGCAGCAGCTTTCCGGTAAAGTCCCTTGCGACCTGATCGGGGCTAACGGTGAAGTGTCTGTCAATGCCGTCATGCTTGATCTCCCCTGGTACACCACTGGAGAGCCGATCGCCAACCTGCTGGCCTATCCCAACAGCGGGCCAGCCCCGTTAGTGGTAACGCTTGATGCCAGCACCAGCCATCCAACCGCACCGGGAGCGACTATTGTGCAATACGAATGGGATTTAGGTGATGGGACACCGCCCTTTACAACCAATGAACCGACTATCTTCCATGAATTCAATTGCGGTGACGGGACCTGCACGCTGCATCCGACTGTCAGGGTCTATGACAGCTATGGCAACGTCAGCATAGCCAATGTGACTATTTCCACCTGGAAGCAATAACCTTTTTGTCGTCGGTATTTAAGAAGCGCTCTGGCCACGCCAGGGCGCTTTCTTTATAAGAAAACTGCGACTAAAGTCGCGGTTTCTTATCTTTCTAATAACTTAGTAAATAAAGTGAAATTATTTTTTTAAATGTTCGAAATAAAAGCACAAAGAGATTGGAGGAAATAATAATGTCTTCTAGATTTGGTGATGCCCTGCGAATACATTCGGGAACCCACAACCATCGATTTACAACTGCTGCCCATGCACTTACTAGTCCTCCTGCCATGCAAATTCTTGGATCCCCAAATATTAATTTAGCTTCTGGAAAACGACTATATGCCCTGGCAGACAAAGCCTTGGCCGACTTAAAAGCAACTCATCCGGCTGAATTAGGGAGATTGGTTGACTTGCAATCAGAAGGGATCACCCCTGACAAGGAAGCGCTACCCGGAACAAAAGAAAGAGAGCTGGCTAACCTGCAGGCAATATTGCGAGTAGCCGCACTTCAGGGGAACCGCCTACCGGAAGGATCAGTTTCATTCCTGGACCATGCTGATTACTTTGTCCCTACTCCACACACCCCACCGCTCACAAGCGCCTCCGCGACCTTTACCGGTTCCGACGGAAAACCGTTGATAGCTACTCATCCCTGGCAAGATTTCCAGTTTCTGATGCGCTCACCGGAAGATATTTTATCCCTGGCCGAAGAAGGTGTGGCGGAATTAACCAGCAATACTAAAAAGCCAAATTTAGGGACTGTTTCGCTTGGCTTGCCAATTGCCGGCACAGCCTCCAGGGCCCTGGAGTTTGCTTCCGCCCATCCGGAGCTGGTTGAAAGAATTCGCTTATTAGGCGGGCTTGATGGCTTGAAAGAAGGCGAACTTCCGCCAAGATATCTTTATCCTGTTCAGACTAATGCGGGAATCAAAACCCTGGTTGGCATCATGCTGGAAAATGCGGCCCGCCTAGGGCGAGAATTAGGCGTAATTATTCCCAGCATTCTAATGATGAACAATTCTAATGCCCATCAAGTTATCCATCGATTATTCGGGCAAGAATTGGCTCACTGGTCACCGGAAGAATTAGACAGCTCAATTATTTTTACCCAATCTGTGGCCGGCAGGTATTATTTCTCTGACCTGGCTGATATTACCGGCCAATATTTCCCGACCGGACATTCCGATTTTCCCCATCTGATGGCGACTTACCGTCTATATAATTTCCTGCATGATCAAGGGATAAAATATTTATATTTTGGCAACGCGGATGAAATTTTCTGGAATATTGATCCGGTCATGCTGGCAATTGCTAAACGCTTGATCGGCCAGGGATATGCCGGACTGACGGTTGTTGTGCCGAATTCAAACAACCAGCCGGCCGGCGGGGCGGTTAAAAACAGCCAGGATCCCAATGACCAATATTTACTGGAAAACCCGCGTATGCCGGCCAGCATGGTCTCTGGCGGGCGATATCCGCTTACTTTAAACACAACTTTTTATATTTACTCAATTGAGCGTCTGATGCAAATCACCGAAAATTTATTGACTATCACACCGGGACTGGAGGTCAAACCGGTCAAAGGACGCCGCGGCGGAATTGAGCTCTCTTTTTCAATGGAGGGCTGGGCGGGATGTGAGTTTTCTGATCCCCATCATAAGCCGACTGGCTATCGTTCAGCCTTTGCTCTTTTTCCCAGGGCCTTTGTGTTTACCGGCGTGAAATCATTACTCCAATCGCACTCTGATGCTATTCCGCCTGAATTTGCCGGGCTGCCTGGTCTTGAACATATGACTTATGAAATGTACCAGAGGCATGGGGCCAATACCTATTCGGAAATTATTCGCCGCCTGGTCGCTGGTGACAGGGCAACGGCAGAGGCCCTGTTTGCCAGTGGATACAGTTATTATTTGCCTTAAGAAAATGAATTGATAGACTGAAATTTGGGTGCTTTTTTGACGATATATAGTTGGAAAGGAGAAAGCAGCCCAATGAACGTTATTTCACGCGGAATCAGCGGCCTTAAGACATTGGTGCGAACACGGGTTTCACCACGCATGACTACGCTGTACGCAAAAGCCGGGTTTGCTGACCGCGATCTACTGACCAACGACCTACAAGCCCTTAGCTTTCCCGACCACAACTATGCGCTAAATCTGTTAACCAGCCAAGGCATTATTAAATCACGCTTCCGCACAGAATTATCCTCGCTGGCCGACATCGAATCATACATGCTCTCTGGCCACATATCTTCAACCAGGCTCGACAACCTCGGTTTGCCGGGATTAGTGGGGACAAGCTACTTGGATCATGATTCTTCTGAAGTTGTCCGCAAAGTTGCTTTTGGGATTAATCGCGGAATCGAGCATGTGGGTGAGTCATATTTATTTAAAAAAGGGATCGAAACCCTTCCTTTCGCAGTGGGAATCGCCGGAGCAATCGCCATTGGCATGACCCTCTCTGGCGCTTGGGGACTGGCAATTCTCGGAGGAGCATCCGCGATCAGTTACGCCGCCATCAAGAGCACTGACATTTTTCCCACCACCGGCTTTTATAGTTTCTTTGGCAAATTGGCCAGAGGCATTTCAACCAAAGCTGCCCCATTGGTTTTTGGCGCTGACGGGATATTCATCGGCCACTCCCTATTCGAATCAAACTTGCACGTCCCCAGCTTGTGCGAGCGCCTGGGAATGACCGGAACAATCGCCGCCGGGGCGGCAATTC
>MEUF01000055.1:5491-8396 GCA_001771615.1 candidate division WOR-1 bacterium RIFOXYB2_FULL_48_7
TATGGTCTACTTCGTTGTCAAAAACATCGTAAAAATGAATCGTTCCTACGGACAACATATTACACCGGGAAAAAGGCTGATGATGGGCTTTCTGATCGGCAACACAGCCCTCTCTACTGCCGGAGAAATACACTACATCGGGACACGGACCCTTTTGCTCGGTGCTGCCAGCAGCTACTTATTCATGAACACTCTGGCTGCCCTGCCTCTTGGTGTGGCTCTTTGGCCGTTAGGTATTCCCTTAGCTGGATTGTTACTTGGCGGGTGGTTGCGATCCCGCGCACAAACAACCTTTCCCTCAGCAGAAGTCGCGAAAGCTTCGGATAGTACCAAGATTTACACCCCCTACTTGGGTTTTCTGTACGGTTTGGGTGGCGCGGCTGTTGCTTCTGCTGGAGCACTGGCCTTGGGCTGGGGGGCTGCCGGCCTGATTCCGGTTATCGCTTATAGCACACTCTATGGCTCACTTGGCACCCTCTTTTTAAGTGAACTTCATGGCTCATTCCACACGATTAACACCAGCTTTGGGGCGTTGGTCGGCATGCAAACTTCCGCCATTGACCCCATCGGCCTAATGGAGCAACAAAGACGAGCTCGTGCAGCCAATATTTTTCTTATCAACCCACATACTGGCGGCCCCGAAGGGCCAGCTGAACACACTTTGGGGTTATACTTTACCGTTAAACTAAATAAGTCACCGGGAGCATTTTTCGTCTGTATGTTTGACAGAATTCTTTCAGAAGTAGACAAGAAAAAGAAAACTTTTAACAACCTTGATATTCAGGTCGCGGAAAGGGACTTTATCGCCTGGCTGCAACAGGATCAGCGCGAAGATTTTGCCAGGCTGGCTGGTGGCTTAGACGACGATTTTTTTGCCCTCCCACTAAATGAGCGATATCTTCGCCTGGCCACCAATCTGGAAGCACTGGCCAACAGGATAGACGGAGAGGCCGAGCAAAAGATCCGTGATTTAATAGACAAAAAAGCAGCCTGGTTTGACAAACTTACCGAAGTCGCAGAATATCGCCGGGCCGCATTTCAAGAGATGTCCAATGCCGCCGAAGAACTCCGGGCTAAAGCAGCCGAATTGCGAAGGATGGAAGCCAGGGGCTATGTTGCTGAAGATTATTTAGAACAAGAATGGAATTATTATCTAGGCTGTCACGACCCAGAAACAGTCGATATTGTTCCAATTACCAGAAAATCCATCTACGGGGACGAACGCGAGGTCAGGAAGGTTGAGAACGTCGGCGCTGTACCTAAACTTGCTGGCACATCAATTTACATGGCTCTCTGGAAGGAAACTCCAGATGCCCCCACCTTTGTGGAAGATCTGATCCCCGGCACATGGACTAGGGTCAAAAATCCCAATTTCAGTTATGTTGAATATTTCCGCCGGCCATTTTTGGATGAAGCCAAACAACAACCCAACCCTCGAGCGGCCAAATATCTTTGGGTCCCCACAACAACCGTCTTGAGTGATTTACAAAGAGAGAATTTTGACAAGCTTTCTAATTCACAGTATGTCGCCAGCGTAGAAAACAAACCCGATCCGGAACATGAAATTGGCTTTGTCCCCGGCCGAGAAAGCGTCACCATCAAGGCTTATGGACACACAGTGGAAGTTACTGATTACTTTTTGGCGCCAATTGAAGAACCGCGAAAAGTGCCGACCGTAAAAAGCGTTAATTATCGGGCTGGCCAAAAAAAGGACAACCTCCCCCCTGGATATATGCTGGCAACACAAACTCCCATTCCAGCAGAAGTGGCCAGAGTCTATGGTCCGATAACCTTTACTATCCCTCATTTTGATTATGCAGTTATGATGGACAAGAATGACATCGAAGTTAAGACCACCGTTTTGCTCCCGGCGCTGCTCGACCGGGAAAAAGCAAATACATTTATCAATTTGCTTTTCCGCTATCCGGTTGAAGAGATAAATGGCCGGGTTAGAATAGTCAATCCTCATCCAGAAAAAGAGCTTGATCTCAGCCAGGGCATCCAGGTAGTTGAATCCAATGTTGAATTATCTTACGTAGATGATCAACAGGTTGAACACCTGATCCCCTACAAACCAGACCGGGGAGCCGTCCATGTTGGCATCGATGATTATGTCCGCTGGGTCCTTTTAAGAGAAGCTTATGTGGAAACTGATGCCAGGGGAAATATTACCCTTTTTCAACTCCGGTATAACAAGGGTATAGAGTTAAAAGATTTGGCCTTCCTTGGCGACAAACAGGCAGTAGTCTGGGCTGAACTACGCAAACAGAATATTATCGATCCAAACGGTGGAGTGATTTCTGGTTCCTTGGCGGGCCGGACCTTGAATATTGACCCGGACAGCCAAACAAAAGTTGCTCAGCTTCTGGCCGAAAGGGCTGGATTCAAAGTACTCACATTGCCCCCCTCCCTCCATCCGGGGTATTTCCCTCAACTGGAAGTCGGCCCTAATGCTAAATTAAAACTTTCAGTAAACAATTTTACGCTGCAGCCGCAACGAGAAGGGGATATGAGCTGGGCTTGGATTAGATACCAGGATGGAACCAGTAGCTTTAGTCGAATTCCCGATGGTCGCCGGCCCAATCTGTTCAACAAGGATTTAAGGGGGCATCACCATGGTTAGAACCGTTAAACCACGGCTTCCCATTGGTACCTCTACTGGGCGGATGCCCGGTTATTATAACGTTGCTTTTGCCAATGGTCGTCGAACAATTGAGTTGAGCGGTCAACACATCGCTGTTGGACGGCATATTCCCGTAGCTCGCGGTTGGGATCGCTTACTACCGGAAGGAAGCCGAGTTCTTCACGTTAATCCATCAGGCAATATTGGAATTGTTGACGGTCGGTTTATCCCGGTGGTTCGACCGGCTGACGCCGCAGCTAATTTCCGCGGCCAGATGATCGG
>MEUF01000056.1:0-5092 GCA_001771615.1 candidate division WOR-1 bacterium RIFOXYB2_FULL_48_7
ATAACCCTTAATAGTTTTGCCGTTTGCTTGGCCGGGGTCGCGGACTTCAATAAAAATTTGTTTGTCCCCGGCGGTGGTAAAAACCATTTCCGCTTCATAGACGCCGGTTTCTTCATTGTACAAGGCTTCGACCCGCGTGCCGTCATTGGCGACAAAGGACACTTCCAAATCGGGATTGAATTCGCCGCTGCAGTCGGCCAGCGTCTCCTGGGAGGCGGTGACTTTGACCGCGACATTCTGGTCAACGACTGTCTTGCTGACCGTCGGGGCGCCGTAGACAACCGGGTCAACACCATTGGGGCAGGCTTCATAATCGATGGTCGGTGAACAGGCAACTGCGCCGCCGGTCGGGCAGCCGACCAACAGGGCTTGCATCCAACCGCAATCATCGGCTTTGGCGGCAACGGCCTCTTTTTTTGGTGTGGCGGCCGCTTTAGCGGGCGCTGGGCGCAGGGCGGCCAGGGTGGGGCCGGTTTCGATCGGAATTTGTTCTGGTTGAGGAGGAAGAGAGCAAGTGTCTTCCAGCGGATAGGCTTTGCTTTCTTTAGCGGTGGGATCTTCGATCGCACAGAATTTTCTGCCGTCCGGTCCAGTATAGGTGACACCTTGTATTCCTTTCGACCAACAAATTCCATCTACCATGATTTTTCCTCCTATTTACGCTTGCACATCAATTTTGACGCTTTTTCGGCCGGCACGTGCTTCGATCAGGGATGAAAGCCCCAGTAGAGGCAGGATCCCCGGCATCCAGCCCAGAAACAAGGCCGACATGATGCCGACAGCTAGGCTGCGCCAACCGACATTAAATAAACTGAACCTTGGATGATCAAGCAGCTTTCTCCACATGGGCATTTCTGCCGTATAGAGTCTTGGCCCACCCCTCAATCTTTGGGTCATGCCCATCTTTTCAAGCTTGTTGCCAAGTTGAAAAGGACGTATGCCCTGTGGACCAGCTACAAATATCCGCGTTACTCTAGGTAATCCGCTCATGGAGATTTCCTCCTTGCCATATATGTATCGGCAATATTGGGGGGAAATTTCAACCTATTTAGTTCCAGCCCGAGTCACCAAACCAGAGGAAAAAACCGCCGGGGTAGCTGTAGCCGATGTTGATCAAGCCGATGACCGGCAGCAGGATGCGCACTCCGCCGCCCACGCCATATTGTCCACGAGAACCGGGGATCAGCCCTCCGTCAACCAGCACGTAAGGCTGGATTTTTATGGGATAATCTTCGGCTACATCGGCTAATTTATTGACGTCGATCAGGGGGGCGCGTAATTCCCCCGATAAACTAAGCATAATATTGCCGCCGCCCGCCGGCCCACTGGCTCCCCTGACATATGGATTCATCATGCCGCCTCCCAGGGAATATTGGCTCCCCCCCATAAGGTTGTAGCCAAAACCGGCGGCGGCCCTTAAGGCCAGGACAAAACCCAGCCCGAGTGGTTGATAGTAGCGAAAATCAAGCGGGCTGTTAAAATAAAACTCCCCTCCATTGCCGGTTTGGTAAAATCCGGGTTCAACCGAGGCAGAAAAATAAAAGCCGTTGGTCGGAAAAAGGGGATTATCCCGCTTGTCCATGGCATAAGTCAGTCGTACCCCTCCCTCATAATATGTCCCGCCAAACCTTGTTTCTTTGACATGGTAAAAACGGGGGGACAGGGTCAGGGTGGAATCCCTGGTGATTTGAATGCCGAGAGAAAGTTCCCCGCCGGTCATAACTTCGATCGAATTGAAACGCGGATTAAAACGGGTTTTGTGTTCCAGTGTGGCCCCGCCGGAAACAGGCCGATCTTTACCGACCACAAATAATGTCGGGTCAAAATAATACAGACGACCGCCAAAATATTTAAAACTCTTTATCCCGGCTAAATCTTTTTGGTAGGCAAAGTTGAACGACGCGCCGGCCCGGACGCCGCGGCCAAAAAGGTTTTTATAGCCAAAGGTTGTACTGCCATCAAAACCATGCCCGGCTGCCCCGCCATCAATCCGAATATCCCAGTTTGATTTTTCTTCGACCAAGACAATTAACCGGCCGTTAATCAAGTGAACATCAGTTATCTTAAAAGTTCCCAGGCGACGTGAGGCGCTTTCCAGTTTGGCCCGGACTTCCGCCAAACTGGTATCGAGCGGCCGGCCGACGGTTATTCCGGCAAACTGCAGCTCCTGCAGATAAATTTCGCTGGCGGTCCTTTGATTGCCGACAATTTCTATGGCGGTAATGGTTTCAACCGGTTTTAACCCTTCAGAAAATAGTAAATCATTGATTGCCTGTTCGCTGGTCCCTCCCCAGATTTGATACAGGAGTGAGGCGGCCCACAAGCGGTAGGCGGGTAAAATATCGCTGGTCACCGGAAAATCGGCCGGACTTTTCTGCTGGCGCAGGAGCTCAAGTTGGGCGGCTAACACCGCTTTTTGGGCTGACGAAAATCTACCCTCTTTCAGTGCTTTTTCCAGCCATTCGAGCCCTTTTTCCGGCTTCCCCCTGGCAAAGCCCATCAAGCCCAATTCATAATAAAAGGGTCCCAGCCAGTCTTTATTCCCTTTTTCTTCCATGGCCAGCCGCATATATCCCAGATAGGCCTCATCCAATTGGCCGATAATCCAGAGCTGGCGGCAGCAATTGACCTTTTCTTCGCGGCTGGCAGCTTTGTTTTCGAGCATCAGGCCATAAAGTTCTTTTAATTTTTCTCCCAGCGCCTGACGGATCTCCTGGCTGGTCAATGAGCTTTCCTGTTCACCTTTTGTCCAAAGGTCTAACAGAAACAGTGACAGGGCTTGAAGTCTTTTTAGGTCGTTTCCAGCCAGGTCGGTCAAAGCAGTCACGGCTAAAGCAGAATACTGCGGGGTGGCATAGAGGCCGGCGGCAATAGTAAATAGTGTGTTTTCGTCTTGGTTGTCTTTGGCCAGGGTGATTGAGGATTGCAGTAATTCCCCGGCCTGGTCGAACAGCTGTCTCTTTTGGCTTTTTAAATTAGGCGGCAGGTGCAGGGCCAATTCACTGGCCAGCTGGGCAAACTGCAGCGCCAGCGCCGGCTCTTTCCTTTCTTGGGCCAATTCATTGGCCCGTTTTAGTAATTGACGCAGGCGCGGGAAGAGTTCGTCGGTTTCTGCCGCCAGCGGGCTTTTTATTTCTGTCGGCAGGTCAGCCATTGATAAAAGCTGATAAAAAGCCATTAGTGCGGAATAGATTTCCCTGGTTGAGTTGGTAAGCAAGGCAGGATCCTGGCTGGCCAGCGCCCGGGCAAATTCGTCATCGATATGCTGGGCAAATGGGCCGCTGCTGACAATCTCTATCATTCCCAGGGCTTGTTGCCGGACCTGTTCGGACAGCTGCCTGTAAGCGGATATTTTTTCCGGTTTGGTAATGGTTGCCGCCATTTCTGCCAATAATTGGGCGAAGACTACCGTCCGGCCGGTGATTTGGGCATAGAGATTGAAATATATATTCAAGTCATTATTTTCGATGGCAATTTGGTTCAGGTGGGCCAGGCAGCTGCCTTCCAAATCGGCGCTCTCTTTGATGATCAACTGGAGCTCGGCTTCATCAAATTGTTTTTGTGAGCCAAGCGCCCCTGAGATTAGCCTGGGCAGTGTCCCCAGTGGATTGAGGCAGAGCATTAAACTTTGGGTAACAAAATTAAGCAGCTCCTGAAGTGGGGTGGGTTGGCCTGTCTGTAAATCGACCAATTGTTTTTGGGCATTGGTCTTTAGGAGCGAGAACCGGAGATAGGCATCGCTTAAACTGGAGAGATCCTTGTTGGCCAAGGCGGCCTGTAAGCCCTGTTTATAAGCGCTAAATGCCGGTTCGATCTCTCCCTGTCCGAGCAGGAAATCGCCAAGTTTCAGCCAGGCAGCCGGATTATTTGGCTCCAGTTGGGTTAGGCGCTTATAAAGTTCAATAGTTTTGGCAAGTTGGCCGGCCGCCAGATAAAGCTCGGCTAATTTGCCCAGCAGGGCTGGCTGGTCCCCGGTTTGTGATTCGACTGCGGCTAAAACTGCCAAGGCTTTGTAGCGGCATTTTTGGCTGCCATAAATCAGATAGGTTTCACGGGCTGGTTGTTGCCTGTTAATCAGGAGGAATTTCAGGTAGATCTCGGCCAGAGTCAATTGGGCAATCGGGTCATCGGCCGGAGCGGCTTCATACGCCTGGGCCGCAATTGATAATTCATTGTAAGCTTCATAAATCTCATCTTTCGCCAGGCAGAGCTCCGATATTTGCATATGCAGGTGGCCGGTTAGCAGGGCCAGGCTCTTGTCCTGTCCCGTATCAATAATTTCAATCAGCTTAATGGCTGACGCCAGATAGGTTACAGCCGTATCATAAGCTTGTGCTCCAGCCGCTTGAGCCGCTTTGCTGGAAAAAAAGGCGGCGACTTCCAACAGCAGGTCGGGCGGCAAGAGTGGAGCAAGTTCTCTAACCTCGGCTTGCCAGTTGTCCAAACTGTAAAGCTGGCCCTCGGGGGGCAATTTAGCCAGTAAATGATAACTTCTCATTAACAGGTCAAAGGCCTTGGCTTCGTTACCAAGCTGCAAATAAAGCTTGTAGCCAAGATATTGCAGGTCGGCATTGCTCTCTCCCAGCTTTAACGCCTGTTCCAGCAGACTGGACAGGGCAGTTTGGCTGATCGCTTTGGCCTGGGCGGCTTTAACCGCGTAAATCAATAACAGATATGGTTTGAATCGATAATCGGCGGGGAGGGCTTCAACGGTTTGTCGCAGCTGTGACAGCGCTGCCGGATCGGATCCATTGCGCAGAATGACCTCCAGTTGCAGCATGATTTTAAGTGCCGGATCGGTTGTTTCCGGAATGGCTTCGCCGGATTTTTCAACCAGTTGGGCATACTTGGCCAAAAGATAATCTAGGGGCGGCAGACCTTGCAGGCGACTCTCGTCACTTATCTGCTGAATTTCGGGTGGCGGGGTGATGTTGGGCAGGCTGGCGGTTGACGGCAAGGTGACTGCCGGTTCAGGGGACTGGGTACTCCCGGCCCGGTCGGCCATTATTTGCCGGACAATTGTGGAAGCTGTTCCAGTCGTGGCAGTTACACCGCTCATCTTACATATATATCGTTAATATCTGGTGATAAT
>MEUF01000056.1:5109-13172 GCA_001771615.1 candidate division WOR-1 bacterium RIFOXYB2_FULL_48_7
AGCAGGTAGCAGAAAAAGGGGAATCGTATTTTCTTTCCGGCAAGGGGACGGACTTGGGTTGTGTGCTTTTAGTCCCTGAAGATTCCGGGATCAAAAACCCTTCTTTGCTGGAGGTAGAGATCAAAGGGAAAGTAAACCGCTTGCAGCCCTGGACCAGGCTGCGGGTTGAGGTCTTTGACCGAAAAAACCTGGACTTGCCCGCCACCTCTTTTGAAGACGATTACCTGATGGAAGAAATCTCTGCCGACCTATTTAAGCCAATGTCTTTTCCAATCCTTGGTATTGTCAAAAACCCCTATAAGGTTCAGTTTATGGTGGTTGGCCCGTCGGAAACGCAATTAGAGCTCAAAAACGTCCATCTCCGATAGGATGCCAAAAAGTGTCCTGCCATATTTTTTCTTCTTATTTTTACTGGCCGGCTGTTCGAGTGTTTCAATGACATCAACTGCCTTGCCCGGCGACAACCTTGACGGTAATTTTACTGGCTGCGCGACTGGGGCTTATGTTAATGGGTTGGAAAACCTGGCCAGCTTTGAAAGCTTGAGCGGCAAAAAACTGGCGGTTGTTTCAATCTATATCCACTGGCCAAATGCCTTTCCCTCCAGCGAAGTCGACCAGATTTATGCCAATGGCAGCATCCCTTTGCTGACCTGGGAACCGTGGATAGCCAATCAATCAGGGACCTTGGAGTCTATCGCTGCCGGAAGTTATGAGAGTTATGTGCGGGATTTTATGCAGGCGGCCAAAAATTGGCAAAAGCCGCTGTTGCTGCGCTTTGCCCACGAGATGAACGGCAACTGGTATCCCTGGGATGGCTTTCACAATGGCGCGGCGGCCGGTCCGGCCGCTTATAAACGCGCCTGGCAGTATATATATAATGTTAGAGCCGACCTCCAGGCGACCAACATCAAATTGGTCTGGTGCGTAAATAATACGAATGTTCCCAGTGACAGCTGGAACAATATTGCCGCCTATTTTCCCGGAGATGATTATGTCGACTGGCTCGGAATTGACGGATATAACTGGGGGTACGACGACTGGCAAAGTTTCCACCAGGCTTTCAGCGCCGGATATGCCCAGTTGACAGCCTTGTCCAACAAACCTTTAATGGTCGGCGAGTTTGCCGCGGCCGAACAGGGGGGGGATAAGGCGGCCTGGATAACGGCCGCGCTGGCTGATTTGGAAAACAGTTTTCCGCGGGTCAAGCTGTTTTGCTGGTTCAATATAAATAAAGAGCGCGATTGGCGGATTGACTCATCAGCCTCTGCCGCGGCTGCTTACCGCGATGCCTTGCAAAAGGCGTATTTTTCCGATAAGATATAAAGGTTGTAGTTTTTTTTCTTTTCAGGCCCATTGAGACCGGAGAAAGAGGGCTTGTCTGTCTTGAGCGGACAAATTAATAAACAAAAAAAGAAACCGGTTCTTCAGCGCATAAAGCAAAACAGGATAGCTTACGTTTTCCTGTTGCCGACGCTATTAGCCATGCTTTTCCTGCATATCTTCCCGATCATGCAGGGGATTTACATGTCTTTTTTAGAGCTCAATCAATTTACCCTTTCACAATACCTGCTGGCCCCCTTTGTCGGGTTAGATAATTTTTATAAAGTCCTGATCGATGTTAACAGCCCAATTCGTATCGGCTTGTTCGAAGCGGTGCGTAATACGGTCATCTATACCCTCTTGGTGACAGTGGGGACATTGGGGGTCGGGATGGTCGTCGCCTTGATGCTTAACCGCAAATTCTTTGGCCGGTCTTTGGTCAGAACCCTTTTCCTTTTCCCCTGGATTATTCCAACTTATGTTACCGGCCTGCTCTGGGGGATTATGTGGTTAAAAGAAGGTGGCTTGATCAATGTCATGCTGGTTGACTGGCTGCACCTGCTGCCGTTCAAGCCTTCCTGGTTGACCGGGGCGAACACGATCTGGGCAATCATTATCCCCACTATCTGGCGCTATTGGCCGCTCTCCATGTTAATGCTCCTGGCTGGCCTGCAGACGATACCGGAAGAATTGTACGAGGCGGCTGATATTGACGGTGCGGGGCCATGGCGCAAGTTCTGGATGATCACCTGGCCGATGCTTCAGCCGGTCTGGTTTATTTTGATTCTCTTTGGCTTAATTTCCAACACCTATTCATTTAATATTGTTATTATGATGTTCGGTTTTGGTGCCGGTTTCCCGGGGGAATGGGGAGACCTGATGATGACCAATATTTTCCGCAATTCATTCCAGCTCTGGAACTTTGGTACCGGGGCGGCCGCTTCTGTCTTGTTGTTGATTGTCATGGTGGCGATCGTTAATGTCTGGTTCCGTCTGTATAAACAGGCTGAGGAGGTCCGCTAAGGTGCCTTATTATTTAAGAAAACGGTTGACCGATCTGTCGATCAATATTGTCATGCTGGTCTTTTTGTTTGTTACCTTGATGCCGATCGGCTGGATGCTTTTTTCTTCGGTCAAGAATTCCACCGATATCGCCATCGGGCGGATCGGCCTTTCCCGCAATATCGAAGGGCATACGGAAATCCACTGGGAAAATTATGTTGACCTCTGGAAAAACGTCAACTTTGGGCTGTACCTGCGTAACTCGGTGGTCATATGCGGTACTACCGTCGTCATTGCCATGACCCTCTCGACGCTGGCCGCCTATGCTTTGTCGCGGTTTAAGTTTCCCGGTTCGGACCTCTTTAGTAATGCCATCCTGGCGACGCAAATGATCCCGGCGCTGATGTACCTTATCCCGCTTTATATAATGTTCATAAAATTTACCATGCTGACCGGGCTGCCTGTCAAAGGGACTTTTTGGGGGCTAATACTAATCTATTCGGCCTTTTTTACCCCTTTCTCGATCTGGATCTTACGCGGTTTTTTTGCCGCCATACCAGTTGAGCTGGAAGAAGCGGCCAAAATTGACGGCTGCAACCAATTCCAGGTTTTCTGGAATGTCGCCCTGCCGCTGGCCATCCCCGGCATTATTGCCACCGGGATATATTTGTTCCTTAACGCCTGGGACGAACTGATGTTTGCCTGGGTTTTGACCAATGCCGATACGATGACCATCCCGGTCGGCATCCGCTTGTTTGTCGGTAACTATCAGAACCGTTTTGACCTGATGATGGCGGCCGCAACAGTGGCGACCATCCCGGTTTGTATCATATTTTTCCTGCTTCAGCGCTACATTGTCCAGGGGCTGACCGCCGGAGCAGTTAAAGGATAGAAGGGAGTTAAGCAATGTTAAAGAGAATTATATTAACGGCAGTTTGTTTGTCAGTGGTAGCCGGGAGCGTCATAGCAGTGGTGCCAAAAATTACCTGCGGCAGTAATAATCAGGGAGTGTTTTTGGGGGTTTTCCGTGAAGGAGCTCCGAAAAACATGAATTACATCACGCAGTTTGCCCAACAGGTCGGCAGAAAACCGGCCATGGTCATGTGGTACCAGGATTGGGCCCAGCCTTTCCCTAAAGCAGAGATAATGAATGTAATCAATTATGGCGCGGCTCCCCATATTGTCTGGGAACCGTGGCTCTGGAGCGATAAAGAAAAAATCCACCTCAAGGATATTATTTCCGGCCAGTGGGATGGATATATCCGTTCCTGGGCCAAAGGGGTCAAAGAGGTTGGCTCACCGGTTTTTTTACGGGTCGCCCATGAATTTAACATTGATGGCTATCCTTGGGGTTTAGTCAACAACGACCGCGATGCGCAACTATATATCAAGGCCTTCCGTCATGTGGTGGATATTTTCCGGTCCGAAGGGGCCAGTAACGCCAAATTTGTCTGGGCGCCAATGAACTATTCCTTCCCCAACGAAGGCTGGAATAACTGGGAAGCGGCTTATCCTGGCAATGATTATGTTGATTGGATCGGTTTTGACGGTTACAACTGGGGGACAACCCAAAGCTGGAGCGATTGGCAGGTTTTTACGATCTTATTCCGTGAACAGGTCCGCCGGGCCAGCCAGCTCTGGCCAAGAAAGCCGATCATGGTGGCCGAATTTGCCAGTGCTGAAAAGGGTGGGGACAAAGCGGCCTGGATCAGGGAAATTCCCGATTATTTGAAAACCAGCATGCGTGATATCGACTGTTTGATCTGGTTTGATTTGAAAAAAGAGACTGATTGGCGGGTTAATTCCAGCGCCAAAGCACTGGCCGCTTTCAAAGATATAATGAAAGATCCGATTTTCCAAAGCTCTGGACAGGCCTTGGGCTCTTTTGTGAAGGTGCCGATCAAGGAGAGAAAATTGACCGCCATCGCCAATAAGGCTGCCGGCGACATTAAGATCGACGGTAATTTGGGCGACTGGAATACCGCTAATCCTTTGGTGATGGATGATTGCGCCTTTTTTAAGGAAGGGACAAACTGGCAAGGGCCAAGCGACCTGTCCGGAACGATTTATTTTAATTATGACAGTAAGTATTTTTACCTGGCGGCCAAAGTCAACGACATTATCCCGCTGGTCAACAAAAAAGAACGGCAGGATATCTGGAACGGTGATGCGGTTGAGCTGGTCATCAGTACTGATCCGGGGGCTTCGGCCAACCGGGAATCATTTGGCAGGAGCGATTACCAGATCGGTTTTGGGACCGGCGATGGCGGCGCCATTAAACCGACCATTTGGAGCTGGCAGCGGCGGCGAACTCCAAACGGGAGTGAAATTATCGTGAAAAAAGCCGATAAAGGATATATACTCGAAGCCAAAGTCCCCTGGGAGTTTTTTCCCAACGGTTTTGTCCCGGGCAGCGGCACCAGGGTAGGGTTCGATATCGCGCTTGATGACGCTGACAAGAGCGGCGAGCGGGAAAAACAATTGATTTGGAATGGTGATTTTTACTTTTACAAGGATCCAAGTGTTTGGGGTTGGCTGCAATTTAAATAATTTTTCAGGAGGGTGTTGAACATGAAAAAGGTAGCATGGTTGGTTGTTTGTTTGGTGGTCGGGTCATGCCTGTTGGGTTTTACTCCCGCGACGGCCATGGGCGGGCCAGCTCCAAAAACTCCAGAGACCAAATCCGGTCCGGCGATGATGGAAAAAATGATGTTGGTTGATGATTTTGAATCAGGGAGCCTGAAAAGCCCGCGTGAATGGTGGACCTTTGACCTGACCAAGTCAGAAATTGCCGGCAATGGCAATTATAAAGGTGGCGAGCCTCTCCCGGTAGGCAATTACTCACTGCTCTTGTCCGGGCCGGCCAAAAGTTGGTACGCCGGCGGTTGCGGGACTTATCTGGCCAAAGAAGGGGCCGATTTAAGCAAATACAATACCTTCCAAATAGATGTTTATGGTAATGGCCTTGGCTCGGGAACAATCAAGGTTGAACTGGTGGACGATGATAACAAAAACTGGCAAGTCGAACAGGACTCCAGCAAGAATTATGCCCTGATTTACGACGATAAATATTCCTACGAGATTAAAGTCGATTGGAGCGGCTGGAAAAGGGTTTCTGTCCCTCTGGCCGATTTTATCGATGACAACCCGCTGGTCGGGGATGATATTTGGAATCCCCAACAGACTGGCGGCTCTGGCGGCTTGCTCCAGGTGCAGTTTATCTGCATTGCTCCGTCTGACAAGGGTAAAGTCAATTTCAATATCGACAATATCTATCTGCTGACGGCTAATCAATAGGGAGGCTTATGCGGCTTAAATTTTCTGCCATTGGGCTGCTGGTTATCTGGTTGGCAGGGGCGGCTATAGCTGAACAGCAATTGTTTTTTGCCGACCTCTGGAATTCCGCCGCTTATTACGGGACCAATATTGAACGGAAAAGTTTTAATTCCATCCTGGCCCGTTTTGAGGGGAAACTTGGTATCAATGTCGTCGACCTTCCGTTGCAGGCCTATGGTGTTTATTATGGGGTGGCTGCACAATCAAATGATTACTGGGATAACGCCATTTATTACGGGGCAGGGTTGCGTTTTCGCCCGCTGGCCGGTTATGCCGGCTCCAATTGGACTGACGAATGGCTGCGCGACCTAAAAGTTTATTATGAGCCCCTGACCGCGACTTATTTGAAAAATGCCTCTTCAGGAGAAGCCAATCCGCGTCAGGACACCCGGTACGGCCTTGACCTCTGGCATGAATGGAACCTGGATAACTATAATCCCGCCCTGCCGTGGGGAGAGATCTGGTCAAACCTGTCTTTTCGTTCGACCAATTTTGCTCAGGCCGACTTTAACTCCTACATCTTTTACTTTCAGCCAAAACTTGGCTGGCACCTTGGCCGGGGGATTGAAACCTATCTGAAGACTGATATCACCTCTTCGCCGCGCAATGATTACTGGCTCAATGTGGCCGATTACGGGGTTGGTTTGCGCTTTGAACCCTGGAGGCAAATGTACCTGAACACCGATAATTTACTGAAGAAGTTTAAAATGTTTATTGAAGTCCTGGGTGTCTCTTACCTCAAAGACCAGCCGGCTGACTCAACCAAAAATGTCACCAATGATGTCAGGTTTGGCATCGATTTTTCTTTAGGGCGCTAACAGATGTACTTGGTTGTCGGGCTGGGTAATCCCGGTAAAGAATATGTCGCCACCCGGCATAATCTGGGCTTTATGGTGATTGAAGAATTATTAGCCCGCCATGGCCACCCGAACAAAAAAGATAAACACCAGGCGCTGATCGCCGAAGTTGAGATAGCCAGGCACAAAGTAATCCTTGCCCAACCCCAGACTTTTATGAATAATTCCGGCTTATCGGTGGCCGCCATCCTGCATTGGTACAAAATAACTTCCCGGAATTTACTTGTGCTTTATGACGATGTCGATTTGGAGGTGGGGGCGATCAGGCTGCGGGAAAAGGGGGCGGCTGGCGGGCATCATGGGATGGAATCAGTTATTGCCGCGGTCGGGACAACTGATTTTCCCCGGGTCAGGGTAGGGATTGGCCGGCCGACGCTGATGGGGGATGTCAGTGATTATGTCTTGCAACCTATCCCGAGCGGACAGAGCGAACTGCTCAATCAGGCGGTTATCCGGGCGGCGGAAGCGACGGAGGCAATTATTACCGGCGGCGTGAGCAAAGCGATGAATTCTTTTAATGCCTAGATGAATGATCTAGTCAAACTTTTTTATTCCTCTGATTATTACAAGCAGAAATTACTCCAGTTAAAGGGCACCGGTCAGGTTGATTATAATGGTTTGATCGGGGCGGCCAAATCGGTGATTGCCGCCGCCCTGGCAATTGATTGTCAGCAATTGGTGGTTGTGACCGCGCATCTTCGTGAGGCCGAAAAATGGCGGGCGGAATTAGTGTTATTAACCGGGAAAAATATTGCTGTTTTCCCCCCACTGGATGATGCCGTCTCTCCCAGCAAAGAATTATTGGGCCGGCGGTTGGCCATAAAACATAACTGGTTGTCCGCCGTCCCGCAAATTGTTTTGATCCCAATCAGTGCCTTGCAAGGAGGCTCGGTCAGCCCAGCCGCCTTAAAGCTGCAGACAACTGTTTTACAAGTTGGCCAGGCTGTCCAAATGGACAAATTGACGGCCAAGTTGGTTGATTTGGGTTATAAGCGTTTTGACATCGTCGGGGAAATCGGCGAGTTCAGCGTCAGGGGCGGGATAATCGATCTCTTTTCGGCTAACCAGGACCAGCCGTTGAGGATCGAATTATCTGACAATAAAATTGAATCACTTAGATTATTTGATCCCTTTACCCAGCGTTCGGTGAAAACTGTTCAGGAATTTATTCTTTTACCAATGATTGAAACAAGTGAAGGAGCGCTGCTTGATCATTTGCCAATTGGTGCCCTGCTCCTGGCGGATGAACAATTGGAGCTGGCCCAGGTTGCCGGGGAAAGCGAGGTTCAAGCAGTGTTGGCCAAGGCCCAGGTCCGGCTCTCCAGTTTTTTGCGCGAAACCGATGAGCCTCATTTCCATTCCCCCCCAATTTACCGGCAGGAGTTTTCTGCCATTCCCCGGGGAAGCTTTATTTTTAGCCGGCATGCTGCCCGCCTGAAGGATGAATATAGCCATGAGACAATCCTGGTCGAAGGGGGCTTAAGGGGCGGGTTTGTTTTTGCCGGGTATCAGGTCCTGACCGATCGTGAGCTTTTTGGTGAAGAGCCG
>MEUF01000056.1:13188-13321 GCA_001771615.1 candidate division WOR-1 bacterium RIFOXYB2_FULL_48_7
AAGTGATTATTAAAGAGGGGGTGGCAGATGAGCTGCTCTCTGACCTTAAGCCGGGTGATTATGTCGTACATGAAAATTATGGGATTGGGGTTTATCAAGGGACCGAACAGGTTGAAATAGAAGAGGGGTGGCT
>MEUF01000057.1:0-93 GCA_001771615.1 candidate division WOR-1 bacterium RIFOXYB2_FULL_48_7
CATAATCAAATGACCCGTCGCTCCGGTTTAGGTCGAAAACGTAAATTCTGCCGCCGTTCTGGTGGGCCACAAGTATTAGTCCCCCCATCCCGT
>MEUF01000057.1:162-7528 GCA_001771615.1 candidate division WOR-1 bacterium RIFOXYB2_FULL_48_7
AAGTAATCCCCTCTGACCCACGCGTACCGTCATAAGCCGGGACATAGTCTGATACATCCCACTCCCGGACAAAAGTAAATGTCCCATAAACAGAAACATTGTATTTTTTTATCAAATCAACCACTTCGGTCATAATGTAAACAGACGCTTCATTGTAATCAACCTGGCAGATCCCTTCAAAATCACCGCCAGCGCCGGAAACAAACCTGGCCGCCGTCCCGGATTCATTTGTCGCTATTTTAAAGCTACCGGCCCCATCTTCAACCAAGGCCCAACAGGCCGACGGGCCACCATTACGACAGACCCAAAAAGTTCGTGTTATCGGATTCCAGGCTGCACTACTCATATTAGAGTTAAAGTCTGTTGTCTCTAAGGTTGTGAGAACTATTGCCTCTTGCCAGGTCTCTCCCGGCCAGGGGGCAGTTGTCACAACAATTGTGGTGGTCGTTGTTGAGGTGGTCGTCGTTGTGGTGGTTGTAGACGTTGTAGTTGTCGTCGTAGACGTTGATGTTGTTGTTGAGGTGGTTGTTGTGGTCGTTGTTGTCGTTGTGGATGTTGAAGTTGTTGTTGTAGGCGTCGTTGTTGTCGTTGTAGATGTCGTAGTTGTTGTTGTGGTTGTGCTAGTTGTCGCGACAGGTACTGTCAGAGTAGTGGAGAGAGAGGTTGTTGTGGACACATGGGTTGTTGTAATCGAGTTTGAGGTTGTTGTCGACAGAATAGTTGAAGGAATTGTGGCAGTTGTTGTAACCACCGTTGACGGCACAGAAGTCGTGGTTGTCGAGACAGTTGTCCCGGGGATTGTAGATGGCACAGTAATGTTGATCGTGTTTTGACAGGAAGCCAGAAAGAGATTAGCTGTCAGCAAAACAAAAATGATAAGATATTTATTGTTCATTTCGGGCCTTTTGGTGCTCTTGCCAGGTGCGGGAAAAAACATGATGGCCATCTTTTTTGGCCACGAAAAAGAAATAGCTTGTCTTGGCCGGATAAATTGCCGCCCTGATGGATTCTATCCCCGGATTACAGATTGGCCCAGGCGGCAGGCCCCTCCGCTTATAAGTATTATAGAGTGAGTCGATCTTTAATTGGTCATAATAAACCCGTTTCGTTGGCTGTTCCAGTGCATATTTGATAGTCGGGTCAGCCGCCAGGGGCATTCCCGCCTCCAACCGATTGTGAAAGACTGAAGAGATAATAACCCGTTCCTCCGGTTTTTGCGCCTCTTTCTCAATAATTGAAGCCAGAGTAAGCACCTCGTGCAGGGTCAATCTGGTCGACTTATTTGATTTAGTCCAAAAAGGCATCACAACTTGATCAAAGCGCTTGATCATTGCTTCGGCCAGGACCTCTGAAGAGGTATTCTCATAAACCCGATAAGTATCGGGATAGAGATATCCCTCTAACGATTCGGAAGGGATATATTTGAATATATTCCAATGGCGCTGTCGAAGATCGGCCTTAATCCCTTCATGGATCAAATCTTGAAATTCCGCCCACTGTTTATAGCCAGATTTTTTGAGCACCAGCCCCATCTTGTAAATAGACATCCCTTCCGGGAAGGTCACAGTCAATTCGGTTTGTGGAACAACATCTCCCCGCACTAGTTTAAAGATAATATTAAAAAGCGAGTCCGAAGGGGAAAATTGATATGTTCCGGCTTGAAGCTTATTCTGCTGTCCAATTATCCGGACCAGATATCTAAAAGATGAAAACGCCGGCAATAAGCCGCTTTTTTGTAAAATCTTCTGCACGGCAGCAACAGAGGCCCCGGGCGGGATAGTAATTTTTTTGGTCGATAAATCCAAGGGATTGGCCGGCCAGCATAAAAGCACCAGCCCAACCAACAAACCAACCAATATCAGGTTAATTTTTCGGCGCATGGCGTTGGCTATCCAAATAATTCTGTAAAATGGCCGCGGCAGCCAGTTTATCAATAACACTTTTCCGCTTTTCCCGGGAAAGGCCTGCCTCGATCAGTTCCCTCTCCATGGCTTTGGTAGAGAATCTTTCATCCCAGGAAATTATTTTTAGGTCGGTAATTGTCTTTAATTCGGCCATAAATTGTTGAACCTTTTCTCCCTGGGGGCCAATCTCCCCCCGTAAATTTTTGGGAAGCCCAACAACAATCAAGGCAATCTCGGGATATTGAATAATAACGTCTTTTATTTTGGCCATTGCTTCAACTGCCGAAATTGTTGCCAGCGGCTGGGCAGTAATACCCAAAGGGTCAGAAAGGGCTAGCCCGACTCTTTTATCCCCATGATCTATCCCAAGTATCCGCATGATCAGATCAACTGGCTGATCGCCGCCAGCCCCGCCTGAATTTTGGTCGGATCCTTACCTCCCCCTTCTACCTTATTCCCTTTCCCCCCACCCTTGCCAACCACCTCGCGGCCAAAAGCATCGGCCAGTTGCTTGGCGTTTTCCGCCAAGATCAAAAATGAAACACGGTTGGTTTGATTTGAAGCCAAAGCCAACACCTGTGGTTGGGCTTTTTGGTTGATGGTGTCAGCTAAAGAACGGAGCTCTTCCATCCCTAAGCCGGCAACTTCTTTTAGTAAAACTTTTTTCCCATGGACTTCTTTGATCTCTGCCAAAAGCGAATCGGCCAATCCGGAGGCACATTGCAATCGTAATTGTTCTATCTCTTTTTCTTCCTTGGCCAACCTTTCCTTGAGCCAATCAAGCCGTCCATAAAGATGTTCTAAATAGTTATTGACCGCTTTTGTATCAAGGGTGTCTATTGCTTTGGCCAGACGGTCAACTTCGGTAACTTCGATTTCAAAAATATTTGCTTCAGTCACCTGGCCGACGCACAGCTTGGACTTTTCGTTGCGCAGCAGCTTGTATTTTTCTATTAGTTGGCTGACTGCATCAAAGATCGATTTAGCTTTAAAAATAATGGCCACCTTGGCCGCCTGGCCGGCAAACGCCTCGATCCGCCTGACACCGGAGCCCAAAGCCCCTTCAACAGCGATTTTAAAATAACCGATATCGCTGGTTGATTTGACATGGGTGCCGCCGCACAGTTCAATACTGTATTCTCCGATCTTTAAAACCCTGACCTGGTCACCATATTTTTCCCCAAACAGCGCCATCGCCCCCAGCTTTAAGGCATCTTTGTAGGATTTATTTAAGACTTCAACCTTAAGCTTGGACTTTACCTGCTGATTAACCAGCTCTTCAACTCGGTTAATTTCCTCTTCGCTCATGGCATGGAAATGAGAAAAATCAAAACGGAGCTTATCCGGGCCAACATATGAACCTGCCTGCTTGACATGTTCACCAAGCACCTCGCGCAAAGCCTTATGCAGCAGATGGGTTGCCGTGTGGTGAGCCTCGGTGGCCTTTCTTTTTGCGCTGTCAATAGTCGCCCGGACCTTGGCATTGACCGTTAACCCGTCAAGTTTGTCGACTTCATGCAAAATTATCCCGGGAGGGGCCAGCAAAGTATTCATCACCAAATATTCCCGATCACCGGCAGTTATTAGCCCTGTATCGCCGACCTGCCCGCCGCTTTGCCCGTAAAATGGGCTCTTTTCGAGTATGACTAATTTTTGTTCAGGGAAAATAGCGGCCACCTTGCTCTCTTCGCTCTGTTTTTCATATCCGGTAAACTGGGTCGGCTTGACCTGTCCCAACTCAAGACCAAACAGCAGGTTTTTTTTCCCCCCCTCTATTCCGCTCTGCCGCGCCCGCTCCCGCTGTTTAGCCATCTCGGCTTCATATTCATTCATCTCAACCTGACAACCTTTTTCGGCCGCCAGCTCAACGGTCAATTCGATCGGGAAACCGAATGTATCGTGTAATTTAAAAGCTTCCAGGCCAGGAATCATTTTTTCCTTAGCAAAACGGCCAATGATCTCCGTAAACAACTCCAATCCCTTATCAAGTGTGGTCAGAAAACTTGCTTCCTCTTCTTTAATTACAGCTTTGATGATTTGTTGCTTCTCCTTAAGATGAGGGTAGACGTCTCCCATCATGGCAATGACTTCGAGGGCTACCTCATCGAGGAAAGGCCGCTCAATGCCGCATTTCCTTCCATGGCTAACGGCCCGCCTGACCAACCGACGGAGCACATAGCCCCGCCCAGTATTGGACGGGAAGACCCCATCAGCAATCAGATTGGTAATTGAACGGCTATGATCGGCAATAATGCGCAGTGAAACCCCATTGGGCGTCTTGGCATAGCCTCTGATCTTATCGATCAAAGGGACAAAAAGGTCGGTCTCAAAATTGTCGCCGACCCCCTGCAAGACAGCAGTAATCCGCTCCAAACCCATCCCAGTATCAATGCCTTTTTGTTTTAATGGCAACAATTCACCCTTTTCATTCCGGTTGAACTGGATAAAAACCAGGTTCCATATTTCCAGGAAACGGTCGCAATCACAACCGGGAGAACAGTCAGCCTTGCCGCAACCTTTTTCTTCACCCAGGTCGTAATAAATCTCCGAGCAAGGGCCACAAGGCCCGGTTGGCCCGGCCGCCCAGAAATTGTTATCCTCGCCCAATCGATAGATGATTTCCTTGGGCAAACCGATATCCTGGCGCCAAATTTCATAAGCCTCATCATCTTTTTCAAAAACCGCAATGCGCAGCTTGGTTACCGGAATGGCAAATTCCTTGGCAATCAATTCCCAGGCAAATTGAATGGCCTCTTTTTTGAAATAGTCACCGAAGGAAAAATTACCCAACATTTCAAAAAAAGTATGATGCCTTGGGGTTTGGCCGACATTGACGATATCATTCATCCGCATACAGCGCTGGACTGTCGCGGCCCGTTTATGTTCCGGTTTTTCCATACCCAGAAAGATCGGCTTAAATTGCAGCATACCGGCCAAAGTCAAAAGGACTGTCGGGTCTTTGGGGACAAGCGATGAGCCAGGCAGGACCTGATGCCCTTTGCTCTCAAAGAACTTTAAATATTTATCCCTGATTTCCGAGCTTTTCATCAACTAATCTCCTAATCTCCGCTTGGATCTCATCGATCTCGCGGTGTTCTGTATTAATCAGTTTGACCCGACCAGGTTCGTACCTGGCGATTTCCAGGTATTTTGCTCTGACACGCTGGTGAAACGCCAAAGTCTCTTTCTCTATCCGATCAGCTAGCCCTTTCTGGGCCGCCCGTTGCAACCCGGTTTCCGGGGAGACATCCAGCAATAGGGTTAAATCCGGAAGCAATCCCTTGGAAGAAACCATATTAATATACCGGACTAGGTCTTCTGGCAATCCCCGACCACCAATCTGGTAAGCAATGGTTGAATCAATAAAGCGGTCAGATATCACGGCCTTATGGTCAGCCAGTGCCGGCTGGATAATCTTGCTGACATGTTCGCTCCTGTCTGCGGCAAAAAGATATACTTCGGTGGCATCGTCCAAAACATTTTCCGGCTTAAGCAGGAATTGTCTGATCTCCTTCCCGACTTGCGTCCCGCCTGGCTCCTGCGTCAACAAAGCGGCCAATCCTTTCCCTTCCAAGTAGGTTTTTAACCGCTTGGCATGGGTACTCTTCCCGCAACCTTCCGGCCCTTCAAAAGTTATAAACATCGGCTTAAGTTTGCCCCCCTCCCAATCCAAAACTTAAAGAAAATTCATTGCGCATGGCACGATATGTCACTTCCAGATTATAGCAATGCATGGCAAAAAATAAAGAGTAGTCAATATCTTCCGGCGAACCATTGTCTAGGTAATAAGAAGTCATGATTTTCCCCTTCATATCTCCCAAAATAAAAGACAGGCCCGGTTTTATCCTGTCGGCCGCCCGAAACCGGTATAACTCGTAATTAAACGGGCTGGTCCCCTCGGTCAACCAGTAGTGATCATACCCCAGGTTCCAAGCCAGATTGTGATTGACCTCTTTTTTTAAAAGCAGCCCAACGGTCGGATAAAGCCAGCGGGTACCATTGGAATAGAAGGCTGAATTCCAGATCACATTGGGTGAAATTATCCCCAGACCATTCAAAAATATATCTCGGGAAAATTGCCAATTTAGCCCGCCTCTTTTTAAGCGGGTTGTCCCCTCTTCCGCCACCAGGCCAAGAGAAATGTCGCCGCGATAACTTATTGGCAGGTCATCCTGCAAGGTTAATTTGAAGTTGGGAGTGAAGCTGACCCGCTGATAATTAATTTTCTCACGGAAGGAAACCAATGTCTCCAGCTCATACTTATAGAGTTTTTCTTGAGGCAGAAAGTCAAATTGCGACTGGACCGGCGGTTTGGCAACGTCCCCAAACCGGTAATAATGCGTTAATCCGCCATACGATCCTTGGCGGGCATCGGCATAAGCCCGTAGATTTCCCCGATTAGTTTCGTTAATATAATAATCTGCTTCTCCGCCGCCACCCAGGCCGCTTTTAGTCGCATAACTTAGTGTATAGGTGCCCGAGAGAAAACGGTTTAAATGCCAAACCATCGTTTCTGAAATATATGCCCCGTCCAGATCATTTGAGCCAACCTGCGGGAAAGGCGGCAGATTTTTCTTGCTCTTGCTTGTAACGCTTAAATCGTAGATATATGTCGGTAGCGGCACCACCGGCACTCCATCCAGCCAGAACCAACCCCAATAAGCAACCAGCCAGCGTTGCTCTGGATAAAGCTGGATATCGGCTGCCGTGACCCGATAATGCGGCACGGTATAATCACAGGTTGTAAAAGAGGCATTTTTTAATAAAAATTTTGTTCGCCCGGCGAATTCCAGGTAATCACCCTTCAAGGCAAAACCGTTATATGTCAGGAAAATATTACTGGCATTCCCTTCCTGGCTGAGGATTTTGTAGTCGAGGGTTTCTCCTTCAATGGTGATCGCATCATAATGAAGGTTAAACCCGCCTGAAACGGTAACTACTTCGGTTGAGGTGTTGTATAACAAATGGCGGCCATGCAGGATTGAATCTTTGTAAACAGCTTCAACTGACCCGTCGGCTTCAAGTAAATATTTTTCCTTTTGATAGGAGATATGATTGGCATCAATGGTGAAATCTTTTAGGCCGGCTGTTGCCTGGCCACAGAAGAAAAGGGCCAGAAACAGCAGACTAGGCCACTTGCTCATAGCGGGTTTCTTTGCTGCAAAACTTGGCGATCTCTCGCAGGAAGACCAGTTCAATTGTGCCAACCGGGCCATTACGCTGTTTGGCGATAATTATTTCAGCGACATTCCCCCGGTCGGATTGGGGATTGTAATAATCTTCCCTATGGATAAACATGACCAAATCAGCCGTCTGTTCAATTTCGCCTGATTCACGCAGGTCAGACAGCCTGGGGATGCGGTCGGGGCGCTGTTCTACCGCCCGCGAAAGCTGGGATAAAGCCACCACGGGCACGTCCAACTCGCGGGCTAAAGTTTTAAGTGAGCGAGAAATTTCGGAAA
>MEUF01000058.1:0-998 GCA_001771615.1 candidate division WOR-1 bacterium RIFOXYB2_FULL_48_7
CGTTAAATTTTTTCCCGGTTCATAAAAAAGCGCTTCCCGCATGGGGGAATATTATCACAAAGCTAGCGCTGCCGATAGGCCACATCAAGCCATCTCATTACATCCGGTGGTTGCGTAATCTCGGTCAGCCGCCGGGTCAAGACCTGCTCTGCTGCGAACGGATGCTGCTGCATTAGGTCAAATGATGCCTGACTTGTCTCGGAACCGAACAAACCGACCAGCGAATCAACTCCATGGCAGGGATAAGCCGGGTGGCCCATAAATTCCGTTACCGGTGTCCCGCGCCAGCGGGGAAATAAGGCGGTCAGGCCGGCCCCATCCGCAAGCTGGCCACGAAAAACATTGTAAGCATTATTGGCGGCATGCAGCACATGAGCATACTTAAACAATTGCCTGGCCGAGGTTGGCTGATCAGGAGAAAAGATGCGATGTTGTGCCGGCCAACCAGGGACCGACCTGGCTGCATCCGGACCAACCCAGAGAGGTACAGGGACCAGACGCTTAAAAGCTTCGCCAAGACGAAACATCTGCCAATGCCAATGATCAAGGCTGGCGCCGGAAGCCGTCTCCCCACCGGGGCTACTGTTAAAGTAAAAGCTAAATTCCCGCGGAAACAGGTATTGGAGATCAAAAAGCGCCAGCAGTTCTTCAGGAGAATGAATTATTTGAGCCAGGTCGCCGTTTGGGCTATCTTTACCTTTAACCAGCATCATATGTTCGGGACCAACAGGTTTATAGTTGGCCATTAAATAATACTGTTGCCGGCCTGCTTCGATTACGGCAATCGCCTGTCGATCGAGCACCTGGTCATCACAGAAAGGACAATTGTCCGAAGTGTGTGGTTGATAGATGTCCGCCGACATAATACCAAAAGAGATGTCGTTTCCCCCCCTGGTTCTCCAGGGAGCCAATCTGACCTCATAACGGCCAATTTGCGCCGCTCTGGTTACGGCAGCATCAATTAAAATAGCCCCCGCCCTGACCCGGGCCTGATAGCG
>MEUF01000058.1:1008-7957 GCA_001771615.1 candidate division WOR-1 bacterium RIFOXYB2_FULL_48_7
TATTCAGAAAATTCATGTGCCTTCAAACTGACTCGACTTTTTGTGTGGTAATCATAACATCTTAATGAAGTCTTCATTGTGTCCTATTGGTAAATAGTAGCCGCACTGGCCCGTTGAGCCTCAAAAAAAGCCCGCAACTTTTCGCCCGACTCAACTTCAAACAAAAAGCAAAGCATTCGCGGCAACATTAATCTTAAATATGGTTCTTTTTCATTTCCTGCAAGATCAACCGAGTCAGGAGTAATGAAATATCCATCAATAACATGCCAAAAAGCATCATCCTTCGATTGATACTGCGGCTCATCGCTGTGGACCAATCGCCAAAGCATTTCAACCTGAATTTGGCTCAAACCTTTTGACCGGCAGAGCTCTTCGTTTCTTAAGAATGCTTCAATTTTACTTGACGGCCACTGTTCAGCTGCTTCAAGGCGGCCAACATTGAGCATATAGCTGGCAAATATTTTTGACAATGAATCTGCCTCATGGCAGTATTCATCCGGCACCCAAAAAGGATTTCGTCCCGCAACCGATTCAACCAAGCTAAACACATCACGGTCCTGATAAGGGGCATAAACCAGAAAACTGCAAATGCCGCTTGGCCGCCTGGCCAATTCAAATTTCATTGTCCCGACCCGTCCAGGCGCATAGTGTGGCAATATTTTTCCGGCCAGCCGATACGGCTCATCAGGATTGTCCGAATTAATTACCCATTTACCAAAATTCCTACCCTTTGGGACCAGTCTTTCTGGCAAGGGATGTTGCGTCAACCAAATCCAGTGGGGATGCTCCATGACCATCCTGACTTGTGGCAAGCGATTCAATGAAAGAAGGTTTCTGAAGCGTTCCACATTTACCCGATAAGTCGCGGCGATAATCGGTTCCGCCTCGGCAATGTCCCTTTCCGTTTCAACGATAATCGATTGATAGGCATTGTGCAATTCCCGAGGCATATCCGCAGTTACTTTCGCTGCCGCTCCTTTTAATTCATGCAGTTTGGCGTATTTGGCGCTGATTTTACAAAGCGCCTCAAAACCTACCAGGTCCATAAATTCATCTTTACTGATACCAAACAAGGTATAGGCCGCTTCCGGAATTTGTAAATATTCGGCCAGCTCATACAGGTCGTTAGGATGGTGGGCCAAAAACTGACAGCGGGCATTTTGCGCCGCAAAGGAGTGACCCAATTCACGATAAGCCATAAGATTTGCCAAGCCCTTGGCATTCAATAACCCTTTTATCGCTTTTATCCCCATCACCTTTATTGAAAAGGAATATGCTAATTCTGGTTTGCCTGCGAAAGCTGACACCTGTGCAAGCTGTGCCCCTAGGCTGGCCATATTTGGAAGACCATTAGTTGTTACTTTCATATACTAAGCCATTACCCCCGGTGGCCAAGCGGGGAGCTCAACCACTGGCGCAGAAAAAAACAGGGACATTTCCGGGATATAGTTAAACCCCTGATAATAACTGGCATGCGGATGGGCGGCGGTGGCAAAAACCATTTTCGAACCATCAACTGATAATCGGCCTAATCGACGCCACAGTAATGTAACCACCCGATTGTAGGCGGCCATGGATTCATCACCTAATTCGTTTTTCAACAGAGGCAGCAACAGATGAACTTCATCAACTAACAAAACATCGGCTGGCGGAATTTGCGTAACCACCCTGGTCAGTTCCTGTTCTTCCCTGGCGACGGATACCCACAACCCTTCGTCCAGCGGGGCGCCGGCTATGCCTGGTAATTGCCCAAGATCAAGCGAATAAACGTTTTTTCCAGCAGCCAGCAATAGAGGGGTTAGCCGTTTATTCAAGACAAATGATTTCCCGATTTGAACATTGCGGGCAATCACAACGGTCTCCTGGCCGCTTAAGACAACCGACGGATGGCTTTCAAGGGTGGTACCAATTACTGCCGCGGCTTCCTTGGGCCTAACCGGGTGGTGCAGGCAACCGGCCTTTCTGACCCTTGCCCAAGTAAGAGTAATCTCCATGATGAAACTATATCGCGGCTGGCGGGGATAAATTTCAGCGGATCTATTTCAAGCGGGTGATAAGTTGGCTAAATTCAACTTCGCTCTGTTCGCCGGTGGCCATGTTTTTGAGGCCGGCCGAGCCCTTTTTAACCTCTTCATCACCCATGACATAAACAAAAGCAGCTTTAAGGCGGTCAGCATTTTTTAATTGGGCTTTTAAGCTTTTGCCAAGAAAATCCATATCTGCGCTGATCCCAAGCGCCCTGGCCTGACTAAGCAAGGCAAATCCCTGCTTTGTCGCAGCCTCACCAAGCGTGGCAATGAATAATTTAATATTACCTTCATTGGTAATTGGTAACTGGTGATCGGTAATCAGGGAGATGACCCTCTCCAGACCAATGGCAAAACCGATAGCCGGGGTAGCTTTTCCCCCCAGCTCGGCTACCAAATTATCATAGCGCCCTCCCCCACAAACCGCATTTTGCGCCCCTAATTGCCTGGCGATAACTTCGAAAGCTGTTTTGGTATAATAATCCAATCCCCGGACCAACCGGTCATTTACCTGGTATTTAATGCCCAGGTTGCCCAACCACCCCACTACCTGATCAAAATGATTTTTGCATTCCGGACACAGATAATCCAGCGAAGCCGGGGCCTTTTCCAGATATTTCTGACAATGGGCCTCTTTACAATCAAGGATCCGCATAGGGTTTTGCTCTAAACGATCGCGGCAATCCTGGCACATATCAGAGATATGTTGCGCAAAATGCTTTTTAATCGCTCCCCGGAATTCCGGCTGGCATTTTGGACAACCGACAGAGTTAAGGTTTACAACTAAATCTTTTAAGCCCACTTTTTCAAACAAACGAACGCTCAACTCAATCACTTCGGCATCAAGCCGGGGATCGGCTGAACCAAAAACTTCGACTCCCGCCTGATGAAATTGCCTCTGCCGGCCAGCTTGCGGACGTTCATAGCGGAACATTGGGCCAAGATAATACAATTTGGCCAAAGATTCGATAGAAATAAGATTATTTTCTATCCCGGCCCTGACAACGGCCGCGGTAGCTTCCGGCCGCAGGGTCAGGCTTCTCCCCTTGCGGTCAGCAAAGGTATACATCTCTTTTTTGACAATATCGGTGCCACTGCCGATAGAGCGGGTAAATAGATCGGTGAATTCAAAGATTGGGGTGCGGATTTCAGAATAATCATAGAGAGCAAATATTTCCCGACAGGCTTGCTCAACCAATTGCCACAATTTAGCCTCAGCCGGCAGGATATCTTTTGTCCCGCGGGGGATACCATATTTCATGAGAAGATTATATCACAATCGCCGGACTATCCGCCCCCTGGCTCTTTTGCCCAACGGGACATCAAACAGGCGCAAGAACAAAAGCACCAACCCCGCAGATAAAAGGGCAGCGGCAATACCGGCAGATTCGGAAAACAAACTCCCTAACCAGTAGCCCAAAAAAAGGGCTATGAGCGGCCCCAGAAATATAATCATTAATGACATGGCAACCTGTTGGTCGGCAATAGCAATTTCCACCTCATCCCCCACTCTGCCAACCAAATCATTATCCACCTCGATCATCAGCTGCCCACTCTCCCCCTTTTGGCAAGCAGCACAGTGCCCACAAACCGAGTTTTTTGCTAATTCGACTATTGCCCCGCCTCGACTAACGGCAATTATTTTCCCTGTCTCTAACATTATGGGCAAAGTATAACACGCCCTTTACAGCTACTGTACAAACATATCAAACCAGCCTATAATCTTGCTCATCAATATTGGCTCATAAGGAGAAAATATGACCATAGAAGAAATGGTTGTCCACTTGAAAGGCCACCCCAGAAAGATGAAATTTATTGCTTATGCCGCCCTAATCGTTTTTGGCGGGTTCTTTTGTCTTGGCCTAATGTTAATTTCTTTTGTCCCGGAAGGGCTGGACGCTGAAGGCCGCTGGACATTGCGAATTTTATCTGTCATTGCCACAGCCTTATGGATATTTGCTTTGTTGGAAATCAGGAAAAGCCTCAGTTCCTGGGATAAAATTATTGAGGCCATTGTTAACTCTCCGGATAAAATTGTCTGGGTCTATAAGGGGATCACAGTTTTTCATAAGTCTGATGCCGAATTCACAAATTGGCAGCGCTTGTTTATTCACCTGATCGATGGGACAGCAGACAGTTTTACGCTTAGAAAGCCGGAAGCAGTGGCAATCTTAAAATACCTTTCTGAGCATCTGCCCAAGATATCGCTTGGTTGGAGCGATGAATTGCAAAAAACTTATAAAGCCAACCCAAAACTATTGCTTGAGCGGCCACAGAGAAGTGACCAGGTCAGGAAGTTCCCCTATAGATATGTCTACGTCCCGATTTGATTATTGGCGGGATTGAACGGCTGCGTCTGACTGAAATCAGGCAGGAACTGGCCAGCACTGTTTAAATCCTGGATAAAAACATTTTCTAACCCCAATTCAGAAGCATAATCAAGCAAGGGATTATATTCCTCCGGCAGCAGCTGCCGATTAATTTCCGGATATTCACTGGC
The DNA here is from genome assembly GCA_001771615.1 of candidate division WOR-1 bacterium RIFOXYB2_FULL_48_7. Taxonomy (GTDB): domain Bacteria; phylum Margulisbacteria; class WOR-1; order O2-12-FULL-45-9; family XYB2-FULL-48-7; genus OXYB2-FULL-48-7-A. The sequence goes on from MEUF01000058.1 coordinate 5,536, forward strand.
CCGATATTGAGGAATATATTGGGCCATCAAGCTTAGCCAGATTTTCGGTGAAAGTTCGCGCAAGAAATGTAATGCCGGTTTTGTATCAGCCAGATTATTGGGTAAAACCAGATGCCGGACCAACACCCCTTTCTGGGCCAATCCTTGCTGGTCCAATTTGATATCCCCGACTTGGCGGTGCATCTCCCTGATGCCGGCAGTGGCAACCGCCAGATAATTTTCTCCTCCAGAATAACGGGCGGCCCGCTCATCATTGAAATATTTAAGATCAGGGAGGTAAATATCTATTAAGCCTGATAATTCCAATAATAAGTCAAGCGAATCATATCCCCCGGTATTGTAGACTACCGGTAAAAACAGGCCGGCACGCTTGGCTTCAACTAAGGCTGTCTTGAGCTGCCAGCCATATTGGGTCGGGGATACCAGGTTGATATTATGAGCACCGTCCCTTTGCAGGGCCAGCATCATTTCAACCAACTGTTCCGTCGATGCCTCGGCCCCTTTTTCTGCCTGACTTATCTCATAATTCTGGCAAAAGACGCAACGAAGGACACAGTGGGTAAAAAAGATCGTCCCGGACCCCAGTTGGCCAGAAATTACCGGCTCCTCACCGTGATGTAGACAGGCCGAGGCCACCATTGGGGTTATCCCGGCCTGACATATTCCCCTTTGCCCGGCCAGGCGGTTGACGCCGCATTTATGGCCGCACAATTGGCACTCGGTCAGGAGCTTTGTGTTCATTACTTCATTATAGTATGATTACCCTATGAATTTCACTTGGCTGTTGACTATTGCTAGTGTCTTGCTGACAAGCCTGGTCGGGTTTGTCGGGGCCCTGACACTATCACTCAACCAGGCAACGCTAAAAAGAGCGGTCTTCTATCTGGTTTCATTTTCTACCGGGGCGTTATTTGGCGACGCTTTTATCCACCTCCTGCCGGAAGCGGTCGAAGCCCATGGCTTTACCCCATTTATTTCCCTTAGCTTGATCAGCGGCATACTGACTTTTTTTATTTTGGAAAAAATCATCTGCTGGCGCCATTGCCATATACCAACCTCTTCCGACCACCCGCATCCCTTTGCCTGGATGAACCTGATTGGCGATGCTTTTCATAATGCCATCGACGGAATGGTCATTGCCGGCAGTTATTTGGCCAGTCCTGCACTGGGAATAACCACCACCATTGCTGTCCTGCTGCACGAGATCCCGCAGGAGATCGGGGACTTCGGGGTTTTGGTCCATGGGGGGTTTGATCGCCTGAAGGCGTTAATGCTTAATTTTCTGGCCCAACTGGCTGCGTTAATTGGCGCGGTACTGGTGCTTGGGCTAAGCATTCGCATTGAAGTGCTGACCCAATTTCTGCTCCCTTTTACCGCCGGTGGTTTTATCTATATCGCTGGCTCCGACCTGATCCCGGAGCTAAAAAGGGAAACCGGCCTGAAAAACAGCTTGCTGCAACTCTTCTCCCTGTCGCTGGGCCTCTTACTGATGCTTTTGCTGCTCGGCCTGGAATAAGGGCTGGCTTATTTTACCTCGACAACCTCGGTTTTGACGGCGGCAATATCATTTGGGTTGCTGATATGCCTGACCAAAACAAAACCCGGGCTTTTACCCTGATAATCGGCAGCAACTTCCAAGGCAATCTGGCGCAAACCGCGGAAAGGCAAAGTAATATATTGAATTTTGTCGCTGCCAGTCGACCGTTGGCCATAAATTAGCTCACCCTTGTAATCAGAAAGGATATCAGCCGTCTGCCTGATAGACAGGTTTGACGGCACCGCCACCAGGGCATAATATTCAGTCGGGTCCAATTCTTTGTCTAATGTAATGAACATCGTTGTTTCACTATTGATTTTAAGGTTTTTTCTGTCATATGAGACCTTGAAAAATGGTTTATCCTTTATATAATCATTCAAATTCAACATCACCGGCCGGTCAATCCTGATGATTGAATATTTTGAAGCCGTCAAGACCAGGTCATCCGCCGATTGGAAAATCAGCGGTTGTTCTTTTATACTGGTCACCCGCCGCTGAAGATTGCTTCTGGTTTCAACCCGGCCAAGATTGGTTTTTCCACCCTGCCCCATTGTCACTAACAGGTCAAGAAATTTCACCAAAGTCTGGGGTGCGGAATATACCCCACCAAGCAGGGCCGGCCCCTTGATCATTCCGGGATCCTGGGTGGCAATCATCCCCTTGGCCACAACATTGAAAAGCGGGAAGAAATCGGGGCTGCCTTTGAGATATAATGCCTTGGCATTACCCAGCAAATAGTATATTTCACCGGTTTTTTCAAAGGCACGTAAAAAACGGTAGGTATCATATAGTTTAATAAATTTTAAGTTGAGGTCGCGCTGTTTATCGGTCAGTTTAATGTCCAGAGAATTTTTGACATTGTCCAGATACCATTGGGCAACAGCA
>MEUF01000059.1 GCA_001771615.1 candidate division WOR-1 bacterium RIFOXYB2_FULL_48_7
TAATGTTTGTTTGTCATCAGAATGGCGGCAGGGTCTATGTGTTTGATTTAAGCCCGACAAGTTCGACAGTCACTTTTGTCGGGGCTTACAAAACCAGGAGAGATGAGAGCGCTGACCTGGAATTCGACCGTTCAAATGGCCATCTATATATCTGGCATAATACAGGTGATAATTACTTGGAAGTTACAACCTTATCTTCATATGTAAATGGCGAAAGATATTTGACCCCGATTGCTGAATTTTTAAGCCCGAAAGGGGGCAACCTGGAAGGGATAGGGATTCTTCCGGCCTCTGATAGTAATAACTGGTGTTTGATTACTGACGATAGCAACCAGGATGGCGCCGCTTTGATGTGGTTTAGATCATTTAACCCAGGCTGGTAAGCGAAACGATCAAATTATTCTCTGAAATTATCCCCATTAATTCACGAGATCTATTTGATGAGAAGTTCACTATCTGGTTTTGTTTTGGCCGCAGGAAAGGCCAAAAGAATGGGGGTGCTGTGCGACCCCAAGGCCAATCGTTTCCCTATAGCCAAGCCGGCTTTAACGGTTGGGAGAAACTCGCTTATCCGTCAACAGCTTTATCTGCTTCAATTGATGGGGATCACTACGGCGGCTATTGCTGTCAAACATAGTGCAGAGACGGTCCGTCGGGCAATAGTCAGAGATAACAATTTATCGATAAAAACCGAAATATTTGATTTGAACGACCTCGAGGTTGAGGATTGGGGGGCGGCCTGGACGGTTTCCCGCTGGCTGGCCATGACTCCAGATTGCCCGGAAAACCTGGTCGTCTTAAATGGGGATGTCGTTTGGGATGAAAGATTGGCCAGGCCCTTTATTGAAAGATTTTTGGCCGGAAGTGATTGGGGACAGATATTGGCTGCACATACCCCCCTTGAGCACATCTTTGGACGGTTTGGCGCTATCCAGTTAAAAGGGGAGCAGGCGCTGACTATCTACCATGATTATCTGAACCAATGTCGGGCGGCGGCGGGAGACCAGGAAAAGCTTGTCCACGCCAGGATGGATTATCAGGCCGCCTGGCTGAGGCGAGTTGAACAGATTGCCGGCCAGGTCGTCCGGGTTAGGCATTTTCAGGAAAAACCTGCTCAGTCGGATTATCATTCTCATGTGTCATCTCTGGCGAACGTCGGGCTCTTTGCCTTAAAAACGGGCGTTTTTGACCGCTTTGCTCATTCATTGGGAGCAGACTTTGCCGATTTTGCCCGCCACCTTTTCCAGGCTGGGATGATAAAAGAACATCTCCCCTTATCGGCATTTATTGCCACAGCTGGCAGCTATTGGCGGGATATCGGGACCCCCAAAGACCTTCTTAGGGCAAATTTTGGTTTGCTTAATAGCCGGATCAATTTGGGCTACCAGGGTGAAGAGGTCCGGCCCGGTGTCTGGTTAGGTCGGGGCGTGGAAATTCCTTCGGCAGTTCTAGAGCAAATTACTCCTCCAGTAATAATCAGTGATGATGTCATGATTGGTAATAAGGTCCGGTTGGGCCCGCGAGTAGTGGTTGGACGAGGCTGGCGGATTGGCGGGCAGGCCAGGGTCAGTAATTCACTTTTGCTGCCGGCCTATTATCCGGAAGACCGCAACAGGGTAATTGCCGCCAGGCAGGCGATAGATCATGCCATAATTGCCGGAGGGACGATAGACAGGTCTGTTGAAAATATGATAGCAGTTATTTCGCCCGCCGGAGAGGTAGTATATTACGACTACCGTTTCTAGTATAATGGCTACATGCGACTCTCCCAAATTGGCGAATTTGGCCTGATTGATCTCCTCAAAAACGACCTGGCCTCGGCTGATCGGCGATTAGCAACGGTTATCGGGATTGGCGATGACGCTGCCGTCCTTAAGCCGGCCAAAGATTATCAATTAATCACCACTGATGCTTTAATCGAAAACGTGCACTTTAAAGGGAAATTATCAGAGAAACTTGGGCAAAAAGCCATGCTGGTAAATGTTTCAGATATTATTGCCATGGGAGGCGAACCAACTGCTGCGGTGGTGACGATTGGCCTGAAAGCCAAAACAACAGTAGCCGAAGTAAAGGCTCTTTACCGCGGACTTAAACAGGTGGCAAAAAAATATCACTTGGCGATTGTCGGCGGCGACACCATCTCATCACCCCGGGCGTTAATGATTTCCATCACCCTGCTCGGGCGGGTCAAGAAAAAACATTTGTTGCTCCGTTCTGGCGCCAGGGCGGGGGATCTGATTTGTGTGACTGGATCGTTCGGGGGGCCGATGGCCAGACATTATGGACAGAAGACGCCGACCCCTGTACTGCGAACTCAATTGGCAAAAAAATTGGCTAAAATGCAGCTGGCAACTTCCTTGATTGATAGTTCTGATGGGTTAGTCCGTTCCGTTATTGAGCTTTGTCGGGCCAGTAAAACTGGCGCCCGAATCTGGGAAGCTTTAGTCCCGCTGGCCAAGGGGGCGACCTTGCAACAAGCTTTATTCGGCGGAGAAGAATATGAATTAGTGTTCACAATCAGGGGATCGGAACGGGGAATCAGGGGGCTCAGCCAGTTAGGGAAAGAGGTTAAAATTATTGGAAAAATGATTAATAAAAGTGCCGGGATCAGGCTGGTTGGCAGGGATGGTAATATAAAACCGCTTCCTTCAGGTGGTTATGAGCATTTTAAAGTATGATAAATAAACGACGGCTAATTAAAACGTTTATTGATCTGGTCAAGCTTGACAGCCTCTCCCTGCGCGAACAAAAAGCGGCGGAGTATCTGAGGAAATATCTTAAACGCTATCACCTGCGCTTGCGTGAATTGGGACGGCCTCCCGGGGGTGAGATTGGCAACTTGGCTTGCCATTTGCCGGGGAGGGGGCCGCGACTGCTTCTTAATGCTCACATTGATACCGTCTCTCCTGGCAAAGGGATTAGACCGACTAAAAGAGGCAGATATATCCGCTCTGACGGGACAACAATCCTTGGTGCAGACAACAAAGCAGGGGTAGCGGCTATATTGGAAATAATTGCCATTCTAATAGAAAAAAATATCCCTCATCCGCCATTGGATATACTTTTTACCGTGGCGGAGGAAATCGGCTTGATTGGGGCAAAAGCCATCAGCCAGGATGAGCTAAAAGCCGATTATGGTTTAGTGCTGGATGGCGGTGATATTAATAAAATAATCAACCAGGCGCCAACTCAAGACAATTTATTTGTGACAATTGTTGGCAAAGCCGCTCATGCCGGCATCCATCCCGAAGAAGGGATTAATGCCATCAAGGTTGCCAGCGCAGCAATTGCTAAAATGAAGCTTGGCCGGATTGACCAGGAAACGACAGCCAATATTGGTTTGATCAGGGGTGGCAAGGCCACAAATATTATTCCCGAAGAGGTGGAACTAAAAGGGGAAGCCCGCAGCCATAATTTAATCAAATTAAAAAAACAGGTTGCTCAAATGAAAAATCTTCTGCAGGCGTCTTCTCGGCAAGCTGGGGCCAAATGCCGTATTCAAGTTGAGAGGATGTACAATTCATTTCGAATTGAGCCGGAACATCAATTGGTTGCCCGGGTAGCCAAAGCTATGCGGCAGGAGAATATCAAGCCGCAAATCACCAAAACTGGCGGTGGTTCTGATGCTAATATCTTCAATGAATTGGGCATCCCTTCCATTATTTTAGGGGTGGGGGCGGACCATGTGCATACTAAAAAGGAACAGATATTGATGTCTGATCTGGTTGCCGGGACCAAAATTGTTTTAGCAACCATTAGAGGGTTTTATCGTGGGTGAGCTTGCGGAAAAAACCATTAGTTCAAATCAGTTATTCACGGGTAAACTGTTGAAGCTCCGAATCGATGCGGTTGAACTGCCTAACGGTGTGCAGGCAACCCGCGAAGTTGTGGAACATCCGGGGGCGGTAGCGGTTGTGGCCCTGACCGAGAAAGATGAATTGGTCCTGGTCAGGCAATTCCGTCAAGCAGTTGGACAGGTGCTGTTGGAATTGCCTGCCGGAGTTCCTCATCAAGGAGAAAGTATTATTGCTGCCGCCAAGCGTGAGTTGGCAGAAGAGACCGGATATCAGGCCAAGTCAGTTAGCCAAATCTGGTCTGCTTATTCATCACCCGGCTATTCCAACGAGATCATCCATTATTGCCTGGCAAAAGAACTTGCTCCGGTGGCGGCTAATGCCGATGAGGATGAATTGGTTGAGGTCGATCATGTGCCGCTCAAGCAATGTCTGGCCTGGTTAAAAGAGGGAAAGATCAATGACGGTAAAACAATAATTGGGATTTATTTAGCTTTATTACATTGCCATGCTAGAACAATTTAAAGACTTTATTAACTATATCAAAATCGAGCGGGGCTATTCCGAAAATACGGTCCAGGCTTACAGTCGGGATCTGCAGCACTTTGAAACATTTCTGGTTCCCAGGAAATTGCCTCAGGCCAATCGTGTTCTGATAACCAAATATATCGATCACCTTAATAATCATGGTTTTGCCGTCAAAACTCTGGAGCGCAAGCTGGCTTGTCTCAAATCATTTTTTCATTATGCCCAAGGTGAGGGGTATGTTGATAATGACCCGACCGCCGACATTAATCTTCCCAAGACCGTTAAGCGGTTGCCCAAAGCCCTTTCCATGAACGAAACTACCCGGTTATTGGCTGCTCCCAAAGGAGAAACTCATTTGGTGATTCGTGATCGGGCTATCTTGGAGCTGCTGTACGCTTCTGGGCTGCGGGCGTCAGAGGTTGTCAGTTTGCAAATGAACGATCTCAACCTGTCAGCCGCTTTTGTCCGCTGTTTGGGCAAAGGCTCAAAAGAGCGGGTCGTGCCGATCGGGAAACTGGCCCTGGCGGCGATTAAGCACTATCTTGAACAGGGCAGGCCAAAATTCCCTGACAAAAAAAATTCGGCCCTTTTTCTGGACAAAAATGGCCAACAGTTAACCAGGAGGGGGCTGTGGCTGATTATAAAAAAATATGTCAAACAATCAGGCATCAAAGAAAAAAGCTCCCCGCATACTTTGCGCCATTCCTTTGCGACCCATCTTTTGGAAAAGGGGGCCGATTTGCGTTCGGTCCAGGAGATGCTGGGGCATGCTGACATTTCGACGACTCAGATATATACTTCTGTTTCCAGGGAACGTCTGAAGAAAATTTATCAAAAAGCTCATCCCAGAGCATAAAAGGAGTGTTTGATTTGGCATTTTTAATTATTTCTTTGCCGATTTTATTGATAACCCTGACGATCCATGAATATGCCCACGCCAAGGTAGCTGATTATTTGGGTGATCCGACACCAAGATTGGCTGGCCGGTTAACGCTAAATCCGCTGGCTCATATTGATCCGATCGGGTTGATTGCCCTGATTTTGGTTCGCTTTGGTTGGGCAAAGCCGGTGCCGATTAATTCTTACAACTTTCGTAACCCCAGATTGGGGAACCTATTGGTCAGTCTGGCCGGGCCGCTTTCTAACTTTATTTTTGCCTGGTTGTTGGCAATCCTGACTCGCTATTTGGCCGATGGGACAATTTTAATTCTTTTAGAATATACTATCTGGATTAATTTGGCGTTGGCTGTCTTCAACCTTTTGCCGATTCCGCCGCTTGATGGCTCACATATTCTCGAATATTTTTTGGCACCCTACCAATTGGAATGGATGTATCGATTGCAGCAATATGGTTTTATTATTTTAATCGCCTTTATGATGTTCGGCTTTCCGATCTTGTCGGCCGTTGTTGAATATCTTTATCGTTTGATTACATAGTACCCTTCTTGCCCTGGCGGTATATATATGAAATATCTTAATTCCCTGGAAAAGTTTGGTATGCGGTTGGGCTTGGCCAGGATAACCAAAATATTAGAAGACCTGGGTAATCCACAAAATCAATTAAAATGTTTCCACGTTGCCGGAACAAACGGTAAAGGTTCGACCTGTGCCACAATTGCCTCGATCCTCCAGGCAGGCGGTTATCGGGTAGGGCTGTTCACCTCTCCCCATTTGTTGGACTATCGTGAACGATTTCAAATAAATGGCCGCCAGATCAGTCGGACTGATTGGCAAAAAGGCTTACGTTTGGTCAGGCGGGCGGCGGAAAAAACCGAGCCGCAGGCGGGCCGGGCAACGGTTTTTGAGGTCTTAACTGCTCTGGCCTTCTGGTATTTTGCGCAAAACAAAGTTGATTATGCCGTTATCGAAGTTGGCCTGGGAGGACGCTTGGACGCGACGAATGTTCTCACCCCCTTAGTTACGGTGATTACCAATGTTGAGCTTGAACACACCTCTGTGCTGGGTGATTCCCTGGCTAAAATAGCCCGGGAAAAGGGGGGGATCATCAAGGCAGGAGTGCCGGTTGTGACCGCGGAAAAGAAAGCCTCTCCCCTTAAGGTCATTAAGACCCTGTGTCGCAGGAACGGCAGTCGATTGATTATTGCTCATACAAAACAGCCTCTTGTCGATAGCCGGTTGAAGCTGTTTGGTCCCCATCAAAAGCTTAATGCCCTGTGTGCCATCCAGGCAGTTGCTTCAAGTGGCGTGAGGGTGACGAATGGCCAATTGCTAAGAGGGCTTTCGTCTGTCTCCTGGCCCGGCAGGATGCAGGTTTTGTCACACCATCCCCTGACAATTGTTGACGGTGCGCACAACCCGGCTGGAGCCAGCGCCCTGGTGGCCGCACTAAAACAATTATATGCTGGCAGGCGGTTTATCTTTATACTCGGGATGCAAAAGGACAAAGATACGAGGGCCTTTGTCAGGCATATTAAACCCCTGGCTAAGATGATAATCCCTGTCCGTTCAACTAATCAACAGGCCAGGGTGATGATTGCCGGCAAAAAAGCCCAATCGCTTAAAGGGGCTCTGGCCCAAACTGTCGGGACCGATCGAATCATCACCGGCTCACTTTACCTGGTTGGCGATGCGCTGCGGCTTCTTGACGTCAAGATTTGAGCATAGTAAAATTACCTATAATAACATGGAAAACTTTCAGCCCGGTTCGCCAACAAATTTTCGTACTCAACCAGAGGAACAGTCGCCAATTATTGAGCCAGATCACCGCCCTGATGGTCATCCGCTGATTAATTTTATTAAAGGCTTGATGACTTTTTTGGTTTTACTGGCTGTCGTTGCCGGGAGTTTTTGGTTCAGTTTCCAATTAGGCAGGAAAATATTAACACCGACAAAAAGTCTCAATGAGCGGGCAAAAATCCAAGTGCCAATTCCGGAGCCGCCGCCATCAATTAAATCGCTGCAGCAATTGGGCTACAACATTTCAGCTGAAGCTACCTTGCCCAAAAAAGCTAACCAGCAACCAAAAAAACTGACGATCAAGGAGCCGCCCAAGGCCCCGATAATAAAAAAGGTCCAGCCGGTTATTTTAGAAACAGTTAACACTGTTCAACCAAAAGCCGGTTACTTTAAACTGCAGGCCGGCCTGTTTGTCGATAAAGGTCAGGCCGACAGCCTTAGGAATCAGCTGAAATCTGCCGGGATAGATGCTTTTGTCAAAAAGACCGCCGATGGTTGGCGGGTCCAGGCCGGAGCTTATTTAAAAAAAGAGCAAGCTGAAAGGGCCCAAACAGAAATCGGTGCCAAGGGTTTTAAAGCCCACGTTATTCACGAATAGGAGGAAAAAGGATGTCT
>MEUF01000060.1 GCA_001771615.1 candidate division WOR-1 bacterium RIFOXYB2_FULL_48_7
CTTGATATCACTACAGATGACGGCTCAATCGGCCGGCGGGGGTTCGTTTCAGACGTACTTAAGGAAATCCTCCAATCGGGAGATAAAATTGATCTGGTCATTGCTGTCGGTCCGGTGCCGATGATGAAGGTCTGTTCCGAAGTAACCAAGCCTTACGGCGTCAAGACTGTCGTGTCGCTCAATACGTTAATGCTTGATGCCACCGGCATGTGTGGAATCTGCCGCGTAACCGTCGGAGGACAACCCAGGTTTGCCTGTGTAGACGGGCCGGAGTTTGATGGCCATCAAGTTGATTTTGTTGAATTAATGACTCGCCTGCAATCATATAAAAATGAAGAAAAGGTTGCCCGGGAGCATGTTTGTCGGTTGTTGGGCGGATAGCGGAACAAAGTATGGACAATCAGAATAGAAATAAAATGATCAATCGTCCGGCTGCCGAGCGCATTAAAGACTTTCAAGAAGTGCCCATTGGCTATACGATCGAGCAGGCGGTGGCCGAAGCAAAACGTTGCTTAAAATGCAAAAATGCCCAATGTGTCAAAGGCTGTCCGGTTGAGGTTGATATCCCCGGGTTTTTAACCCACGTTGCCAATGGTGATTTTGCGGCGGCTGTCAAAAAAATTAAGGAAACAAACGCTCTGCCGGCAATTTGCGGCCGGGTTTGCCCGCAGGAGGAACAGTGTGAGCTAAAGTGTATTCTGGGAATCAAGCATGAGTCGGTGGCCATTGGCAATTTGGAAAGGTTTGTGGCTGATTGGGAAAGAGCCTCACCCCTTTCTCCGCCTACGTCGGATTCATTCCTTGGTGCCAACCGTAAGGTTGGCGCCGGGGTGAGGATTGCCATTATTGGTTCCGGGCCGGCTGGCCTAACTTGCGCAGGAGATTTGGCCAGGCAAGGCTATGCGGTGACGATTTTTGAATCGTTGCATGTTACCGGCGGTGTTTTAAGCTACGGAATCCCCGAATTCCGTTTGCCCAAGGCGATCGTCAACCTGGAAGTGGAATATGTTAAGAGCCTGGGGGTTGAGATACAAACCGACATGTTGATTGGCAATGTTTACTCGATTAGCGAGCTGCTTAAGGAATTTAGGGCGGTTTTTATCGGTTCGGGCGCTGGCCTGCCCAAATTTATGGGCATTCCGGGGGAAAATCTTGGTGGGGTTTATTCTGCCAATGAATATCTCTTCCGCGTTAACATGATGAAAGGGTGGCAGTTCCCAGAACAATTGACTCCAGTAAAAATTGGCAAAAGGGTGGCGGTGGTGGGCGGTGGCAATGTGGCCATGGATGCGGCCAGGGTTTCCCTCCGTCTGGGGGCGGCTGAAGTATACGTCCTTTACCGGCGGACTCACCATGAAATGCCGGCCCGTAAAGAAGAGATTGAACGGGCCGTTGAAGAGGGGATCCAGTTTAAGATGCTGGCCTTACCGATCAAATATCTTGGTAATGAAAAAGGGGCGCTAGTGGCGGCCGAATGTATTGTCATGGAACTGGGTGAGCCGGACGCTTCCGGCCGGCGCCGGCCGGTGGAAAAACCGGGCTCTAATTTCATTTTACCCTTGGATACGGTCATTGTGGCGATCGGTAATTCACCCAACCCCTTAATCCCCCTCCGGACTCCGGAATTGAAAACCGAAAAATGGGGAGGGGTGATTGTAACCGCTGGCGGTTCAACCTCGTTGCCTAACGTCTATGCGGGGGGAGATATTGTCCGCGGTGCGGCGACAGTTATTTCGGCAATGGGTGACGGCAAAACCGCTGCCAAGGCTATTCATGAACAGCTGGGATAACGTCGCCAAGTGGTATGACAAACTGGTCGGTGAACACGGTTCCGATTACCACAGCAACGTGATTATCCCCGGAGCACTGAAATTGATTTCTCCAAAACGGGGAGAACAGGCGCTTGATGTCGCTTGCGGGCAGGGGGTTTTCTGCCGTCGTTTGGACGAACTGGGGGTCCGAGTGACCGGAATCGATGCCTCGCCGGAATTAATCAACCAGGCGAAGCAACGGTCGCCAAAAATACATTACCTTGTTTCTGACGCTAAAAACCTGCATCGTTTTCAGGACAATACATTTGATTTTGTCACTTGCATAATGGCCATAATGAATTTTGACCCGTTTGAGCCGGCGATAAAGGAAATGGCCAGGGTAATTAAGGCCCCGGGCAGAATCCTGCTGGTTATGAACCATCCTTGCTTTCGCATCCCCCGCCAAAGCGGCTGGGGTTTTGATGAGCAGAGAAAATTGCAATATCGAAGGGTCGATAATTATATGACTGCCTTGAAAATTCCCATCCAGATGCAACCCGGTTATGATCCCAAAAAACTGACCTGGACTTATCATCGTCCATTAACGGAATATTTCCAGGCCTTCCAAAACAGCGGTTTGGCGGTCAGCAGGCTGGAAGAATGGACCTCACACCGGACCAGCGCGCCGGGAGCAAAAAAGCGGGCCGAAGACCGTTCTCGAAATGAAATCCCCCTGTTTCTGGCGCTCTTGCTTGAACCTGTCAGGTCAGATTAGTATAATGCCGCTATGAAGCTGGCACTGGCACAAATTAATCCCACAGTCGGGGCCTTGATGGCTAATACCGCTAAAATCATCGCTTTAATCGAAGAAGCCCGGCAGGCCCAAGTTGACCTGATTGTTTTTCCGGAATTGGCTATTACCGGTTATCCGCCGGAAGATTTGCTTTTGAAACCACAATTTATTGATGATAACCTGGCTTGCCTAAAAAAAATCGTCGCTAAATGTTCCGGCCTGGCAGTTTATTTGGGCTTTGTCGACCAGGATAAAGGAAAACTATTTAATGCCGGGGCCTTTGTCGATCAAGGCAAGATAAAAGGTGTCTACCATAAAGTTAATTTGCCTAACTATTCTGTGTTTGATGAAAAACGCTATTTTTCTCCCGGCACAAAGCCATTAACTGTTACTGTCAAAGGGAAAAAAATCGGTCTGGGGATTTGTGAGGATATCTGGGTCGAATCTGGTCCCTATGCCAAAGGGCTTGACCTGATATTGAATATCAATGCTTCGCCTTTTCACTTCGGGAAAATAAGGGAAAGGCAAACCTTGTTGAGTAAGCGGGCGAAGGAACTAAAGACAACAATTGTTTATGTGAATATGGTTGGCGGGCAGGATGAGCTGGTTTTTGACGGCGGGAGCATGGTGATTGACCAGTCGGGGCGGCTGCAGGCGGCCTGTGACCAGTACCGGGAAGAGCTGTTGATTTTTGACCTTGACCAAGATTGGCAGGACAAACATGCCTGGGCCGGGCCGGAAGCGGAGATATATTATGCGCTGGTTTTGGGAGTAAAGGATTATCTCCAAAAAAATGCTTTTCCCGATGCGGTCATCGGCTTGTCGGGGGGGATAGATTCCGCCCTGACGCTGGCTATAGCGGTTGATGCTCTTGGCCAAAAAAAGGTCCATGCCGTTTTTATGCCTTCCGCCTATTCCAGCCTGCAAAGCCGCACCGATGCCTTGAAATTAGCGACTGACTTGGGGGTCGATTGGCTGGAAATTCCCATCAATAAAGTCATGGACCAATATTTGGGCGAGCTGGCTCCGGCTTTTAAGCACAAACCGGCCAATATTGCGGAAGAAAATCTGCAGGCCCGGATTCGAGGAAATTATCTAATGGCCTTATCCAACAAGCATGGCTGGCTGGTGCTGACCACCGGCAATAAATCGGAAATGTCGACCGGTTATTGCACTATGTATGGTGATATGGCCGGGGGTTTTGCTGTGCTAAAAGATGTCCCCAAAACCCTGGTTTACAAGCTTGCCAGATGGCGTAATCAGCATGGCGGGGTTATCCCACAGCCGATAATTGACCGCCCCCCTTCGGCTGAGCTGAAACCTAACCAATTAGATCAGGATACTTTACCTCCCTATGACCAGCTCGATGCAGTTATGAAAGCATACGTCGAAGAGAACCGCAGCCCGCAGGAGATAATTGCGGCCGGTTTTCCAATCAGTACCGTCAATAATGTTATTAAAATGATTGATCAAACGGAATATAAAAGACGCCAATCTCCTCCTGGACCAAGGATTACCCCGCGGGCGTTTGGCAAGGATTGGCGTTTACCGATCACCAACGGATATAAATAAGGAGCAAAAATGAAAAGAAATATTGGTTTATTAATGCTGATGGTTTTCGGGATCTCCCTGGCTTTTGCGGCCCAAAAAATGTTGACGCAAATCAGGGGGGGAGGGCTTAGGGCGGCGTCAATTACTGTCGCTCTGGTCACTAATACTAATGATTCCGGGGCCGGATCTCTCCGTCAGGCGATTCTTGATGCCAATGCTTCGCCCCAAGTCGGAACCAAATTAATTGAGTTTGATATTCCTGCGACTGATCCCAATTATAATGTCGGGACCGGCGTTTGGACTATCAGCCCGACGTCTGTCCTTCCGACAATTACCGGCAGCGATATTGTTATCGGCGGCTATACGCAGGTGGCGGCTCATGGTAACACCAATACTTCCGGTCCGGAAATATTCCTTTCTGGTTCAGGTATCGGCCCAGGCGCTGATTCAGGTTTTCAGCTGTCGGGCAGTAACAATACAATCGAAGGCATTTGTATAGGGAATTTCAGCTATTCCGGCATAAAGATCGATGGAGGCGCAGGAACCCATATTTACAATTGCTATATTGGCTGTGACCCGACGGGGACAACCGCTGCCGCTAATGCGGAAGATGGCATCACGTTGTTTAATACAAGCCGGGTAATAATTGGCTATGATGATAGTACGCAAAGAAATGTTATTTCGGGTAACACCAAAACAGGCATATATTTGGGTGGATCCGGGACAGCCAGCAATAGTATTATCCGCTACAATTACATAGGCAGAAAGGCCGCAACCGACGCGGCCTTAGCCAATGGTTTTTGCGGGATTGAGTTCGGCACCGGGGCTAACAATAATACTGTTGAAGCCTGTGTTGTTGCTTATAATGGCAGTCTTGGCAATCCTTACGGGATAAAAATCAGCTCCAGCACCAGCGGAAACAAGCTGACCCAAAATGTTATCTATAGTAATTTCGGGGCCGGAATTAACCATGACAGTTCACCAATCGCTCCGCCAACAATTTTAGCGGCCAATGAGCTACCGCCGCCGGAAGGATTTGGTATTGCCGTTCCAACCAGTTCAGTCAGCGGAACCGCCGAGCCGAACGCACTGATCGAGTTGTTTTATGTCGGGACAACCTCTGATGCCACCTTAAGAGGCGATGCCCACACATATCTGGGCGCAGTTTATGCCGCGGCCAGCGGAACTTGGGAGGGGACAGCTTATGGGGCAAGCGAAAATAACTGGATAACCGCTACCGCTATTGATACCAGCAACAATACTTCGATATTTTCTTTTAATGCGGTTGTCGGACCGACTTTGGCCACGACCACAACAGTTTCAACTACGACCTCTGTGACCGGAACGTCTACTACAACAACTACCACAACCACAACAACTGCCGGATCAACCTCAACCACGACGGGTGCGGCCACAACCACCACCGCTGCCAGTCAAACTGTCGTCGCTACTGTTGACGGGACTAGCAATTCTGCCACTATTTATTTACAGATGCAGACCACCAAATCAGCCAACTTTCTTTTGGTCGCCTATGATCGCGGGGGCAACATAATTGCCCAGCAGGAGCTGGGTAGTGTCAATCCTGGATTGAGCTCTTTTTCTGTCAGTAAAAGTACTTTTAACGCTGATATTTACACGATCAGGATAATTGATAAGAATAGTGGCCAAGAAGTCTTCAGGAGAAAGATTCCTGTATCGAAGTAATAAAATATTATTTGCCGGCCTGTTGTTGTTTGGTTTGGCCGTTTCCAGTTGGGGAGTTAGCCCGTTAAGCGGCAAATACGGGGCCAGGCCGCTGGCTTTAGGCAATGCCTTTACTGCCCAGGCCGATGACGCCAACGCCATTTTTATCAACTCCGCCGGCCTAAGTGACATTAAACTGGCAAAATTAATCAGCAATTATGGGCAGATCGATGCCGATACATCTTTTACCTCTTTGGCGGCAGCTCTGCCAACCGGTTTTGGCGGAATGGTTGGGGCCGGTTACCGGAATTTGACCGTCAGCAACATTGCTATTTCAACAGAGACCATGAGCCATACTGAACAGGAGCTGGTTGTTTCCCTGGCGAATAAAATCGGAAAAAAGCTAGCGGTTGGGTTAAATCTGCGCCTGATTGGCAAGGGGCTTTCCCAGGACATCAGCGGCTATGATTATCTTTATGCCTCCGGGAGTGCCTTTGACTTTTTTGCCAAGTTTCCTTTAACCAATTGGTGGTCGGTTGGGGGATCGATCCAAAATATTGACAGCCGCCTGACTTATCGCAGCGGGACGGAAGAAAAACTGCCGCTGACGGCGATTTTGGGCAATAGCTGGCAGATTGCCGGAGAGACAGCCTTGATCAAACGGGAAAATGAATCCGGCATTTTGAATCTGGACCTGAATAAAGCCAGCGGAGACCCAATTTTGCTTTCTGCCGGACTGGAATGGTGGCTGCAGGATTCCTTTGCGTTTCGTTGCGGTATCAATCAAAGCTCCGCGACCGATTTAAACAACGGGAACAAGACAACCTTTACCAACCTGGCAGGTGGTGTGGGGATGAACTATGGCGGGGTAACTATCGATTACACCTTTTATAAGAGCGGCGATCCGGGGGGCGGGACAGTGAATTATCTCTCTCTCGGCTATGTCGGCACAGTCGAACCTCGAGTGATCTTCCGGCGAAAGTTAAAGGAATTCAATTACCCCTCGGGCGAGGCTTTGCTGGAGAAAAAGCTCAAGCGGGTACATTTTAGTGACGTAAGCAAAGAAGCCGTGGGCCGGGAAGAAATCGAATTATTGGCGACGGCTGGCCTGGTCACTGCTTATGAGGGCAATGACTTCCAGCCAGAATTGGCCATGAACAGAATCATGTTTGCCAATATGGTTTTACGGGCCAAAAATGTCTATGCCCAAAATCCTTTGACCGCTGTGGGTGGGCAAGCCTGGAAAAGGTGGCCAAAAAAAGCGGTCAGCCGGAAGGAAGCTGCAACAATTTTGGGATTAAATATTACGATTGACCGGCCGAATGCGCAACTTACCCGGGGAGAAACGGCGATCTTGATTTATCAGACAGCCTTTGGCCAGGCGGCAATCAAGCGTCTGCCTCCACTGATTGACTAACCACAATTTTGTATTCTGCCTGCCGGTTTCTACACATTTGTCATATCTGCTTCGTGGCAATAAACTTGCTTTACTCTTACGTGTCCGGAGTCAAATTTAAAAGGGGGAATTGTTATGAAGCGAGTTTTTCTTTGTTTTATGGTGGTGGGGTTAATTGGTGGTTTGGCTTGGGGAACGCCATCGACCCAAATCTGGAACCCGTCGACTGATATTCAAGCGACCGGGGTTTGGCATCTGGGAATAGATGACTATTTTACTGTCCAGGATAGAACCAGCGGGGGATATGCTTTTCCGACCGACCTGGGATTGACTTACGGCTTAAGTTCCAACCTTGAAGTCGGGATTGATGCTTTCTTGCCCCA
>MEUF01000061.1:0-2423 GCA_001771615.1 candidate division WOR-1 bacterium RIFOXYB2_FULL_48_7
CTGTTGAATTCGATTATTAATCTTTGCTGGTCAATTGCTGATTACGCCAATGCCGAGAATTTGGTGGGGAATACCCGCGACATCGACGATATGATTGATGATATCTACAAGGTTAATAAAAACTCCACGACATTCCAATTGGATGCCAGAGAGAAAGAAATTGTTTCCGGAGTTAAAAATGGGATGGTAGTGGGGATCGGTGGTGGAGATATTACAGCCAATTTATCAACCTTTGCGGCGTTAAGGGACAAGATAGAATCTATTTACAATGTTTATACTTTAATGGGCATGGTTGCCCAGGCCAGGACCAGTTTATTGCGCCAGATTGCCGGTATTTTGGGGATGGCCACCGGTAGCGGTGATGCCACCGCCCTGGAGGCGATTAATGACCGACGTGAAATGTCGTTGAAAAATCTTGATGCTTTAAAGGATAGGGTCCAGGCTTATTGTGACCGCAAGAACCAAATGAACCAATATCTTTTAAATGTGTATATGTCAGCCGCGACTGCGGTTATTTCCATTGCCTCGTTCTGCCTGGTCGATTTGCCAAAAATGTCTAATGGAGCTGTGCCGGATTATTTGGGAGATTGGTTAAAGGAACTAAATAAAGCGATTGATTCGAAGGGGAGCTTGTCGGCAGAATTAGTCGACATGAGTGACGTAAGTAAGACAGCAAATGTTTCTCTGAAATTGGCCTTTGGAGAAAGCTTTGATGGGTCAATTGGTGTTGCTGACCTGGCCGGCGCAGCGGTCAAATTGTTGTTAAGTCCGGATTTATGGCAATACATGATGCTGGAAGCTTTCATGGGGACGCACGATAACAAAACAGATATTTCCACCAAGACTGCCCAGGCAGCGGTTGGGAAAAAGAGCCAGGCTGGTGGGACACTCAATTATTATGATGCTAAAGCCTCGGCCGATGACCAGGTGACCGGTCAGTTGGAAATGCATATGTCCCAAATGGATAAACTGAATTCGCTTAATAAACAAAAATATCAAATGTTAATGGCCATGGTCAGGACTATCATGACCAGCCCCGGATATATCAGGAGCTCAACTCCGCAAGGCCGGCCAATTACCAGGACTGAAGATACCCAACCTGCGGAGCGCCCGTTCGGTAGTTCGATTGGAGTGCCGACCAGTTTTAATTTCCAGTTGCCAGACTTGGAGATCCCCGGGATGACGCAACTGACATCATCGGGTATATCACAGAAATATGATCTAGGAATACCAAAGCTTAAACTTGATCCCACACTTACCACCTTTAATCCGTTTATGATGGCCTTGCTGTTTTCTACTTCACCCTCACCAACTGAAGAGAAGCCGGAGGAAACGGCCATAGAGACTGCCAAATCGGCCAGGCCGCTGCAAACTGAAGTGGCGCAGACCCTGTCAGTGGAAAGGGAAGATGCCTCTGCCGCCAGACAGGAAGTGGCGGTTGAAAGGGTTAACCGACAGGAAAAAGTTGTCAGGGATGTTGCCTATGAAGCGATTGAAGGGAAAAATGAGCAAGAGAGGATACAGGCTTTGGCCGCTTTAGTGGCCATGGCTTCGACCATGGCAGAGGTCAAACCGGTCATGAGTGACCTTTCTCACCAGGCAGTCAGTGATCTGGTTGACAATCATCCGGCGGCAATGCTGACAACGCTTGCCCAAGCCTCGCCTGAAGCCAGAAACCAGGTTTTGACCCTGATGGCCCAGCAACTCCCGAATGAATATGAAAGGCTGGCCGAGTTGACCGCTTCGGTGGCCGCCGCCCAGGTTGCTCCGGCGGCCGCTCCCAGGATGGAACAGCTGGCTCCAAATCAAGAAATCCATCGGACAGCCGATGCCTCATTGGCCCAGGTTGAACAGGAGTTCGATCCGGAAATGACCAAAATAGCGGCCAGCCTGACGGACAAAAATATTAAAGCATCACCCGAAGAGCTGGCGACGATCAAGTTAAAAGTCCTCACCGGGCAAGCAGAGCAGGCCGCCGGTATTTTGGGCGAAGCCAGCCAGGACCAGATGGCAGCCAATTTAGCCGCTACCAAGAAACCATTACGGACGATGATTAATGGCTTATTGGCCAAATTAGCTGACGGTGAACTGAAAGAGCAATTACGCGCCGCACTGAAGCAATTAGTCACAACTCCGCAACTAGATCCCCAGCAGCTGGCTGAAACATTGAAGCTTGTCCAGGCGGCCGCCCAGGTTGCCGGCTTGGGTGAATCGGCCCTGGCAAACCTGACTGCTGCGGCCGAGAATACCAAGAATACGATCATCAATCGGGAAGTGGCCAGGGTTGTTGAAGAACAATTGGTAGCCGGAATTTTAACCAACAAAGATGAAGCGGCTGTCATCAAAGCGGTTGAAGGGGCCATAGCCACCTTGCCGCCTGAACTGGAAATAAATTCGGCGCATGTGGCGGGCATGATTAATAA
>MEUF01000061.1:2452-7389 GCA_001771615.1 candidate division WOR-1 bacterium RIFOXYB2_FULL_48_7
AAGACGAACAAAAATTAGCCAGGCTGGATAGAACCTTGTCGGCCTTTAAGGAAATTGCCAAAGGGAATGCTCGAACCGCCGCCTTAATTGCCCATTCACAAGCCAAAATTGCCAGGGCACTGGGAGCGGCCGAAGGGGCGGTCCAGTTAGCGGCAATGGTGCCGAGTGCAGAAGTGGGTAAAGACTTTGAAGAATTATTGCGCAAGGATCGGGAGCAGGGGGCAGATGATCGCAATGAAGCCTGGGATGAGTTTGCCTCAAAGTATGCTGGACAGCCCAATATCACTGCGCCAGCATTTGCGGCCATGATAGGGCAGCAAGTTGTCCGGACAGGGAAGTCAGCGGGTGAAGTTTTGGTCCAGGGTTGGTTGAAATCATACCAGCCGGAGGCGGCCGGGTTGGGTGGCGAGGGGGCAAAAATCGCCCAAGTTGAAAGGGTGGCACAACAATTAGTCCTGCAGACTGAGCGGGCGGCCAAGCAGTCCGTTGATGGAGAGGCTGACCTGGCATTATCAAGAAACGAAACGATTAAACTGGCCACCATATTACCGCAAGTAGCCAGCGGGCTGGACTTGCCGCAGGTCAGAAAATTATCAGGCAAAGAAGTGACAACAGAAGACCTTCAATTAGTCTTGCAGCAGGTGGTTGATAATAGTGAAGGCCTGCAGTTAACTCAACCAACCAAAGAGCTTTTGATGACTGCCTTGGCCAATCTATCACAGATCAAACAAAATCAGCAAATCCAGCTTGAGGCAGAACAATTTATTGCCCAACTTGCTGCTAATCCTGATCCGGTTGAAGATTTTGTGGCCGCCCGGGAACCGGTTAAAAAACAAATACTGACCGCCTTGCAGGCAACGGCGCCAGAGATGGTTGCCAAATTGGCTCCGGAAGACCAGCCGCAATTTGCCCAATTCCTGTATGTCTTGACAAAAGATGCCAGAATTGACCGGCCGCTTAGGACAATGGCCGCGGTTGCCTGGGAAAATGTTAATGCGGCCATGGTTGCCCAGGTTTCTCTGCCCGAAGTATCTCCTCCGGTTGTCGCTTCCGCGGCCTTGGAAGGGGTAGTCAAAGCTTATGACAAGAAACTAAAAGAAAATGAAGCGATCATTACAGCCATGCTGGACAAAAGTCCGGCTGTTCGCCCGGAAAGAGGGGCTATTGCAACTGTGGTTGCCGGGGCGCCACTCCTGCAAAAAGAAAAAAGGGAAAAACCAATTGTTACTCCAGTCCAACCTGAAGCCAAGCCGGTAAATGAAGAGTATGCCGGCCTGGCTACCCACAATGGCCTAATGAAACAGGTCCAGGACCGTAAGTCGCAAACCCCGCTGGCATAATACTTGCTTCTTCAAATGACCTGCACTATAATCCCCGTATCATGCAATTAAAAGATAAAGTCGCGATTGTTACCGGGGCTTCCAAAGGCATTGGCAAGGCAATTGCCCTTCTTTTGGCCAGTCAGGGAGCAAAAATAGTGGTGAATTTCGCCACCGAAAAAATGCTAGCGGAAGAAGTGGTTAAAAAAATCGGCCATAACCAGGCTTTGGCTTTTGCCGCCCATGTTGAAAAACCAGATGAAGTTGCGTCCATGATCAGGGAGACCCTTAAGCATTGGGGCAGGATTGATATCCTGATCAACAATGCCGGGATAATCAATGATAAGTTTTTGATGGTCATGACAGACGATGAATGGCAAAAAGTAATCGATGTCAACCTGACCGGGGTATTTAACTGCTGCCGGGCCGTGGCTAAACAGATGGTGGCGCAAAAGAGCGGAAAAATCGTTAACATTTCTTCAACAGCGGCTGTGCGGGGATTATTGGGCCAGGCGAATTATGCCGCCTCAAAAGCGGGGCTAGAGGGCTTGACCAAGGCCTTTGCCAAAGAGATGTCGCACTATAATATATATATTAACTCAATTGCCCCGGGGTTTATTGAGTCAGACCGCGTCGCCGAGTTACGCGAAGATATCAAGCGCGATTATCTGCGCCTGATTCCCATGGAGCGTTTCGGCCTGCCAGAAGAGGTCGCCCAGGTGGCACTCTTTTTGGTGACTGAAGCTGCCTCCTATATCCAAGGGCAGACAATTATGGTTGATGGGGGGATAACGGTTTAAATGAATATCGATCAGATAAAAGAACGGCTTAAAAAAATGTTGGTGGACAAGCTCCGTCTAAAACGGACCCTGGAAAGCATCAAAGATAATGAGCCGTTGTTTCGTGAAGGGCTTGGGCTTGATTCCATCGACTCTTTGGAAATTGTCGTATTAATTGAACGGGAGTTTGACCTGTCTATTTCGGCCGATGAGCTTAAAGATACGGCCAAAATATTCAAGGATGTACAATCACTTGCCGATTTTGTGGCCCTTCTTTTGACCAAAAAATGACCAGGCGGGTTGTTGTCACCAGCCTCGGCGTCTTGACCTCAAACGCTAATAATCAATTAGAATTTACCCGTGCTTTGCGGGACGGCCGTCCCGGAATTAGCCGGATTACTGCCTTCCCAACTGATAAATATCGTGTACATATCGGCGGAGAGGTCCATAATATCCCTGCCACCCCTTTTGAAATTGATCGGACGACACACCTGGCCCTTTTGGCGGCAGAAGAAACCCTGGGTCAAACGGGACTAACGGAAAAACAGCTGTCTAACTGCCCCTTATTTTTCGGGACTTTAAGCGGTCCGGCAATAAGCTTGGAAGAATATGTTTTATCAGGCCGGACAAAAAACTTTTTACCGGCCAAGCTTAGGTTGGCGACAACTGTCAAAGAGGTGGCTGCAAAATATGCTTTGCACGGCAAGGTGCGGACCATCTCCAATGCTTGTGCTGCCAGTACGGTAGCCATTGGCCTGGCCTTTGATTATTTACATAATGATGAGGGCGATATCGCTTTGGCTGGTGGGAGCGATTCATTTAATTTGACAACTTTTTCAGGTTTTCATGCCCTCAGGTCCCTGGACCCTGTCGCTTGCCGGCCTTTTGATAAAAATCGTCAGGGATTGGTGGCCAGTGAAGGGGCGGGTTTTATCCTTTTGGAAGAATACAATCACGCGTTACGGAGGGGGGCGCCAATCCTTGGGGAAATACTAGGTTATGGCTTAAGCTCCGATGCCTATCATGATACATCGCCGGAACCGACCGGAAAGGGGGCCTTGATGGCCATGCGATTGGCTTTGGCCTCAGCCCAAATTTCTCCAGATCAAATAGGTTATGTTAATGCCCATGGGACAGGGACACTGCAAAACGATCGGGCAGAGGCGATGGCAATTAATTCCCTGTTTACTAAGGTCCCGGTCAGTTCGACAAAATCACAAATCGGCCATGCAATGGGGGCGGCCGGTGTTATCGAGGCGATTGCCACCCTTATTGCCTTGAAAAATGGTTTTTTGCCTCCCACAATCAATTTCCAGGAGGCGGATCCCGATTGTCCATTGGATGTTATTCCCAACCAGGCAAGAGAACAAATTTGCCGATACGCGCTTTCTAATAATTTCGGGTTTGGAGGAACCAATGCTTCACTGGTCCTTAAAAGATTCGACGACTAAAAATTTCCGGATACTGGGGCGTGGTCGGGCGGAACCTGGGCAGCTGCCAGCCGAATCAGCGCCCGCTTGGCGCAAGATGGATCGCTTGTCGCAAATGGCCCTGGTCGCCGCTGGCGAAGCGATCAATAGCTCTCACCTTTCTCTTGACCTGTCTGCGGCGGCCATAGTCATGGCGACTTCAATGGGAGCGGCCAGGGCAACAATGCATTATCTGGCCGAAATCAAGCAGTATGGTGGCCATTTAGCTTCGGCATTAACTTTTCCCAATACCGTTAATAGCCTTGTTGCCGGGCGTATTTCGCAGGAGTGGAAAATTTCCGGGCCTTCGATTACTTTAATTGGTGATCTGGCTGGGGCAGTTGAGGTTGCGGTTTCCATGCTGCGCCAAAAAAAAGTAAAATATGCTCTGGTCGGTTTTGTCGATGATGCCAATGGGCTGATAACCGAAATCTCAACCTGGGACGGAGCAGAGGTTTATTTGTT
This sequence comes from candidate division WOR-1 bacterium RIFOXYB2_FULL_48_7, assembly GCA_001771615.1. GTDB lineage: Bacteria > Margulisbacteria > WOR-1 > O2-12-FULL-45-9 > XYB2-FULL-48-7 > OXYB2-FULL-48-7-A. The sequence continues at coordinate 6,485 of MEUF01000061.1, forward strand.
GGCGGCTACAGGATCTCTTCCAGTTTGACCTTGCCGTCATAAAGCGCTTTTCCGACAATGACCCCTTCGGCGCCGGTCTCTTTCAGCTTTTCAATGTCTTCTTTTTTGGCCACGCCGCCAGAGGCGATCACCGGGACCTTTACCTCTTGGGCGAAAGCGGTAACGGCTTCATAATTGGGGCCGCTTAACATGCCATCACGGTTGATATCGGTATATATAAAACGGTTAACTCCCAGGTCGATGGCCTCTTTGGCCAACGTGACAACATCTTTTTTGCTGACATACATCCAGCCCTCGGCGGCGGCCATTTTCCCTTTGGCATCAATAGCCACGGCGATCTGATCGCCAAAAGTTTCGCTGACTTTTTCCAGCAGGTTGGGGTTTTTTATCGCGGTCGTGCCCAGGACAACCCGATCAACCCCAAAACTGATTAGTTCCTGGATCAGCGAAAACATCCTGATCCCACCACCAACTTGAATAGGGATTTTCACCTCTTTGATGATGTTTTTGATGATCTCAATATTTCCCGGGGTGCCGGTCCTGGCCCCGTCAAGGTCAACAACGTGGATCCGCTTGGCGCCGGCCGCTTCCCATTTTTTGGCCGCCTCGACAGGGTTATCAAAATAGACTGTTTCGGCATCGTACTTCCCCTGTTTCAGGCGGACGCACTTGCCACCGAGAATATCAATTGCTGGTATTACTTCAAACATAGTTCTCCAAAGTTTTTGAGTATTTGCAAACCGGCCGGGCCGCTTTTTTCCGGATGGAACTGGATCCCGAATAAATTATCCTGCCAGACCGCAGAAGTATATTCTATACCATAATCGGTCCGGGTGGCAACGACCCCCTCATCAATCGGTTCACAATAGTAGGAGTGGGCAAAATACATCATGGTGCCGTTTTCT
>MEUF01000062.1:0-7282 GCA_001771615.1 candidate division WOR-1 bacterium RIFOXYB2_FULL_48_7
ATAACGGCCCCGACTGTTTTACAAACGAGCCCGCTGGCGATTTCATCGCCCACCTTGACCTTGTCGCCAGGTTTGACAAAAATCTGGGCATCCTTGGGGACATCATATTCTTTTTTGTTCTTGGGGCTGAAAACAAAGATTTCGCCGTCTTTGCGGGCGACCCGTTCCTTGCCTTGTTTACCCGGATCGATATTGAAGAAAATCGTTCTACCGCCGGAGCTGGCCACGACATATTCATAAGTCGAGTCAAATTCGGCAATCGTTTCATTGTGCTCAATCTTTTCGCCGGTTTTGACTTTTAGTATTGAACCAACCGGCAGAGGATACTCTTCTTTTTTATCTTTGATCTTGATGTAAGCGATGGAGCTGCGGGTAACCGTTTTTTGCTTGACGCCGAACTCATCCATGATATCCTTGATTTCAATCCCTTCAGCAAAATCAACCGTCCCGCTATGTTTGGCCTTAATCTGCGTCTTGGCAGTTTTATGCAAGGCCACACCACCGATATGGAAGGTTCTCATGGTCAGCTGCGTACCCGGCTCACCGATACTTTGAGCCGCGATGATGCCGATCGCCTCGCCGATATTGACCAGTTTCATAGTCGAAAGATCCAAGCCATAGCATTTTTGGCAAAGCCCTTTCTTGGTCTGACAAGCCAGCGCCGAGCGAACAACAATTTTTTCTAAGCCGGATTCAGCAATTTTCTTGGCAGTTTCCAGGTCAATAAATTCCCCGGCCTTGGCCAAAACTTTACCGGATAATGGATCAACTACATTTTTTAAGGGGATCCGATGGAGCAACCGCTGGAATAAAGGAATAATTTCCTCAAAACCTTCGCGAACGGTCGAAAGCTCAATCCCATCTTTGGTGCCGCAATCCTCTTCGGTAATGATGACGTCCTGGGCCACATCAACCAAGCGTCTGGTCAGGTATCCGGAATCGGCTGTACGCAGAGCCGTATCAACCAACCCTTTTCGGGCTCCGTAGGAGGAGATAAAATATTCAGTGACGCTTAACCCTTCTTTAAAGTTAGCTTTAATCGGAATGTTAATGATGTTACCAAACGGATCGGCCATCAAACCGCGGATCCCGGAGAGCTGACGAACCTGTTGGACGTTACCACGGGCACCGGAGAAGGCCATCATATATACCGAGTTGAGCCTGTCCAGCCCCTTGAGCATCTGCTCGGTGACCTCTTCGGTCACTCCACCCCAAATATCCAGCGAGCGGATAAATTTTTCTTTGGCCGAAAGGGTGCCATCGCGGAAATGCTGTTCCAGTTTGGCGACCTGGTTATTGGCTTTTTCGACGATTTCTTTTTTCTTTTCTGGCACAACTAGATCATCAATAGAAATTGAGACCCCGGCTAGAGTGGCATACTTGAAGCCCAACCGTTTAATCTCGTCAGCGATTTGGGCGGTAATAGCACTGCCATAGCGGTGGTAACAATCGGTGATCAAGGCTTCTAATTCTTTTTTACCCAAAAGCTTATTGATATAAGGATATTCTTCATTTATCCCGCGCCGCTTGAGGACCCGATTGAGGGTGGCGTTAAACTTGACCCGACCGACAGTGGTTTCGTAGATTTCTCCGTTGTGTCGGACTTTGATCTGCGCATGCAGATGGAGTTCATCGAGATCGTTGGTAACCATGGCATCCCAAAAGTTGGCAAAAATTAAACCTTTACCCAAGGTTTCATTTTCGTTTAATACAGTCATGTAATATGTCCCCAGGACCATATCCTGTGTCGGCGTAATTATCGGCCGGCCGGAGGCTGGCGATAAAATATTATTTGACGACATCATTAAAATCCTGGCTTCAACCTGGGCTTCCGGCAGCAACGGCACATGGACGGCCATTTGGTCGCCGTCAAAGTCAGCGTTGAAAGCAGGACAAACCAGTGGGTGGATCTGAATAGCTTTGCCCTCAACCAGGACCGGTTCAAACGCCTGGATACCAAGCCGATGGAGAGTCGGAGCACGGTTAAGCAGGACAGGATGCCCCTTGATTACCTCTTCCAGGATATCCCAGACGATAACCTCTTGCCGCTCAATCATCCGCTTGGCTGATTTGACGTTTTGGGCCAGCCCGCGTTCAACCAACTTTCTGATCACAAACGGTTTGAACAATTCCAGCGCCATTTCTTTTGGCAAACCACATTGATGCAATTTCAGGTTCGGACCAACAACAATAACCGAGCGGCCGGAATAATCAGTTCGCTTTCCGAGCAAGTTTTGCCGGAAACGTCCCTGTTTGCCTTCGATGCCGTCAGTGAGAGATTTTAAAGGACGGCCGGAAGAGCCGGTAACAGCCCGCTTACGCCGGCCATTATCAATTAATACGTCGACAGATTCCTGCAACATCCGCTTTTCATTGCGGATAATCATATCCGGGGCGCCCATATTGATCATCTTTTTCAGACGATTATTCCTGTTCAGGACGCGGCGATATAAATCGTTGAGATCAGAGGTGGCAAAGCGTCCGCCTTCGAGTTGCACCATCGGCCGCAGATCCGGTGGAATGACCGGTAAAACATCGATAATCATCCAGGCCGGGTGATTGCTGCTCTTGGCAAAAGCTTCAGCAATGCGCAGTCTTTTGATAATCTTCATCCGCTTTTGACCGGTGGCGGTCTTAAAATCACGGCGAAGTTTGGAAACCAATTGGCCAAGATCGATCCGGCCAAGCAGCTCTTTGACAGCCCGGGCACCGGTTTCAGCCTTGAATTTATTACCATGCTTTTCAACGGCTTCCTGATAATCGGCTTCGCGCAGGACCTGCCCTACTTTGACCCCTTTGATCCCCTCAGTGACATCGGTGACTAAAAAAGCATCATAATAGATAACTTCTTCCAGTGCCCGACCAGAAATATCAAGGAGTAAGCTAATGTAGCTGGGAATGCCGCGTAAAAACCAGATATGGGCCACCGGTTCAACTAGACGAATATGCCCCATCCGTTCGCGGCGGACACGAGAAGTGGTAACTTCAACCCCGCAGCGTTCGCAAACAATGCCCCGATAGCGGACACGTCGATATTTACCGCAATGGCACTCCCAGTCTTTGACTGGTCCAAAAATCTTTTCGCAAAACAAACCGCGGCGCTCCGGCTTGAAAGTCCGATAATTAATGGTCTCGGGCTTTTCAACCTCGCCGTGCGACCATTTCTGTACTTGTTCGGGAGAGGCCAAACCGATCTTGATAAAGGAAAATTCCTTGTCCTCGATTTTCTTAAGCGCCACCTTTGTCTCCTCCGGTTGACCGGCCAAATATTTGCGGAGTTCTTTCCGCCGCCGGTCTGCCTTCTTCATCGATATTTATCTCTTTGCCATCTTTGCCCAAGGTCTTCATGTCGAGGCCCAAACCGCGTAATTCCTTGACCAAAACCTTGAACGATTCTGGGATACCCGGCTTGCCCATCATTTTTCCCTTGAGGATTGATTCATAAACCTTGGAGCGGCCAACTACATCGTCCGATTTGACAGTTAACAGCTCCTGTAAAGTATGTGAGGCACCGTAAGCTTCTAATGCCCAAACTTCCATTTCACCAAATCTTTGCCCACCAAACTGCGCCTTACCGCCGAGTGGTTGTTGGGTGATCAGGGAATATGGTCCGGTGGAACGGGCGTGCATCTTATCGTCAACCAAATGGATCAGCTTCATCAGGTACATATAACCAATGGCGACCTTGCGCCCAAAGGGCCGGCCGGTCCGACCATCATAAAGCTCTACCTTGCCATAACTATCAAGCCAATTAAGGCCTTTTTTCTCGATGGCTTCTTTGAGCTCGCTCTCAATCATTTCGATCGAAGCGTTGTCATGGTAGGTTTCATCGAAAGGGGGAATTTCGTAGTTACGGCCCAGGTGTTTGGCGGCATTACCTAGGGTCAGCTCAAAAATCTGGCCGATATTCATACGGGAAGGCACCCCCAGCGGATTAAGCACCACATCAACTGGTGTCCCATCCGGCAAATAAGGCATGTCTTCTTCGGACATAACCTTGGCGATAACCCCTTTATTCCCGTGCCGTCCGGCGATCTTATCACCGACAGATATTTTTCTTAATTGGGCAATATATACCCGGATTAATTCGTGAACCCCTGGCGGCAGTTCGTCCCCTTTTTCCCGGGAGAAAACACGGACATTGATCACTTTGCCGCTTTCTCCGGGCGGAACGCGCAAAGATGTGTCGCGCATATCACGGGCTTTGTCGCCGAATATGGCGCGCAGGAGTTTTTCTTCGGCCGGTAATTCTGTTTCACCCTTGGGGGTAACTTTACCGACTAAAATATCACCGGCTTCAACCTCGGAGCCGACAACAACTATGCCGCGCTCATCCAGGCTGGCCAGAGCTTCTTCACCGACGTTGGGAATTTCCCGGGTGATTTCTTCCATCCCCAGCTTGGTCGCCCGGATTTCCACTTCGAAACGTTGGATATGGACAGAAGTGAACATATCTTTCTTGACCAGTCTCTCCGAGAGGATAACGGCGTCTTCGTAGTTATAGCCTTCCCAAGGCATCATGGCTACCAGGACGTTTTTTCCCAGGGCCAGCTCACCATTTTTGGTCGCTGAACCATCAGCCAGCACCTGCCCCTGCTCCACCTTTTCACCGACGTTAATCCGCGGTTTCTGATGGACCAAAGTATCCTGGTTGCTGCGACTGAAGTTAATTAATTTGTAAACATCTTTGCTCTTATTTGAACGTTCAATGACAATTTCTGTCGCGTCGGCCTTTGCTACTTTGCCGGGATTTTTGGCCAAGACCAATGTCCCGGAATCAAAAGCAATTTTGTCTTCCCAACCGGTCCCCACCATCGGCTGATCGGGATCAAGCAGGGGAACTGACTGACGCTGCATGTTGGCACCCATTAAGGCACGGTTAGCGTCATCATGCTCGACAAAAGGGATCATGGATGTCGAGATACCGATAATCTGTTCAGGAACAACACTGATGTAATCGGCTTCCTTTGGCGGCGCAAAGACAAATTCCCGCTTATAACGCACGGGTACCTGTTCTTCAATCATTTTGCCGTCGTCATTAAGCTTGACGTCGCAAGAAGCGATCTTGTGTAAGTCTTCGATATCAGCGGTTAAATATTCAATCTTATTGGTTACAACCCCATTAACGACCTTGCGATATGGGGTTTCGATAAAGCCGTACTTGTTGATCCGTCCATAAGTACTAAGTGAACCAATAAGACCGGCATTGGGACCTTCTGGTGTTTCGATCGGACAGATGCGGCCATAATGCGAAGGATGGATGTCGCGTACTTCGAATCCGGCCCTTTCGCGGCTTAGCCCGCCTGGCCCAAGCGCCGAGAGACGGCGTTTGTGGGTCAACTCGGCTAAGGGATTGGTCTGGTCCATAAACTGCGATAATTGGCTGGAGCCAAAAAATTCCTTGATGATAGCTTGCAGCGGCCGGATATTGACCAGCTGGCTCGGGGTCAGCGGTTCGCCGCCTCGGACCATCATCTGTTCTTTAACCAGTTTTTCAATCCTGGCCAAACCCACCCTGATCTGATGCTGTAACAATTCACCAACGGCCCTGATGCGGCGATTTCCCAGGTGATCAATATCGTCGGAAATCCCTTCCCCGTTATTGATCATGACCAGGTACTTGACCATAGCCAGGATATCGTCATTAGTCAGCGTCTGCTTTTCTTCAGAGACATTAATCCCCAGCTTGCGGTTAAGCTTATAACGTCCAACGCGGCCCAAATCATAGCGCCGCGGATTAAAGAAGAGGTTGTTCAGGTAAACATGAGCCCCTTCCTGGGTAACTGGATCACCAGGACGCAATTTTTTATACAACTCGATCAAAGCTTCTTCTTTTGGCATGATCGGGCAGTCTTTAAAAGTCCGGCGGCGGTTTTCCCCCTCCGGCAGGGCGCTTAGGATTTCTTTTTCCGTCGCGCCAATGGCACAAAGAAACATAGTCAACGGAATTTTGCGGGTGCGATTAATTCGGACAAAAATCACACTCGAGGCATCAGTTTCTATTTCCAGCCAGGCCCCCCGATCTGGGATAACAGTCGCGTAAAAGATAACCTTGCCGCTGCGCTCGATCCGCTTTGATTCCCGGTAATAAACACCGGGCGAGCGGACCAGCTGCGAGACAATAACCCGTTCCGCGCCGTTAATAATGAAAGTTCCACGTTCGGTCATCATCGGCAGGTCACCGATAAAACCCTCCTGGGATTTAACCTCTTTCGATTCCTTATTAAGCAGCCGTGATTCAACCTTGATCGGCAACGCAAAGGTCGTCTCACGGATCAGACAATCCTGCGCGCTGAACTTTGGCTTGCCAAAAGAAATCTTACCGGTGAAGGAAAGTTCCAGTTTTCCCTGGAATCCCTTGATCGGCGAAATAAGTTTTAATTCTTCCGGCAGCCCTGTTTCCAGGAACCACTTGAAAGAATCTTTCTGCAGCTCCAGCAAATCGGGAGCTTCCAGCTTTTTAAATAGACCCTGATAATACCTTTTTCTTGCCGTCATTACTTAATCTCTACTTTCGCACCTTCGGCTTCTAATTTTTTCTTGATTTCGGCAGCTTCTTCTTTCTTGATCTTTTCCTTGACAGTTTTCGGCGCATTGTCAACCAGATCCTTAGCTTCCTTGAGCCCCAGGCCGGTCAATTCACGCAAAACTTTGAGTACTTGGATTTTTTTATCGCCGGAAGAAGTCAACACGACATCAAACTCTTCTTTGACTTCGGCGGCACCAGCGGCAGAGCCACCGGCAACAGCCCCCATCATGACCGGAGCGGCAGCGGAAACCCCAAATTTTTCTTCGAGTTTCTTTACCAGGTCATTAAGTTCGAGCACGGTCATCCCTTCGACTGCAGATATCAGTTCATCAACATTGGCCATTTCTAATTCCCCCCTTTCTTATCTTTGATTGCGTTAAGTGCATAAACCACCTTGCGGATCGGCCCATGCAAAACGTTAACCAAGCCATACAACGGCGACTTGAGCCCGCCAACCGCCTTACCGATCAGGACATCTTTTGACGGCAGTTTGGCAATAGCGCCTAAATCGCTCTTCCCATAAAGATTTTTATCGACAACCCCTTGGCGAATTTCACCTTTTTCATTATCTTTAATGAACTTGACCAGGACCTTGAGCGGCGTGACCGCATCCTTGTAGCCCAGCAGCAAAATAGTCGGCCCTTTGAGCGAGTCCGCCAAACCGTCTAACCCGGTTTCCTTAACTGCCCGTTCGATCAGGGTGTTTTTTATCACCTTGAGTTCAGCGTTTTCAGCCCGCAGGTTTTTGCGCAA
>MEUF01000062.1:7359-10958 GCA_001771615.1 candidate division WOR-1 bacterium RIFOXYB2_FULL_48_7
GTTTAGCTAACCTCATCCATAATTTTTCTGGTATCAAGCTTGACTCCGGGGCCCATGGAAGAAGAAAGGGTAATGGATTTAATGTAAACACCCTTGAAACCACTTGGTTTGGCATGGCTGACAGTGGAAACAACTGCCAGGAAGTTCTTTTGCAGATCGGCCAAAGCAAAATTGGCCTTACCAATGGCAGAATGCACCACTCCCCCCTTGTCCATCTTAAATTCAACCTTGCCGCCTTTAAATTCTTTGACTGCTTTGACAACATCTTCGGTGACAGTCCCGGTTTTTGGGTTCGGCATCAGACCTTTGGGGCCTAGAACCTTTCCCAGCTTACCAACCTCGCCCATCATATCCGGCGAAGCGATCAAAATATCAAAACCAAGGAAGCCGCCTTTAATTTTTTCGACCAGCTCTTTTTCGCCAGCCACATCAGCCCCGGCATCCAGGGCATCCTTGGCCCTGTCTTCACGGGTGATCACGGCAACTTTTTTGGTTTTACCGCTGCCAGCAGGCAAAGACACAGTTCCCCTGATTGAAGGATTTTTGACTGTATCGACACCCAATTTGATAGCCAAATCAACAGTTTCCGGAAATTTGGCTGTCGCCGATTTCTTGACCAGCTCAAGCGCTTCGGCCAATTGATAGAATTTAGTATTTTCAACCAGTTTAGCTTTTTCTAAATATTTTTTTCCGTATTTCATTCGACTGTTATCCCCATACTGCGGGCTGTCCCGGCCACGATCTTGGCAGCCGCCTCGACGTCATTGGCATTTAAATCAGGTAACTTGATCTGGGCAATTTCTTTGACCTTGGCCAGATTAACTTTGCCCACTTTGGACTTGTTTGGAGTACCGGAGCCCTTTTCCACGCCAGCGGCCTTTCTTAATAGGTCAGCGACAGGCGGGGTTTTTAAAATAAAGGTAAACGAACGATCTTTGAAGATTGAAATCTCGACTGGGATGATCGTATCTCCCTTGTCTTTGGTAGCAGCATTATATTGTTTGCAAAACTCCATAATGTTGATACCGTGCTGACCGAGCGCTGGCCCGATCGGCGGGGCTGGATTAGCCGCTCCGGCTTTGATCTGTAATTTGACCTTGGTTAACAATTCTTTTGCCATATTTTTATCCTATCCTCTGAGAGTGCTCAAAATTAACTTCGACTGGCGTGTCACGGCCGAAAATATTGATCAGGACTTTGAGCTTTCCCTTTTCTGGGTTAATTTCGTCAACTATTCCGGTATAACCACGGAACGGACCAGAAATGACCCTGACCCCTTCCCCTTTTTCAAAATTGACTTCGAGTTTTTCTTCTTTACCAAGCTGTTTCAGGACACGCTGCATCTCTTTTTCAGAAACCGGCGTCGGCTTGACCTTGGTGCCGATGAAACGGGCGACCCCAGTTGTCTGCCTGATCAGGTACCAGGTCTCTTCATCAAGGATCATCTCGACAAAAACATAACCCGGGAACATTTTGCGGATTTTTTCCTGGCGTTTGCCATTCTTGATCTCGATTGTCTCTTCCATCGGCACCAGGACCTGGAAAACACGATTTTGCAGTCCCTCGGAATCAATCGTCTGTTCCAGGGCCGCCTTGGCCCGCTCTTCCTGGCCAGTTAAGGTCTGAACCACATACCAGCGCCGTTCACCATCAATTGGCGGCAGGGGCTGTTTGGCTGGCTTGGGGGCTTCTGATACCGGCTCGGGTACGTCCGCAGGTACAACTGTGTTTTCGACCGGCTGCGGCGCAGCCGGAATTTCCTGATTTATCTCTTGGTTCTGATTTTCTTCCATTTTATCTCAAAATTATTTTAAAGATCTCGGCCAGACCAAAATCGACCAGCATCACAAACAGACCTGAAGCAATCACCAGCAATAACACGATAACCGTCGCGACTGAAACATAACTCCTGTCTGGCCAGGTAACCTTTTTCAGCTCAGCCAGGGTCTCTTTGATGTAACCGATTAACTTACCCTTCATTTGTACATCCGATCGGGCCTGCCCCGACTTGAACGGGGAGTCCCGGTTTTGGAGACCGGTGGTTTGCCATTAACCGACAGGCCCGTCTTAAGCAATCAGCTTCCCGGATCCCCTATTTCTCCTCTTTATGCTTTGTGTGCTTACCGCACCAGGGACAAAATTTAGAGAGTTCGACTCTCTCTTTAGTATTTTTCTTATTTTTTGTCGAAGTGTAATTTTTTCTTTTACATTCCGTACATGAAATCGTAATTATTTCTCTCATAATCTTTATTCAACCCCCCAAACACACAAACCCTCCCCTTTTTTCCGTTTTCTGGAAAAAATGAGAGGGGAACTTAGCTCCATCCAAGCGTAACTCTGGAAGGAATTAGCCTTTGACCGCAGAAGCGACACGCAGTCCTATCCCCAACAAGGCCTCGAACTTAAACATTATATTATGAGGGGTTATTTCTGTCAAGGGGTGTTTCAGATAATTCTAATTAAATTGGCGATCCGTTTGACAACCGGGAGCTTCTCCAATTTGGCCAGGGCCAATTGAACATTGGCTTCTTTGGCTGTATCAAGCATTATGACAATGGTGGCGACATTGCCTTTGGTCTCTTTCTGGACAACAGCAGCAATGGAAACCTTTTCATCAGCAAAAGTCTTGGAGATTCCGGCCAGGACACCGTGGCGATCAGGGACCTCCAGGCGGAGATAATATCGCCCCTCGATTTCCGAGATCGGCTTGAGTGGCACCGTTCGAAGCTCAAAGTGCGAAGAGCGAAGTTCCGCCCCTTTTGTTTTGCTCACCTTAATGATGTCATTGACCACGGCTGAAGCAGTCGGATTTCCCCCGGCTCCAGGGCCATAAAACATTAATTCGCCTACCGGAAAACCTTTCACATAAATGGCGTTGAAATTATCATTTACGTTGGCCAGAGGATGCCCTTGGGGGACCAAGGCGGGATGCACACGAATATCGAGACGGCCCCCTTCCCGTCTGGCAACAGCCAGAAGTTTAATGACATACCCCATCTCTTTGGCATATTGAATATCTTCGGCAGTGATATCCTCGATGCCTTGACGATAAATATCATCCACGGCAACTTTGGCGCGAAAAGCGGTGGCGGCCAGGATCACCGCTTTAAAGGCGGCATCATAACCGGCCAGATCATTTTTAGGGTTGGCTTCGGCATAACCATGTTGCTGGGCCAGCTTGAGCGCTTGAGCAAATTCCATCCCCTGGCTGGCCATCTTATATAATATGTAATTGGTCGTCCCGTTTACGATCCCATAAATTTCATCTATCGAATTCGCGCTTAAATTATCCCTAATAGTATTTAGGATCGGAATGCCGCCGCCAACTGCCCCTTCATAAAGGATGGAGACACCATTAGCTTTGGCGACCTTCAACAACTCATCAAGATAATTAGCGATCAGCTCTTTATTGGAAGTAACGACATGTTTACCCGAGCGGAGTGCCGCCAGGACATAGGCTTTGGCTGGCTCAAGCCCTCCCATTGTTTCAATGACCACGGAAATGCTGTCATCTTTGAGGATATCGTCGGGATCTTTGGTAACATCAAAATATTCGGCCTTGATTTTGCGCAGGTCGCAGGCAGCCTTGACGCTGATTT
>MEUF01000063.1 GCA_001771615.1 candidate division WOR-1 bacterium RIFOXYB2_FULL_48_7
TACTCCCGGGTTGATACCAGGGCTGTCAATAAAAAAGTCATCGAAAGCCTAATCAAATCAGGCGCGCTTGATGCTTTTGGCGGACGGTCGTATCTACTCTCGAGTTATGAATCCTTGATGGAACGGGCCAATAGGACAGCCAAGGAGCGGGCCAACGGGCAAGAGGCGCTGTTTGCCTTCCAAGCCCCGCAACCGGTGGCCGCCAACGGTTCAAATGACGGGGATATCCCCGAATTTGGCCCAGAACAAATTCTCCGAATGGAAAAAGAGATGTTAGGGCTTTATATCTCTTCGCACCCCCTGGAGCGCCTGCGTGACTCACTCGAGGGACAGACAACCGTTAAAATTGCGGACATACCTGATATGAGTGAAGGCGAGCAGGTAACAATTGGCGGCTTATTGGCCGGCTGCCGCAAGGTGGTGACAAAACGAGGGGATACAATGTTATTAGCCGCCGTTGAGGATTTAACCGGCTCTATCCCGCTGGTAATTTTTCCCAAGGCTTATGAAAAATGCGCCCCGCTGCTGACCGATGACGAAGTTGTGATAATCAAGGGGAAACTAAACCGCGATTTTCGCACTGATGAGCTGAATGTCATGGTTGAGACCGTCGAGCCGCTCGAGGAATTGGAGAAAGTCCGTTCATTGCATATCGAACTGGTTGATTTGACCGACGGCAGTTTGTTATCTAGAATGAAAGAAACCCTGACTATCTTTAGGGGGAATGACCCGGTTTTTATCCGGATGGATGGGCGGAGCGTAGAATTGGGGAAAAATAATTGGGTGGATATTAATCCCGATTTGATCCAGCAGTTGGAAGAGGTGTTGGGGAGTGGGGCGGTTAACGTGAAATATGCTGTTGTGAAGAAAAAAATGGAGGAGGCTGACTTAAATGTCTAATAACCAAGTGCCAATGACCAATGATGGAGCTATCAATAAAATTAAGTTTAATTCGGATGGATTAGTGCCTGTTATAGCGCAAGATTACAAGGATGGCACCGTTCTGATGCTGGCTTATATGAACAAGGAATCTTTGGCCAAGACTTTAGCGATGAAAGAGATGGTCTATTGGAGCCGCTCGCGTAAGGTCCTCTGGCATAAAGGGGATACCTCTGGTCATATCCAAAAAGTCAAAGAGCTGTTTTATGATTGCGATGCTGATGCTTTATTGGCCAAAATCGAACAGGTCGGCGACATCGCCTGCCATACCGGCAATCGCAGCTGTTTTTTTAACCCCATCAGCTGATTAGCGGAGCAAAGACCCTTGCCAGATATTCCTTTAAGGGAATTTTTCCCGCGGCAAATTCCCTAAAATGTTTTTGACAAGAACTGGAATTGGCATTTTCCACCATTCTTCTGACAAAATAACCGATACTTTCAAAGAATGTCCCTACCGGCATATAGAAGCGGCAGGTGCGGCCCATTTGGGCCAGGGCATAAAGGAGCGGGCTGGCCGGCATCCCCAGCAGCATTTCAAATTCCAATTTCTCTTCATTGACCCCCATGGTGCGGGCTAATTCCAGCGCTTCGGAAATCGTGCGCAGGTTGTGTGAAGCAATAGCCAGACGAATGGCCCCAAATTGTGAATAGGCCAGTTTTAAGCATTCGATATAGCGCTGGTTGACCGCTTCGTGGCTTTCCAGTACAAATTCGCTATCAGCGTTCTGGTAGGCTCCCTTAACAAAACGAATAAATAGCTGGCTCTGTCCAGCGGTCGCGGTAGAACATTCCTGGGCAAAGGTGGCCAGCCTGGCGGTGTCTTGCAGAGATGTTTGTAAATAGGTCTGTTCAACGACGCCAAGATAGCTGGCAAACGCGTAATTGCTTTCTCTAATTGTTGCTTCCAAAATATCCAGGGTTGGATCTTTGACAGAGAACCTTTCCAAATCAATAATAACAACCGTATCTTCCCTTTTGGCGATTCTTAGGATGCTGGTAAGCGCTGCAACCGCTTCCCGCCGGGCTGCTGTGGCCTCATCGCCACCCTGAGCGATTCGAGCAGAAAAATTGGCCACCAACCCGGTTAATTTAACCGAAACGACCGGTGGTTCCGAAGTTATCAATCTTCTGATTGCCTCCATATAATGAAATATATTTTTTTGTGCTTCTTGGTCGTTTCCGGCCTCTTCAGCCACAAAATCTAAAATATATCCGACACGATCTTCCGCAAGACCCTCCATCGCTTTTATTGCCTGATCGACATTTTCACCAGCAATAAATAACCTGGCCGCCTGTTTTACAGCTTGACTGAACAACAGATAAAACAATCTGGGGGTATATCTGGCCGCAATTGATCCAAGAGTGAGAAGCCAGTTTCTATCCGCGGGGGCGAAGGCTTGATTAAAGAAGGCCGCCAAGGTAACAGCTTTTGTGGTGAAGGAGTATGAGCCATGTTCCAGTTCCAAAAATTTATCTGTTAAGGCGGAATATTTGGCAATTTTGTTTTCATCAGCCATGACCATATTGGCCAGCAAACTTCGCCAGGTGTTGGGCGAGAGATAATTCTTTCTTGGCAGATGTGTTAGTATTTCTCGGGCCATTTCATCCTTATTAGCCGGTTTTACCAAACTTTGGTACTGGTCATCATTGGTCCGATAAATATCAACTGTTGTAATGCCCGTTGCTCCATCCGATGTTACGATTACAGATAAATCACTCAAGGGGAGCTGGACGGTTGTTGGAACTTTTAGTTGAGCCATGGCCATCCGGGTTCCCAAAACAATGGCCCTTTCCAGGTCTTCCGTCGGGGCCTTGCGCTCACCCAGGTGTGAATTGATCGTTAGATTATCAATGCCTTGTTCATGAAGGGCTTCCAGCATGTCCGGGTGCACATTAACCGAGCAATCGACGCCAGTGCCGATCTGCAAGGTGGGATCACTTAGGGTATTCATTTTGGTGCCCGCCCTAAGGGCGACAGATTTAAGGCCCGTAAGTGACCTTGTCAGTCCATAACCAACCTGTCCGACCCGGGTCCAGAAGATTGTCTTGGAAGATACTGTGGCAATAACCATTTATTTCTCCTTTGAAATTTTGCAGCCGTATGTTTTTCGTCACCTAAATAAAGAAATTTCAGGCAATATTTGATAAAATAAGATAAATGACTAGCGATAAAATTATCATCAAGGGGGCGAGGGAACATAACCTAAAAAATGTCCATCTTGAATTACCCCGGAATAAATTAATTGTTTTTACCGGTCTGTCCGGTTCCGGTAAGTCTTCCTTGGCCTTTGATACTATTTACGCCGAGGGGCAACGCCGCTATGTGGAGTCATTGTCGGCTTATGCCCGGCAGTTTTTGGAACAGATGCAAAAGCCGGATGTCGATTCCATCGAAGGCCTGTCTCCGGCCATCTCGATAGACCAAAAAGCCCCCTCGCGCAATCCTCGATCAACTGTCGGGACGGTCACCGAGATCTATGATTATTTTCGTCTTCTCTACGCCAACATTGGCATCCCGCATTGTCCCAAATGCGGGCGTAAGATTGAGCGGCAGACCCCGGAACAGATAGTTGACCAATTATTACAACATTCTGATGGCGAAAAGACCTTGATTTTGGCCCCGGTTATCAGGGGGCGAAAAGGGGAATACAAGAGCCTGGTAGCCGAGATCCAAAAAGATGGATTCGTGCGTGTCCGGGTCGATGGTAAAGTTTATGAGCTTGAAAATATCCCCCCTCTTAATAAAAAGCTTAAGCATAATATCGAAATTGTGGTTGATAGGATTACTGTCAACCAAGCCAACAGGAAACGGCTTAATGAATCGGTCGAGACCGCGCTGCGTTTTGGGAATGGCATTGTCGAAACCTTGGCGGAAAAGGCCAAAGCCAAGCCCAGGATTTTCAGCGAAAAGTTTTCCTGCCCGTATTGCGGGGTATCGCTTGATGAAATCACCCCCCGTATTTTTTCTTTTAATAGCCCTTACGGGGCTTGTCCAAAATGCAGTGGTTTGGGGGATAAGCTGGAATTTGATCCAGACCTGATTATTCCGGATAAAAGTCTTACCCTCAACCAGGGCGCAATTGCCCCTTGGGGTGAGGCCGGCTCGTATTATTTGCATAAGCTCCAGGCGGTCGGCGAAGTCTTTGGCTTTGATCTGGACACGCCGATTAAGCAGCTGACAAAGCATCAATTAGAGGTGATCCTCCAGGGGACAGACCAGGCCATCAGATTTAAGATGGTCATGCAACGCGGATATTGGGAGCATGAAGGCCGGTTTGAGGGGGTCATCAAGTGGCTGCGTCGTCGTTATACAGAAACACAGTCGGAACATGTCCGCTACAGCCTTTACCGATATATGAGTGCCATTCCTTGTGCTGATTGCGGTGGTTTGCGCCTGCGTCCGGAAAGTTTGGGGGTAAAAATCGCCGGCAAATCAATCGCCGAGGTAACCGGTTTTTCAATTAAAAAAACTTACCAGTTTATTGACGAGTTACAGCTTTCTGAACGTGAGCAAATTATCGCCCGGCAAATTATTAAGGAAATCAAGGCCCGGTTAAAATTCCTGATGGATGTCGGCTTGGATTATATTACGCTTAGCCGCGAATCTGCCACATTGTCCGGCGGTGAGGCGCAACGGACAAGGTTGGCCACCCAGGTCGGGTCCGGGCTGGTTGGTGTCCTTTATATCCTCGACGAGCCATCAATCGGGTTGCATCAGCGGGATAATCGCCGTTTGCTTGAGACCCTTAATCGGCTGCGCGACCTGGGGAATACAGTTATTGTGGTAGAACATGATGAAGAGACCATGCGTGAAGCAGATTTCCTGGTTGATATCGGTCCGGGGGCAGGGCGCCATGGTGGGGAGATCGTGGCCACCGGGTCAGTCACAGAAGTCTGCCGGCATGAACATTCAATTACCGGTAAATATTTGAACGGGACCTTGAAGGTTGAATTACCGGCTGAAAGGAAATCCGGGAATGGCAATTTCCTGACAGTGAAAGGGGCCAAGCATCATAATTTGAAAAATATTGAGGCCAATTTTCCCCTGGGCATCTTTACCTGCGTTACCGGAGTCTCCGGCTCAGGCAAAAGCTCCCTGGTCAATGATATCCTTTATAAGGCACTCTCCAAGAAATTTTATCGATCTTTGGAAAAAGCCGGTGAACATCAGGCCATAACTGGCCTGGAACACATTGATAAGGTTGTGATTATCGATCAGACGCCGATTGGCCGAACTCCCCGTTCCAATCCGGCGACCTATACAGGGGTTTTTGACCACATTAGAAATCTTTTTGCCCTGACCCAGGAAGCAAGGATCCGGGGGTATAAAAATGGGCGCTTTTCCTTTAATGTAAAAGGCGGCCGGTGTGAAGCCTGCCATGGCGATGGTCTGGTCAAAATAGAAATGCACTTTCTCCCCGATGTCTATGTCCCCTGTGATGTCTGTAAAGCCAAACGGTATAACCGTGAAACATTAGAGGTCCATTACAAAGGGAAAAATATTTTCGATGTCCTTGATAGTACAGTTGAGGAAGCCTTAAGCCTGTTTGAAAATATCCCTCAAATCCAGCGTAAGCTGCAGACGTTGATGGATGTTGGTTTAAGTTATATTAAACTTGGCCAAGCGGCGACCACTCTTTCCGGCGGGGAGGCCCAGCGCATAAAGCTGGCGACCGAATTAGCTACCCGGTCAACCGGGCGGACCCTCTATCTTTTAGATGAACCTACAACCGGGCTGCATTTTGATGATGTAAAAAAGCTCCTGGTTGTTTTGCATCGACTGACGGCGACCGGTAATACTGTGATTGTCATTGAACATAACCTGGACGTTATCAAAACAGCCGATCATATTATTGATTTGGGCCCGGAGGGAGGGGACGAAGGGGGGAAAATAGTTGCCCAGGGAACTCCCGAAGCGGTGGCCCGGGTGGCCGGCAGCTACACTGGGCGATATTTGAAAAAAGTTTTATCATAAAGGAGTTTATATGGAAAATGTGACGTTTGAGGATTTTAAAAAAATGGATATTCGTGTGGCGGAGATCAAAACAGCGGAAGAGATCGCTGGCGCAGATAAACTCTATAAGCTGACCGTTAATGTTGGTGATGAAGAAAGGACATTAGTCGCCGGGATAAAGCAGTATTACCAAATTGAGCAGATAATCGGTAAAAAAGTGCTGGTTTTAGCAAATTTGGAGCCGCGGGTTATCAGGGGAATTGAGAGCCGCGGGATGATCCTCTGCGCTTCTGATCCCGACCGCACCCAAGTGGTCTGTACAACCGTTGAGAAGGAGATTGCCCCCGGAGCCAAAGTATCGTAAAATAGTACTCTTATGGCTGAAGAACGTCTCCCCCCACAGAACTTGACTGCCGAACAATCGGTTTTGGGTTCCATGCTGCTCGATAAAAATGCTGCTGTCCGGGTGATTGAGACCCTTAACCCGGAAAGTTTTTATCGTGACGCGCACCGCTATATTTTTGAATCGATCGTTACCCTTTTTGACCGGGGTGAACCAATTGACCTGGTCACCGTGACCGAAGAGCTGCGCAAAAGCGGAAAAATTGACGCAGCTGGCGGCTCAGTCTATATTGCCGACCTGCTTAACTCGGTGCCAACCGCCGCTAACGCCGACTATTATTCAAAGATTGTTGAAGAAAAAGCTATTTTACGCCGGCTGATTGAAGCGGGGACAAGAGTTGTCTCCAAGGCTTTCAGCAATCCGGAAAATGTTGACCAAATACTTGATGATGCCGAAAAATCAATTTTTGAAATTGCCTTAAAACGTTCCCGTGAAGGGTTTCACCGGATTGATTCTGTGATCAAAAAGGTGCTTGATAAAATCGATAGTATTTGCGGTAAACAGCAATCAATTACCGGCACGCCCACCGGTTTTCCCGATCTTGACCAGATGACTGCCGGCTTCCAAAATTCCGACTTAATCATTATTGCTGCCAGGCCGTCAGTTGGTAAAACTGCTTTTGCCCTGAATATTGCCCAAAATGCCGCCATTAAGCATAAGGTGCCGATTGCCATTTTTTCCCTGGAAATGAGCAAGGACCAACTGGCGCAGAGGATGCTCTGCTCCGAGGCCGAGGTTGATGCGCAAAGGTTGAAAACTGCCAGTCTCTCTGATACCGGCTGGAAAAAATTGACCAAAGCGCTGGGGCGTTTGTCGGAAGCCCCGATCTATATTGATGACACTGCCTCCATGACTGCAACTGAAATTCGCGCCAAAGCCCGTCGGCTTAAGATCGAACGCGGGTTAGGGCTGGTTATTGTTGATTATCTGCAGCTTATGCGCGGCCGAAGCACGGAAAACCGGGTCCAGGAAATTTCCGAAATTTCTCGC
>MEUF01000064.1:0-7217 GCA_001771615.1 candidate division WOR-1 bacterium RIFOXYB2_FULL_48_7
CGGTGGAACTGGCGCGGTTATCCCTTCAGAATACTTTTCCTTATTACGCAGCGGCTCATATTTGATCCGTGCTTCATTGGCAGTTACCAGCACTTTTCTTTTAATGGGTGGCTTGGCCAGTTGGCTCCTCTTTCCGCTGGGAGCGGTAGGCCTAGTTAGCGGCTTATCCTTGCTCAGAAATGGCTACAACGCCAATAACCGGGGACGGTTAATGCCGCTGGGCCGCCAGGGCTTATGGCAAAGAGTCAAACGACCACTCATGGTTGCTGCTGGAGTAGCCGCTGCAGCCATCGGGGGGACGGCTTTGGCCCTTGGTCTTCCCGTATTGTTAACCAATTATTTGAGCATTGCCGTGATTGTCAACTTATCATTTGGCGCCTATTTGATGTCCCTGCTCTCCAGCACCGTCAAGCAAATGAAAAAGGCTATCCAAGAAAAAGCAGATCCGGTAGCACAAAAACAGCTCGAAAAGAATAAATTCCTGGCCGCTGAATTACAGCCCCTTGCTAATGTTGCCCCTTCAACTTTTTCAACCAGCGCAAAAACAGGCCAAACCATCATCACCGTTTTGCAATCTCAAAAGTTTCTTGATGGTCTTGCAGTTACCGACGCTATCGATACAATCGGCGATGTCAGCGCCTTGAGGGAGGCTTTCAAGGGAAACTGGTATTTAAGCCATCTGCCAGATAAAACGGTTGAGCGAATTTTTGAAGTATTGAAACACTATCGCGGCCGCCGCCAAGCAATCTTGGATGACTTGGTTGCTTTTGGCTATGTTACTGTCACTGGGACTGAAACCAAAAACGGAAGAACAGAAACCACTTATGCAGTTACCGGCCTGGTCAAGGCCGGTGCCAATCAACTTTATAACACCCTACTTCAATACCAGGGCAATGATCGGACATTGGCAACTTTGGCAAAACAAAAAAGAGGTGGCGAGCTTGTCCAGCGGACCTGGAACATGCTTTGGGACCGCTTGCCAATCAGCCTGGAACTACAGGATGAAGAACACCCTGAAGATGAAAACAATCGGCAAAATTTAGTCTTAAGGTACAGAAAAATGGCCCAAGAAATATTGGCTGTCAGGGATCGCAATAATCCTGTTGGCCCCCATTTGATGATTCCTGATCTACTCTCAAGACATGCGGAATTAAGAGACATGCTCCGGCAGATAGAGGTTATTGATGCCAGCAACAACATCCATCAGGGAGCAGAGCACCCCTATCGTGTATTTTCCCATTATTTATTAGAGCTGCTCTACACTGCCGAGTTGACCATTGTCAATCAGGCCGGACGTCGACTTCAGGCAAATAATGCTGACCAAGAAGCCATTGCCGCGCTCCGACATATCGTCTCCCAAACCAGGGAATTTGTCGTGGTCCATACCGCCTCAATACTCTATCGCCGTTATAGACTAAGCCATTGATTTTTGCCCTCAAATAAACTGAAATTATTGCCCATTTTTGTCGATAAATAGATGGCTAGAAAGGGGCAATAATAATATGAGCGATGGATGGCTGGAATCTGTTGGCAATGTCGCCGCACAAGCCTGGAAATACGTTAAAGAAAACGTAACCGGAGAGCCGGCGGAGCCTTACCAGACAAAGAAAAGAGCCCAGGTTACGGAAACAGCCCCTGATTTTTTTGGTGTCACCCTCTGCGAACCTCCCTGCGCCACCGGCGCCACATTAACCAATTTTCCCGGCGAACAGGCAACAGCACAAACAATTGCCGAAGTGTTTAATACCTGCCTGGCTAATCAAGATTTCTATCGAGCAAATTTTGTTGTCAAAGATAAGGAACAGATCCTGGCTGATGGCTGCTCTGATCCTCTACTCGATCTTTCCGGTTATAGCATGACTCGGGCGGCCAAAAGAGAAACCATTGCTTCTTTCTTTTACAATGTTTGGTCAGCGGGAATTTTTCAACCAGAAAAAGAACAGGCAACTGAACAGGTCCGTATCCTCGAACAGCAAATGACCTTCCGCCAAGTCCGGGACGTCAGATTGCAAAGCAAACTAACTCTGGCCTCCTTATATCTCGTCACCGCCCAATATGACAAGGCTGTCGCCATGGCCGAAGAGATCATTAACTTCCCCCTCTCTGTCACTTCGCGCCGCCCACTTTATGCCGATGAAGCGGTCTTTTTAGCCGGCGATGTCAAAAAGATCCAGGCTATGCAAAGCGGCGACATCGAACCGATGCAACGGGCCATGGATTTCCTAGCTGAAAATTATAAACGACTGGGCAGCGGAGAGGTCGGTTACCTGCGGCGCTACAGTTACGAAATGTTCAAAACCTGTGTTGATGGCGAAGAGCAATTTGGGGTCCGTTTGGATGGCTGTTCCGAAGAAGAAATGGCCCGTTACGAATTGGATGCCACCATCACCTATAATGCCTATGCGCCCTTCTTTGCCGACAACTTCATTGCCATCAAAACCCTATTACAATCGGCCAAACATAAAGCCATCAATGGCGATTTAGATGCAGCCAGACAAGGCTACCAGGATACACTCGATTTGATCAACGGCATTGAAAACCCTGATTATATTTACGAATATCATCCCGACCTGGCAGCTCGTTTTGGGCAAGCGGATTCCGGCACTACTTCTTCATTAGCCAATCTTTTGCGCAGTGACGAACAGTGCGACCCGAAACACTTCCGTATCTATCAGGCCAAAGCCTATGAGGGTTTGGCAAATATCACTCTGACCGAAGCCGGTGAGGCGCCAGATAAAACAAAAGCCAAAAATTTGAAGATTGCTGATTTCTTGATGGGGAAGGCCCTTCAGTTGATGGAATCTATCAAGGAAACCGGAAATTACGATTTTTATAAAGGGGCTATGTTTGAAGAACGGCAAACCTATTACGCTGTCTTGGCTGACCGAGCAGATATCAAACTTAACATCTGCTATCTGAAACACGACGAAGCTGCCTGCCAGGCAGCAGAACAATATGCCCTTGAAGTTGCCAATTATTACCAAACCAGGCAAGTGGTGGAAAAGGATCCGGAGGCAGCCTTCGACATCAGCTACCTCAAAGCTTTGTTGGTCTTGGGAGAAACCAGCGCCCTCAATAACCAACACCAAACCGCGATCGCAACCTTTCAAAAAGTTCAGTCCGGCATCGCGATAAGACAACAACTTCAAGGGGAAGAACTGCCTCCATTTTATTCTTACCTGCTCGGAAAATCACTCATCAAAGAAGCTGCCCTCATCGCCCAGCCCAGACAGGGAGAGACAATTAACAGCCCCGCCATCATGGAAAGACTGACAGCGGCGGAAACTGCATTAAGAAGCACTATCCCCACCTGGGAAAAAACGGCCGGCGGCAAATCCTTCTTGCCGGTCATCGACCGCTTGCTGGCCGAAAAACTGACTATCGAGGGAGAAACCTATCTGGCGCAAGCTTACGAAGAAGAAGACTTGCTGTTAAGAGAAGCCTTGAAAACCAAGGCAGAGTTGGCCTTGCAGGATATCCCACAGAAACATGCCGACCTCTATGCCCGCGCTCGCATCCGCCAGGCGGAGATCATGCTTAGCCAGCCATTTGATCCAGTTTTGCAAGATCCGCAAATTGTTGCCCAGCAAATTTTGGCCAACTTGCAGCAGGCCCAGGAACTATTGGCGCAAAAGCCCGGCAGCACCGAATATTATACGGTCAGCGCCAATTTCCTGAAGGCTAAAACCCTGGCCAACCTGGCCGAATATCACCGCTCCGTCAATGAAAACGACCCGGCTATACAACCATTGGTGACCAGCGCTTATGGTCTTTTTGTGACAATTCCCAGCGGGTTTGGTTACCTGACCGATGCTGCTGCCGTAGAAAGCAATTCATTGATTGCTGGCTACCAGCATATTTTCACGGTCGGGACGGCCGACCTGGCAGCGCTTGACCAGGCTATGAAAGGCCGCGATACTTATTTGGCCTCCCGGGCCGCCCTCACCAAAGGGGAACTTTTACTCCAGTTAGCCGGCCAACCAAGGATTGATTTAACTCTGGCCCAGGAATACCGAAGCGAGGCTTACGGCATGTTCATTGAAGCCGAAGCCACCTTCCCAGCCGGTGATTATATGCAAGCCAAGGCAACTATTTTAAAGGCTTCGCTGATGGCCGACCCGAACATTGAAACACGGACAGATGAAATGATTGCAACAGCTATGGCCTTGCCATCAGCCCAGGCCGCCATGGAACATGGCGGCTACCTCTGGCAGCAAGCCGGCTTCTCTATGGGAGAAATTAATCTGGCACTGGCCGACCTGGTCCCCAATAAAAACGATTCAGATAATTTCCTGGCCAATGCTTATGCCTACCTGGACAGCCAGGAGCTCCCGGGAGATTTGGGAGCCAGGGCAGCGGTCTTGCGCGGTTCGATTATTGTCCGCCAGCCCAAGAAGTTTTCTCCCGAAGATATGTTGGCGGCGGCTGAAGAAATTAATTCGATCGGGAGCCTGTTTCTCGCCAATTCATACTATGACTCCCTAGCCGGGATGGTCAGAGGAGAATTGCTTCTGGGCGTAGCAGACACAACCAACGATCGGGAGCTGCTGGCGCAAGCCGCTGTACTCCTGGCCATGCCGGTCGCCGACGAATATGAATACCTACACCATCGCTCACTTCTGCTTCAAGGATCGGTCCGCACCCGGTTGGCTGGCCAGGTCACAAAAGCCGATCTGGCGCCGGTTGAAATCGCCCTGGCCTATTTCCAACAGGCCGGCAAAGACCAGTACGCCATTGCCATGGCCTACACCACCCTGGGAGAGCTCTCATTACGCGCGGCTGATAATCCCCGCTATCAGTTAGAAGCCCTGGCTCTCTTTAAACAGGCTAAACAATCGTTTACTGCGGCCAGGGACATTAGCCAGGAAAACGAAGGGTTAACTGATTTATATGTTAAAACCATGGTCCAGGAAGCGGCCTTCATTGCCAGAAAACCAAAACTCTATACGGAAAAGATATTACGCGAACAGCTGGCTATTCTTGATGGCAGCCAGAGATTGGAAGACGGGTCAACACTGCCGATGTATTTGCAGCCACCTTTTGTTAGAAGTACCGGCGACTACATCCCGCAGTTGTCCCTGCTAACCCAGGGCGATATTTATCTGGCCCTGGCGGAATTAACACAAAGCGACGATTATTACAAACGGGCCCAAGCCGCCTACGCGGCTGTTGGCCGAGATCAATTGGTCCTGCATGCCAGAGCTATGCTTGGCAAAGCATCGGCTCAATTAGCCATGAACGAACATATTGTCCTGAAAAAAGGCAGAATTATTGCTATCGACAAAGTTTGGCAGCAAATATTTTCTGACAGCCAGGCGGCTCAACAGGATATTGCCATGCTCCAGGCTGCCGGCTATGAATCAGACGATTTGGCAGTCCAAGCTGGCTTACAGTTGTTGACGTTAAGAATGGCTGATGAAGCCCAAAGAAAGATGCTTCGACCAGATGACTTCACCGTTTTGGCCGCCACGGCAAAACGGGCTAAAGATCCTGTCAGGACAATTTCTCAATTTGAAATTGAGTTGAAACGAGCCGCCTACCTGGCCGCTCGCCGGGATTACGTCGCCCTTGGCCAGGCGCTGTTTGGGGATGAACAGACAGGAACGGCTGGCATTTTTGCCGATTATCCACACATCAAATTGGTGGGAACAAAATACGCTTGGGATACCAGTTACATGGAAGCAGAAATGCATTTCCTGGCAGCCTTGTATAGCATCTCAGTCAAGCCAGTCAACGAGGCCGATAAGGCACGACTCTTTAAGCAAGCGCAAACTTATGCAGGACTTGCACATGATGATTGTAATAGGTCCTCGTCAAGATACTATCGCGATTTTATGCCTGAGCTAATCGATGATACTCTCGGCCTTCCCAAACCAGAGGATAACCCATGAGCGAAACAGAAAGAATAGGCGCCGCTAGACCGGCACCCGCAAGAACGGTCCTGCCAACAAGACCGGCTGAACATGCTGCGGCATCACCAGTCCTGCTGGCTCAAGCGGGGGGAATCGAACCAAGAGGGAGTGGAGAAAGAAGAGTTGACTTGACCACATCACCAACCCTTTTCCCTTCACCAAGTCCCGAACAGACACCGGCTGGTTTTATTGAACAATCAAAAACTGAAAAAGAAAAGGCCTATAAATTTGCCTTCGTAAATGATGTCCCAATCACTGAAGCTTGGCATGCTCACGGCTCTGCCGGAGCAGCGGTTGGCGGTTATTTACGCTTTGGCGAAAGAGCTAGCGGAGTTCGTGAATTATCTGAGATGGAACAATCAAAATTATTTGAACAACTCGCCATCTATTGGCTCACCAGTGGCAATTTAGGGGCAGAAAGCTCAATTAGCCAATTAATTGAATATACCGATAGAACCGTCAGAGTATATAACCGTGGAAATCAACCCAACCTTCGTTACGAAATTCCCTATGACAGCTTATATACTCTCCACCCTGTCAAACATGCCTCCCCTTTCTGGCTGACAAAGATTACTTACATCTTGCTCTCTCGCCTGCAAAAAGGGGTTGAGCTGGCGGCGAACCTGGAAACCCTGAAAAAGTTTTTCCAGGAAATTGTCGGCCGGCTGCCCGAATCAGCTAGGCCCACCATAAATTTTGCCCAGACCGACCTAAAAATACTCAAACACGAGCTGGCGACAGTTTTGCTTGATTATTACAAGAGCACCACGGAACCACCTGTTGACCATCTCCTGCTCGGGGAGTTGGAACTATTCCTTTCTGATACGGCTGAACTGAAAACAGATAAACTTTTCCATCTGAACGCGGCCAAAAGCCATCTGGCATTTGTCGCTAACCCCAACCCGGCCAACCAGCGGGCTCTCCAGACCCAAATCGTGGAACGGATTAAATATCGCAAAGGCGGTTACGATCCTCTAACCAAAGATCCGGAAATGATCCAGCAGGAAGTCTCCCGCTCCCAGGGGAACGCCCTTCGCCTGTTGGCCGCCATTAAAATAAAAGAGATCGACTTTTCCCCCACAAAAAAGGCTACATTACTGGTTGAAACCATCGGCCTGCTCTTGAAAGCACAGGAACAACTTACCGGCTTGGAAAGATTAGCCGTCAGGAAAATGCTGGGAGAAGCTTTGCTGGAGCTGGCCGGCGAAGAAGCAGATAAAATGCCGGAGATTGTCCGCCTTTTCAACGAAAAGGGGATAACAATTTTTAGAGAGGTTGGACTGACTGAAACGACCAAGTCAACAA
>MEUF01000064.1:7232-7707 GCA_001771615.1 candidate division WOR-1 bacterium RIFOXYB2_FULL_48_7
GAAAGACCTAGATTCCGATATTATCGAAAAATACCGGTTAGCTCTAGATACCCTGACCGATCCGGATAAACTGATGAAAAAAGGGATAGAACTGGCGACATGCTACCTCCAGTTAAAAGGAAAAAACGTCACTGACATTCCCGCCAGAGAGCTGGTCAATCGATTTTTTTCCAAGGCCCTGAGATTAATCAGCGATCCCACCGGCCGGGAAGCTTTAACCATTAAATTCTGGCAAGCCAAATTGGCTACAGCCGATGCCGAGAAAAACCTTGCCGTTCTGGTGCAGGCGCGAGGCATCCTGGACGAAGTTATCGCGTCAGGCAAATTGGCAGACGTCGATGCCTTTGAGGCGCAAAAAGTGTTAGCCGAAAACATGATCAGGCAGGGGCTGATTATCAGGGAAACCAGAAGCGGCGATTATAAAATATTTATCCTTCAGGCTCTTGAGTTGCTTAACTCTCTTTTAGGAAAAACG
>MEUF01000064.1:7742-12670 GCA_001771615.1 candidate division WOR-1 bacterium RIFOXYB2_FULL_48_7
TTTAGGAAAAACGTTTTCTGACGAAGAAAAAGTTAAATTTAGTTATTCAATTGCCTCGGCCACCGTCTGGCAGGCAAAAGCCCTCTATATTCTTGACCCAAATCAGCACGCGGCAACAGCCGTCGAACTGCTTCGACAAGCAATTGAGAGCAACAAATTAAAAGGGAAGGAAAAATCATCAGCCATACAAGCCTTGGGCGAGATTATGATTTTCCAGGCCAATTTTAGCGAGGCGGAAAGACTGCTGCAAGACGCCGTCTCGGTGGACAGCCAGAACCATTATGCCCAGGCCTCCTTGGCCGACGTCCTTGTCTGGACCGATCGTTATGACGAAGCCCTCTTTCTGTACAGAAAATTGCTGGAGATTGCTGATTTAGACAGTTCATTAATGATTCGCGCTGAGCTTGGACAGCTGGAAGCGATCTGCCGCCGGGAAGACGATTACACTCTTCTGGCAACAGACAAGCAATCACAGGAGCTGCTGGTCAGGGCTTTTAAGAGCCGTGAATCATTCCTGATTAAACGAGCCATCGACTTTATAATTGAAGCGCATGAAGCCAACCCGGAATGGCAAGCCAGCACTATCCAAATAGTAAATTATCTGTTGGGCCTGGAGGGAGATGGCCAACTGGCCAAAATAGTTGACCTTCCCACCCCATATACCCAACTAATCAGGACTTATGTCGACCCGCGTGACCTGTTTACCCCTAATGAGCGGGGAATTTTGGTCGTTAAAGCGGCCAAGAGCTACCTGGCGCAAATAGATCCAGACAAACAGTGGGTTGGCTTGGCTGCCGAAACGCTGGAACGGGATGAATTGGCCGAGGGGATCATAAGACCAAATACTGTCGCGGCCCAGCAATTACTGCTGGCCAAAGGGGCGCTGGCTTTAAAACAGGATGCCGATCATCAAACCGCGCTGGAAACAGCCGCCACGGTCATGGGCCAAGATCCACCCGCCTGGATCTACGGACAGGCCTTTTTGTTGAAACTTGAGGCGCTGCAAGCCCAAAAAGATTATGACGCGATTATTGCCGCGGTCGAAACACCGCCGGCACAACTTTCTCCACGGGCCAATTTGCAAGCCAAATTATATCTGGTCGAAGCCTATATGCAGTTGAAGCGCTTTGACGACGCCCACAGTGTCGCCAGAGGGGTGGCAGAAGATCGTAAGGCCTCAAGGTTTATCACTGCCCAGGCACTCTACAAAATGGCTGAAATAGACCGTTATGGGCTCGATGCCTTAAGGCGGGCAAAACAGGAATATGATGAAGCGCTGGTCGCGGCCGGTGAGCACAAAACCCTGGTCGCTCAAATCAAGTTTGGCCAGCTTAAATTACTGGAAGCCAGCGGCCAACGCCAGCTGGTCAGGGATGCCTATCCGGCACTTGCCGCCATCAAAGATGACCTGCCTCTTGTCCAACAGCAGGAGCTCCGCTCCACCGGCGCCAGCCTGACCGATCCGATCGTCACCGCCAGTGAACAGGGGATTGTTTTGGCCGACGCGACAGAGTACCGGGAAGAGATCAACGTCAATGTCCCGATCCTCAATATGGGGAGCTACGGCCAGCTCTACGCTACCGGTCGGATTTTACATGACCGGGCGGCGGGCGTTGACCTGACCACGCCGCTGGTTGGTGTCGGGGTCCGCGACCTGACTTTGGATGGTGGAGATTTGGGGCCTCTGGTCCTGTCGGGAGAATTGGCAATGGGGACAGGGACTCTGGTGGCCAAACATGAGCCGGGCCGTACTACTCACTTTTTACAACAACCTGATCTGACTTTGAAAGGTGGTTTGTGGAACCAATACTTCTCGGCCGATGGTTCACTCGACGCCCAATTTTATGCCGGACGTGACGCGGCCATCCAATCGGGTTATGTCGGACTGATGCATAATTTTGCCTGGACCGACCTCCCCTTCCTGCGCGATTTAAGCCTGGGGATGGACTACAGCTACAGCCGCTTCATGTATGCCAACCAAGAGAGGGAAAGACAATCGTTAGCCCTGGCCGCCCGGCTCAAATGGGATGTTTTGGGAAGTTTTGACGGTTCCAGAGAATTTTCTAAATTATTTTATCTCACCGCCAAGGCCCGCTGGACACCGGGATGGATTTTCAACGAGTATCTCCCGGCAGCAGAGTTGATGAACGATAATCCGTTAAGCACTGTCCGGCATCATGGGACAGCCTCCCCGCATGCTGACTGGCGGCGGGGTATGGTGGGGGTCGGCGCTATCTTTGACTTTGGCGTGCTCGGCCTCCCGCTGACACTTGATGCCAGTTACAATTATTACAATACTTTTGCTTACCAAAGCCAGGGTCGCGAGCACAACACCACTATCCATGATTGGCGAGTCTCCCTTGGTCTCGACCTCTCCGAACCATTTCAAACACTTATTGATTGGCTGAACAAATAGCAATGAAACTCAATCTCATAGAAATATTATAAAAGATGATACAAATAGATTAAATAACAATATAATAGGAGGGTTTTTATGACAGAGATAAGTATTACAGGCGCCCCATTTCAATTTCAAAGGTATTTGAGAATTGGCGACGCACATGAAGGGGCAAATGGGTATGATGGAATAATAAATAGCCAGACAGAAGCTGATACAGCGGCGCAGAGATATTGCCTCGAGAATCAAGATAATTGTCAACACTTTTTGGAATATCTTGAAAAGTCAGGCTACTCAAAAACATCGCTCGGGCTAAAAACAACCAGGCTAGCCCCAGCGCAACTAACTAGTGATCAACCAACGCATATTGGGAAGCCATTTACTTTCGATAATGGAACAATTCTTATTTTTGTATTCATCAATAGAAAAGAAATAGGAATTATTAATCAAAAAAGCGGGGAACTTCTTAACACACATGAACTAAGATCAGTTCTTGACACGCTCTCAAACATTGACTCAAGAAACAGCGAAGGAATAACAATGCTACAAGCTGCTGTTTCTCTTGGCCTAACAAACATCGTTAGAATTCTTTTGGAAAAAGGCGCAAATCCAGACGTTAAGACTGATGAAGGATATACCACTATGCATTTAGCGGCGTATTACAAGAAAGAAAGCATATTAAAACTACTTCTTGATCACAGCGCTGACCCAAACATACTAGATAATGAGGGGGAGTCTCCTCTGCATAAAGCTGTTAAAGAAGGATATATAAAGATTGCAGAATTATTGCTCGATCACGGATCTGATCTAAACATAATGGATAAGAAAGGGGAAACACCGCTTCACCTTGCAGTTGTTTCTAATCATTTAAAGGTCGTAAAACTCCTCCTCGATAGAGGAGCAGATCCCAACAACAGAAACAATTACGGAGCCACCCCTCTCCATCAAGCGGTTGAACATGGATTTATTGATATTGCCACACTATTACTTGATCACGGCGCTAATCCAAACATACAAGGAGGCCCACTTGGATGGACACCTTTGCTCATTGCATGTGTAAATGGAAACATTGAATTTGTTAAACTTCTTTTAGATAAAGGAGCAAACATTAGAACATCTGAGAGTGAGGACCCATTAATATATGTTGCAACAGCAGGGGGCTATATTGAAATAATCAAACTCTTATTAGACAAGGGTGCAAACCCAAATGTAAAAGGACCGCTTGGGTTTACCGCCCTTCATATTGCGGTACAAAATGATTCGGTTGACATACTAAAGCTTCTGTATTTTCGAGGAGGCGCCTCGCTGCTAACAGGCAGCGGTGGGACCGCTTTTCTAATCTTTGCTTCATCTTGGAGTAGACAAGATCATCCAAAAACAATTGCATTCCTGTTAGAGCAAGGAATTGATCCAAATCAAAAAGACCTTCTGGGAAGATCTCCCTTGCATGCAGCAGCACAATCAGGTCATACTGAAACCATGGAATTATTGCTTAAATATGGTGCCAAAATAAACGAGAGAGATTTAATAGGTGCGACCCCACTTGATTTGGCAATTGCTGCTGGTCATATCTATGTTGTAAAATATTTATTGGAAAAGGGGGCAAATCCAAATCAAGACATGAACCCCTTAGGCTCTCCACTTTTATTTTCTACATCTCTTGGTTTTTATAATTTTGAGATTATGAAACTATTACTGGAAGCTGGCGCCAATCCCAATTCAATTGATTTTAAGGGAAATACCCCTTTACACAATGTAGTAGAGCGTGGCGAAATTGAAGCCATTAAGCTACTGCTTGATTTTGGTGCTGACCCGAACATCAAAAACAATGAAGGGAAAACCCCAAATGAGCTTACCATTGATCCAGAAATCAAAAAATTATTCGGAACAAAATAAATGACTAGTTAAATAATTTTTCCAGCAAAAATATAAGTTAAAAGGAAACAAACTCTCAACTTCCTTCATAATCCTCAGCCTTCAATACCCTCTCAGGCCTTCGCGGGCCTTCACGGGCCTTCACGGGCCGTTAATCGCCTTTTCCCTAATAAGCAAATAAAGTGAAATTCCCCCAACAATCAGCCGATATATATTGTGAGGGAACAGAGTACCAGCAGGAGCACCTCCTCGAGAGAGGATAAGTGCTCGAGGAGGGAAAAAATGGGAGCCAAGCCGATCGTCATTCCGACCACACCACACAAAGTAAGAAGCGCCATGTGGAGAGGTGCCTACAAATTAACACCTTCTTTCGTCGGACCAAAAGCCTTAGCCTATTTACAAGCCAGAGCCATTATCGCCAACCCCCTGCGCCTGCAACACGATGTTCCCGCCAATATACAAGCGCTTAGCCTTTTGCCCTATTTACAGCCACAGCAGCAAACCGCCCTGCTTGGTTTGCTGGCCAAACAACCGATTTTAACCGTTGACTGGCAAGCCTCTTTTGCAGCCTTTCACCAGTTAGGCGGCAGAGCGGAAGCCATGGCCCTTTACAGTCAAATCTTAACCAATAATAACCCTCTCGGAGGAACAAGCT
>MEUF01000064.1:12680-12856 GCA_001771615.1 candidate division WOR-1 bacterium RIFOXYB2_FULL_48_7
TTTCGAAGTATCCCCCATCGGTCCCCACACTGTCGCCGGCCTTGCCCAGCACCCGGCTCTCCGTTTGACCGCACCAGGCATGCCGGCCATTGGTTTCTCCTATT
Source organism: candidate division WOR-1 bacterium RIFOXYB2_FULL_48_7 (assembly GCA_001771615.1). GTDB lineage: Bacteria > Margulisbacteria > WOR-1 > O2-12-FULL-45-9 > XYB2-FULL-48-7 > OXYB2-FULL-48-7-A. The sequence continues at coordinate 12,785 of MEUF01000064.1, forward strand.
TAGGAAAAAGAGATAATAATGAAGATGCCGCCCTCTTTTGGCAAGATGCCCAGGGGAGAAAATATTATGTCT
>MEUF01000064.1:12879-15813 GCA_001771615.1 candidate division WOR-1 bacterium RIFOXYB2_FULL_48_7
GAAGTCGCCTCCCAGGAAACAATTCGGTTGATCCATGAATATTTAAGTTCTGAAGCTATCGCCAAACAACCGCTTACCCCTGAAATCTTGAAAAAGGCTATTCAATACGCCCATGCCAGGCTGACAACAGGTTTAAGCACTGTGACGGTTGCCGTTATGGATGGTGACCAGCTCCATTATATTGCCACCGGCGACAGCCGGATGTACCTGTTAAAGGCCAGTGGAGAAAGAGTCCTCCTTAATCCCGATATGACTCTTAAGGCAGCAGGTATTGCTCACGATATGGGGTTACCGGACTTTACAGATTGGGTTGGCTTAACTGGCGCTCAATTAGCCGAATATGAAACTAAACTACTCAATGACCGTACTGATGTTATGGGGGGAATTGGAGTCCAAATACCTCAAGATTATCCAATTGCTTTTGCTTCCGGGACATTGACAATGGAACCCGGTGACTATTTACTAGCTACTTCCGATGGCCTGGTTGATGTGTTTGGCAATGATATCGGAGCGGGCATGAGCACTGTTGTCCCCGGTGCAACCACATTGGAAGCAGCCGCAGAGAAGATCAATGTTTTTGTTGATCAATTTTTGGCCACAGCAGCCAATGCCGACAATGCTACATATATACTAGCTCAATACGTCCCAGCCAGAGTCGCTGATCCGGCGGCGCCAGCTGAGGCCACCTCGGTTGCCGACTTTGTTGTCCCAAGCCAAAAACCTGAATTGCTCCTGGCCCGCAAGAAAATTTCTCGGCTGGGTAAAACGGCTCTTGCTCTGGGAACAATAGCCGCCTGGGGGGCCGGTGCACTCGGTCTTACATCCCTCACCTGGACTACTGCCGCGAAATTCTTTCCTTTAGCGGTATCTAACGCCGGCGTAGCTGTGACAACTCTTTTATTATGGGGAGCCGTTTTATTGGTCGGCGGAGTCGCGATTGCTTTGATCATTCGCGAAGTCAACAATTATCGCAACACATTGAGAGGGGCATTTGACCGCTCGCCGGTTAATTTCAACAATGAATTTGCTGGTGATCGAAAAGATGTCGCCAGGCTGACAAAGAACCAACAAAGCTATCTTGCCTTCCTGCAAGCCGCCCTTCCCCTGTTAAAGGGAGGGGACAAAGCGGTAATTATAGCGGCCTATCAAGGGCAGGCCCTGACCCTGGATATGCTGATTGATTTACTGGAGTCCTCTGACAATCGAGAAGTGCGGGCTCAAGTTTTGGCAGCAGTCGCCATGCTTCGTGAAGCTAACGAAATATCCGAGGGAGAAGAATTTGTTTTTACCCTCAAGCTTGTTGATGAGCACAATTACCGCTATTCCGAATCCGGGACATTGGAGCGTTTACTCCCAGCCGCAAAAGCTCTTCTGGCCTCGCCAATTGAGGCTGTCCGGAGACAGGGTAGAATGGCCCTCAATATATTAGCCTTTCATCTTTCCGAAGGATCATTACTTGATCTAATTAAACAGTTAAAATCTATGGGCCAAAAGGCCAACCTTGATCAGGCAAATAAACTGGAACGGCTCCGGCTCTTCGGCCGGGCCCTCAAGCAAATAGGCACGAGCCAGCCGAGAAATGAGACAGTGGAAAAACTATTAAAGCGGGGGTTATCGCCCAAACTCCTGATTAATTTTGCCCTCCGTTCCAATGACCCGGCAATCCGCGAAGGAGCATTATCTGTCCTGGCGGCGGTCAGATGGGCCTCGGAATCAGTCGCCCTGATCAAACAGCAATTGAGCCCGGAAGTGTTCGTTATCAATGTTATGAGTGATTCAGTCCTGGCTGAAGCATACAATAGATTTGCGCCCGTCTTTGGACTCGAGGCAATCGAACTCGTTGTTCCGCCTGCACCGCCTGCAGAGGAAGGCGAAGAGGCCACTGAACCTGTCGAAGAAGAAACTATTGATGGTGATGATCTTATAGAAGCTGACGATGATTTAGGCACAGATGTTGAAATTCCTGATCGGCCGGCCGCTGTCGATATGGCTCCTCCCAGTGATGAATTACCTTCTGGTGCATTACCTGCAACAGGCATAGATGTTGCCCCACCTCTCGGTGCCGCACCCGCCGCCGCTACAGCCGCTGGAGCCAGACCTGTTGCCGAACCACCTGCCGCCGCTCCTGGAGCAACTGCTGGTGCAGCCACTGTCGGGGCCATTGATCCAGTCCAGGCAATTTTTGATAGCTTGCAGCAAGCTAAAGAGCAGCTGCGTACAATCAATGAAAGATTTGAAGAAGATGATGAAATAAATCCTGGGATACTAGTTACCTTACTCGAAGAAGTTGACGCCATCGCCCAGCGAATTACTTCTTTAAACACCAATATCGATGCTTTAACTGACGGCAAGGAAAAAACTCGCGCAACACAACGAGCCAAAGGAATAACTATTGACGCTAACGGCCTGACCCTAAAGATTAACGGCCGGTTATCAATTTAACGGAGGAATAATATGGCAATTGATGTACGAGCATTGGGACCTAAATTAAATCCAACCGCACTGGGACGGCTAAGGGCCTTTGTCGCCGGCGATGGAGTTGCACGAGGACATCTTAGAGCAATTCAAGCACAACTTGTTCAACCAGTGCTGGCCTCTGCTGATTTTTCTCCTGAAATCCAGGGACTGGTTCGCCAGTTAAATATTGATGCTATCAGAAGGGCCTCTTCCCTGCCAACTGCCGATCCGGCTGGCATAGATGAGCTGGGTTGGGTTCGTGAATTCGATGAGCCTGTAGTTGCCACACCCGCCGTCGACCCCGCAGCTGATTTGGGTCTGGGTGGCTCACTGGCCCCAGTAGCTGGCGATCCTGTCCAGGAACTTCAAGAGCAAAATGCCGCCTTAATGGAACGTTTGGGCGAAGTAGCTGCTACAATTGCCGCTCAACAGCAACATTGGAACGCAGCTTTAACAATTTTTGAAACTCTGGCTGGA
>MEUF01000065.1:0-5676 GCA_001771615.1 candidate division WOR-1 bacterium RIFOXYB2_FULL_48_7
CGGGAGAATATAACTCGGAAGTTTGGTCTTGGCCAGAGTAAATACCAGCAGGGTTGGGACAATCAGGCAGAGGGACAATAATTCGGGGTCATTTTTCCACTTTTTAATCGACTGCCAAAAAGCCAAGGGGAGAAACTGCGACCAGGGGGCAAAGCCAATCAGAATCGCCGGCAGGTAGTAATACCAGGGGCCGGTATGGCTGGAGACCGCTTGGCCAAATCTGGATAGAAATAGAAAACCAAAAGCGAAATCAAGAAAGACCTGGCCATGAATAAGATATTCAGCCAAATACCAGGGGAGGCCGATTGACAGCATAATTAACAGCCCGCTAACCGGGAACATGTTTTTTATTTTGCTTAATTCTTGTTTGGCCAACAAAAAGAGGAAGATAGTTGACAAGGGAAGGGCCGCACCGAGCAGCCCCTTGACCAACAGGGCCAACCCCATCGGTAAATAAGCCAGAAGATAGTATTTTCTTTCTCCCCGATAACCCAAAACAAAGCAGAGCAGTGTTGTGGCGACGCAAAGGGTCAAAACGATATCCAATTCGGCAATTCGCGACTGGATAAGAAATTGGAAGGCGGTCATGACTATCAATGCGGAGAAAAAGCCGGTCCGTTGATTATAAAGGGTCTTGGCTAACAGGTAAGTGACGGCGACGGTCAAGACCCCGGATAGGGCGGCCCAAAAACGCATTGCCCATTCATTGAAACCAACAATCTTTGAGAGCAGTGCAACCAACCAATAATAGAGCGGCGGTTTATCAAAAATAATTTCCCCGTTAAAGTGCAACGTCAGCCAGTCGCCGGTGGTTAAGATTCCTTTAACAAACTCTCCATACGTCGTTTCGGCTGCATCATAGAGTGAAAAACCCCCTAATTTATAAAAATAGAGCAGGCCGGCCAGAGTAAGCAAGACCAAAAGCGGGCGCCTGAAGAAATGGTTCATTTCCCCTCCAACATTCTTTTTATCTCGTGACTATTAAGGAATATCCACCACTGTTCTGGATGGTGCTGAATAAAGTTTTCATAATGCCGGCTAACATCACGGATAACCGCTTCGTGGTTGTCCGCATCTACCGTTATAGGCGGAGAAAATGTCAGCACAATTTTTCTGCCTTCTCTTTTGGATGTCGATAGGACGACCCGGGCGCCGGAACGTTCCGCCAGGGCCAGCCAGCCGGTTGCGACCGGGACCTGGTGACCCAGGAAGGAGATTTTCTCGTGCCGCCCTTCAAGCGCTCCGGTATCGATCAAATAACAAATCCCCTCATTATTGGCCAGGGCCTTGAGCGTTTCCCGATACATATTGGCTTCCATGATATTGACCAATTTTGTGCCAAAGTGCGCTCGTCCCTCATTGACAAAACGAAAGAGGGGATCGCCCGGCGGTGCCTTTAGGATGGCTGTTTGTTTGTAACCATGAATCCCCAGGTATGTTCCGGACATTTCATAATTGCCGGAATGCATGGACATCAGTAGCGCCCCTTTGCCGGCGGCTAAAGCCTGGTCAACATATTCCAAACCATGGACTGTCATGATCAGGTCGAGGTGGGTGGCACGGAAAAATGGGGTGCAGATAATCTCAAAAATAGAGTAGCTGATATTTTTTAGCAACTTATCGGCCAGTAAGCTGGTTTCTTTTTGCGGCAGGAGTAATTGCAGATTATTGTTAACCATTTTCTTGACAGGAGTCAGGCGAACCAGGCGATAGAAAAATTCAGCGGAAATGTGCAGGCAAAAGACGGCGGCTGCCGGGGGGAGACAGCGGAAAATTAAGCCAAATTTCCAACGCAGTAACCTAATAAATAACATTATGCCTTGTTCTTAAATTGGATCTGGTGCAGATGCTGGTAAAGCCCTCCCTGGGCCAGCAGCTCCAGGTGGGTGCCGCTTTCGACGATTGCCCCGTCATCGAGGACGACAATTTTGTTGACCTTTTCGATCGTCGAAAGGCGGTGGGCAATAATCAGGGTGGTGCGGCCCTTCATCAGCTTTTCCAGGGCGTCACGGATCAGGCTTTCAGTCTCGGCATCGAGCGAGGAAGTGGCTTCATCAAGAATTAATATTTTCGGGTTGCGCAATATTGCCCGGGCAATGGCGATACGCTGCTTTTCGCCACCCGACAGTTTGGTCCCGCGTTCCCCGACCTCGGTCTGGTAGCCGTTGGGGAGCCCCTCAATAAAATCATGGATATTGGCTTGTATGGCGGCTTCCCTGATTTCCCGTTCGGTTGTCCTGGTTTGGCCATAAGAAATATTATCTTTTATTGTCCCGCTGAACAGGGCGGTTTCTTGAGGCACAATGGCCATTTGTGACCGGAGTGAGTGGATGGTGACCTGCCGTAAATCCTGGCCATCGACCAGAATTTTACCGGCGGTTGGGTCATAAAACCTTTGAATTAAATTGATCAAAGTGCTTTTTCCGGAACCGGTGCGGCCGACCAGGGCAACTGATTCGCCCGGCTGGACGGTCAAATTGATATTTTGCAGGACTTTGTCCTGTTCATAGGCAAAAGAGACATTATGAAATTCTATTTTTCCCTGTAAAGGAGGAAGTTCCGCTGCCCCTGGTGTGTCCTTGATGGAGGGTTCGATATCGAGCAGTTCAAAGACCCGTTTTAGCGAGGCCATCCCTTGCTGGAAGATGGTAAATGATCGGCTAAGGTTGCTACCCGGATCGGTCATGATTCCCAAGGCGGTCGCAAACGAAATCAGCTGCGGCAGGGTCAGGTCACCATTAATTATCTGCATTCCGCCGAACCAGACTATGGCCACCGCGGCGATTGATTGCAATAGAGCGATGACCGGATTTTGGGTCGAGAGAATCTGGACCGCTTTCATGGTGATTTGGAAAGCCCGATTATTTTCGGCGTGGAAATGCTTAACTTCTGATTCTTCCATCGTGAATGATTTAACTACCCTGATTTGTGAAATAGTTTCTTGCGCATGGGTGGTGATGTCGGCGGTTTTTTGCTGGACCCCCTCGCTAATGTGGCGAATTTCCGAGCCAAACATTCTAATGACCTGAATAATGAGGGGCAAAGAGATCAAGGTTAGCAGCGACAAGCGCCAATTCAACCAGAAAACATAACCGAGTAAACCAAGCAGTAAAACCGCTTGAGGGATAAAAGTCGCAAAGACCACCAGGACCGTTGTCTGAAGCATATTGATGTCATTCATCAACCGGGAAATCAGTTCTCCGGTATGCCAACGGGAGTAAAAATCAAGCGATTGCCCCTGCAGGGAGGCGTAGACTTTTTCCCGCAGGTCAATTATGACCCGGTTGGCAGTATAACTGGAAAGGTAATCCTGTCCGTAAAGGAAAACCCCCTTAACAAAATAAAGGCCAATAATACTGATGGCGGCAATATTCAGCCAGAAGAAATCCTTTTCTCCAATGGCATTGAAGGCTGCCCCGGCCAGGGGGGCAATAGCCAGGGTTGACAAGGTCACAAACAGGGTGCAAACCGCTCCTCCCAAGACTTGCGGCAGATAAGGTTTGAGAAATTTGAACAATCTACGATATTGCTGCATTGATCTCCTCCGCGATCTTTTTGGCCGCGCCCGGTTGCCCCATAGCGGCAGTTAATTCCAGGGACATTTTCCCCCGGCCGGCCTCGTCATTTAGTAATTCTATAACTTTTCCCGCCACTTGTGCTGGAGAAATTATCCCCCTGATTTCGGGGGCGATAAGGCGGCTGGCTTTCATGTTGGGCAAGGCAAAATATTTAGTCTTTTTATTGATCATATTGGCAACCCATTGTTTAAAAAGCTTGCCCAGGATTGGCAAGCGGCCAACATAGTTGCCCAACCCATCCATGGGAATGACTTCCGGGTTGTTTAACGGAAAGACGACTAATTGCGGGATGCCGCGAGCGGCAATCAAGGCAGTGTTTGTGCCCGGGATAGTGACTACCAATTCTGAATTGTTGATTTCTTCAAAGCTGACCAGTTTGGCACCGGCGATAGGCGTGGCCTTGATAAACGGTGAACTGACCAGCTGGATTTTGATGTTTGATGTTTGAGCTTTGATGTTTTTAATGACCTGCTCATAAAAGGGGGTCATATAGTCGATTTCCCAGCTCCGGCTTCCCGGCATAAAGGTGATAACATTTTTTTCCGGCCTCCACGTTGCGTTTGCCTGGACTGAATCAACCATCAGGTTGCCGACGTTTATTAGCTTATCTGGGGAGAGTCCTCTGTTAAAAAGCTGTTTTGTTGCCTCATCAGGAACAAAAAACTTTTTATAGGCCTTTTTCCAGGCCAGCCGTTCGTTGATGTAGGCATAAGGAGGGTAGTGCAGTTTTTTGGCAATGATGATCGGGTAGGCCAAATCACCGCCGAGGTAAAGCACCAGACCCTTTGGAGCAAACTCGATAGGTGGTTTTTTGTTAAGTAATGCCCAGCTCTTAAATTCGCTGGCACTGACAACCAGGTCGATTCCGGGCAGTGTTTTGACGTAATCCAGCTCTTTTCCGCTGTTATATTGGCAGGGGGTGAGGACCAAAATAACTCGATAAGCGGGATGTCGGGCGAGTTCGGCGGCAACCGGCTTAACCAGGGATGAAAGCTCTCCCGGGCTATTGGCTACCAAGATGATGTCTATTTTGCCCATAATTTGTTAAAATTATAACAGTTTTTACGACGATTTTACAGATGATCAAAATAGGCAATAAAAAGATTAGTACGAATGTATTTCTGGCGCCAATGGCTGGTTGTACCGACCTGCCTTTCCGGCTGATCGCCCGGGAATTTGGGGCGGGGTTCTGTTTTTTAGAAATGGTTGATGCCAACTCGATAATTCACCGCAAATCCCGGCTGGATGATTATTTGCAAAGCACCCGGCAGGACCGCCCCCTGGCAGCGCAAATTATTGGCGGTGACCTCAAGATAATGCTCAAGGCAGCCAAAATCCTGGTAGCCAAAACAAAACCAGCGTTTCTTGACCTTAATGCTGGCTGTCCAGTTCCCAAAATGACCAAGAAAAAAGCGGGGGCCCACCTGGTGCGGGAGCCGGAATTACTGTATGCCATCCTCAATGAGCTGGTTGGCGGGCTTGATTTACCAGTGACAGTTAAAATGCGGCTTGGCTTTGGGAGCATAGATCGTAAACAGATTGTCAAAGTGGCCAGGGGTTGTGTTAAAGCTGGGGTGGCCGCCCTGTTTGTCCATGGCCGCTCTCGAGATCAAGGCTATTCCGGAGAAATCGATTATGGAACGATCAAGGCAATCAAGGAAGCAGTTGCCGTCCCGGTTTTTGGTTCGGGGAATATCTTTAATGCTGTTAAGGCGGCTGAAATGTTCAGTAAAACTGGTTGTGATGGGGTTCTAGTGGCGCGCGGGGCCCTGGGAAATCCCTGGATCTTTCAAGCCATCGCACGACAAAAAGACGAAATTGTCCCAAAAGAAGAGAAAATAGCAGTTCTGCAGAAACATTTACAGTTGATCGATAAATATAAGCGGGTTTCCGAGAGGGTAAAGATAGGCTTGATGAGAAAGACCGCCCTTTGGTATTTGAAGGGGTTTGCCAATAGTGCCGGCCTGCGGGGCCAGGTAACAACAGTCCAAAGCTACAGGGAAATGCTTTCGTTCCTGGCTGGGATTTGAACCTCCCAAAACTGCCAGGTGTTTTTATAAATTGGTCGGCCAAAGTCGATATGATAATAAAAGCGGTT
>MEUF01000065.1:5690-7154 GCA_001771615.1 candidate division WOR-1 bacterium RIFOXYB2_FULL_48_7
CCGGCCGCACAATGAAATTAATGCTATCAAGCCCTAAATCAGCGGCAAAATTGTATAGAGAGGCCAGGGCGTTTCCAGCATAACCTGGTTGAGTTGCCTTCACCCAACCGAGATAAAGTTGATTTTCCCCTGGACGCAATGAACATTCCAGCCTTAGCAGAAACGGCTTGAAGACTGCATAAGGTGATAAGCGGCGCGGTTGTTGGTTTGGCGATCTAACTGTCAGGCTGATTTGGATTTTCCCTGGGTCGGTTGATTCATCAACCAGACTGATGTTGCAGCCTTCAAACAAACGGGCAACATGGCAGGCAAGTAGCGTTTTTAGGGGGGTTTTCTTGTCATAATCGATGTGGTTTGCCTTTGGAATAAACGGCCTTTGAGCCACTTGCCGAGCCCTTTCGGCGATGGGCATTTTTGGCGACAGCAATTTTTCCGGAACACTTTGAAACAGCCGCGCCACTCTTGGTTCCATAGGACATAAATGAAATGACATCTTGAATTATTGTCCAAAAATAAGGAGGGAAATTTCACTCTGCTTAGTCAGTGGTCCCAATCCCCAGACGCCTTAGTATCCAACTCTTTTCTATCTTGATCGCCTGATAGGGGCAGAGCTCGTGGCAACAGTAGCAGTTGATGCATTTTTTCAAATTAATTGTCACCGTTTTTGTTTTGCTGTCCTGAAAAATGGTCTTGACTGGACAACTTTTTAAGCAGATATGGCACCTTTTACATTTGTCCTGGATGATAACCGGATTGGCTTTCAATAGATTAATAATAGGTGTGGCTAACCTAAAAAGGCTGTCAGGCAGCCATTTGATCCTTTGATAAAGCCCCGCTGGCTTATTCCAATCTAGCTGAGCAAATTCATTAATCGTGCCGCCGATTATCTCAATCAGGGATAAATTACTATTACCCAGTTTTTGCTGGCCAGCCAAAGTGGTGGTGATGATCTCATCGGGCTTAAAGCCGATTAAGGCGGCTGCCGCTGCGTCGAGAGCCACCCCATCAGCTGAGGCGATTATTGCTCCAAACGTTCTGGGCTGGCCGGCGGAGGGGCCGTCTCCCTCCATGCCAATAATCGCATCCATAATAGTCAGTTGAGGTTTAGTGGCCTTGTAAATATTGACAATTAAGTTGGCAAAATCGCGCGGGTGGGGGTGGGACGCATGACATTTGGCTTTTAAAAACCCTGGGACGGAACCAAACATATTTTTAACGGCTCCTGTATAAAGGGTTAAACCATGAGTTTTTAGCTTCGGCAGGTTTATTATCACGTCTGCTTCTATAACGGCTTTGGCAATCCTAATCCCCGGACTAACCTCTGTTGTCCCGCTGGCTTCAAAGTAAACCATCTCACCGCCGGCCGCCTCAACGGCCGGTTTAATGCCGGTTATGACCATAAACTGCTCAACGTTGCCAAAAGCATTCCCTGGACTGTCGCCGACTAAGGGTATTCCTCCGGCC
>MEUF01000066.1 GCA_001771615.1 candidate division WOR-1 bacterium RIFOXYB2_FULL_48_7
AACAATCAGCGGCTTTAGCCGCTGGCGGGGCGGACGTTTTATGTATCGAAACCATCTCTGACCTGCAAGAGATGCGAGCGGCGGTAATTGCTGCCCGGGGGGCAACTAAACTGCCGATTATTGCAAGTTTGACCTATGATGAAGGTGAAAAAACTATTTATGGCACGCCACCTGAAGCCGCGGTCGTTGTGCTTGAGGCTTTGGGAATTGATGTGATTGCCGCTAACTGTTCGACCGGCCCGGAAGGCTTGCTTAAGATATGCCGTAAATTGTCACTTGCGAGTAGCAAGCCAATTATGGTCATGCCTAATGCCGGCATGCCCGAGCTGGTTGGTAACAAGGCAATTTATAAAATGACTCCGGCCAAATTTGCCGCTTTTGTCCCCAAATTTATGGCGCTGGGGGTCAAAATTATTGGCGGTTGCTGCGGAACAACTCCAGAACATATCAGGGCTGTTGTAAAGGCTGTTCAAAGTTCTAAGTTCAAAGTTGGCAAGAGAACCTCGAACTTAGAACCTAGAACGAGTTTTGCCTCACGAACCAAAGTTGTGGCTGTCCTGCCCGGCAAGCTAGTCACCGTCGGAGAAAGGATAAATCCCACCGGCCGGCCGGTTTTTCAGGCGGAAATCAAAGCGGGAAAAACACAAATATTGCGGCAAGAGTCCCAGGAGCAATCTTTGGCCGGGGCGGCGCTGCTTGATGTCAATGTTTCGGTCCCGGATATTGTTGAATCTGTCGCCATGCATAATGCAGTCAAATTAGTCGCTTCAGTTTCCGAACAACCTCTCTCGATCGACAGCCCGAATTATGCTGCCCTGGAAGCGGGACTCAAGGCTTTCTGCGGTAAAGCCTTGCTAAATTCTGTCAACGGGAAAAAAGAGAGCATTGAGAAAGTTATTCCGTTAGCCAAGAAATATGGGGCGGCGATTATTGCGCTGGCGTTGGATGAGACCGGATTGCCGAAAACTGCTGATGATCGACTACGGATTGCCGAACGAATTGTTCAATCAGCTGCTCAAGCTGGCATCGCCAAGGCTGATATCTATGTCGATAACCTTGTGTTAACTGCCGGGGTGGGTCTTCAGGGCTGCCTGGAAACACTGAAAGCCATTCCGTTAATCAAAGAGCGCTTAGGGGTAAAAACCATCTTGGGAATTAGTAATGTTTCGCACGGCTTGCCGGAAAGGGCCAAATTAAATGCTCTCTATCTTCGTCTGGCTCTCAATTATGGGCTAGATGCGGCCATTGTCGATTGTGCGGACCAAGAAATTAAGCAAGTCTTAAATGAAAAAAAACGGCCGACCAATGAGGTTTTATTAGCCCAATTTAAGCAGCAATTAGACAAGGCCCGCCGTTCCGGCCAACCGGGAGAAAAAAAACGGGAAACCAAAGTTAAGGAGCTAAAGTTTACAACACTTAAAATCATCAAGGCAGCTGTTATTGACGGTGATTTGCAGTCGGTTGAGGAGCTGGTTAAACAAGCTTTGGCGGTTAAGGTTAATCCGCAAAAGATTATTGATGAGGCCCTGGTCCCTGGTATGGAGGTGGTCGGGAAAAGGTTTTCCCAAAAAATATATTATCTGCCGCAGGTAATCGAGGCGGCAGAAGCTATGAGCCGCGGTTTCGAATTATGCAAAGCCAGAATTCCGAAAGGGAAAATTAAGAACCTTGGCAAGGTCTTATTGGCGACCGTAAAAGGGGATATTCATGATATCGGGAAGAACATTGTCCGGATGATGCTGGAAAACCACGGCTTTAGCATTGTTGACCTGGGCAAAGATGTGCCGCCGGAAACAATTATTGCCGCGGCTAAGAAAGAAAAGCCCAATGTCATCGCCTTATCGGCTTTGTTGACCACGACAATGGTGGAAATGGGGATTGTCCAGGAGCAACTAAAGCAGGCTGGCTTAAAAATCCCCCTGCTGGTTGGCGGAGCGGTTGTCACCAAAGGTTATGCCGACAGGATAGGGGCCAATTATAGTTATGACGCCGTGGGCGCGGTCCAACTGGCCAAACGGATTATTCAAACGGCCAAAAATAGGTTATAATTACTTAATGTACCGACCTGAAATAAAAGTTTTAGACTGCACTATCCGCGATGGCGGCTTGATCAATGACTGCCAATTTGATGACAAGTTTGTCCGGGCCGTATATCAGGCCTGTTCTGCGGCCGGCGTTGATTATATCGAACTGGGTTACCAGGCAGATAAAAAGTTCTTTTCCCCAGATAAATACGGCCGCCCTAAATTCTGCGAAGAAGACTATCTGCGCCGCATCATAGACGGGATTGAATCAAAATCAAAAATATCGACCATGATTGATATCGGGCGGGTTGACTTGGCCCAGATCAAGCCAAAATCAGAAAGTGTTGTCGATATGATCAGGGTAGCCTGTTACGTCAAGGATGTTGATAAAGCGATTTATCATGTCAAAGCTTGTGCAGATAAAGGTTATGAAACAACGGTCAACATAATGGCCATTTCTACCGCCCTGATGCCGGATCTGGAAGAAGGCCTGGCCCAATTGGCCAATTCTCCGGTTAAAGCGGTCTATGTGGTAGACAGTTATGGGGCGCTTTTTTCCGAACAAATTCATTTTTTGGTCACTAAGGCCTTGAAATATCTGCAGCCCAAGGGCATTGAAGTCGGTATCCATACTCATAATAACCAGCAATTGGGTTTTGCCAATACTATCGAGGCCATCCGTAAGGGGGCCAATTTTCTTGATGCGACGATCTTTGGTATCGGCCGGGGGCCGGGCAACTGCCCGTTGGAATTGTTGCTTTCATTCTTGAAAAATCCCCAATTCAAGCTTGATTCGATCCTGGAAGCTATCGAAAAGGAAATGCTTCCTTTACGTGAAAAGATCGAGTGGGGATATATTATTCCTTATATGATCACCGGCATTCTTAACCAGCATCCCCGTTCGGCCATTGCCCTGCGGGCCGGCCAAGACAAAGACAAATACTCGCAATTTTACCGCAACCTGCTAAACGATATCGAGATCAGCTAGCCGGCCCCAGGGATTGACAGTGCGCGGCCGCGTGCTATAATCTCATACAAATCATACTAATCATACAAGGAGGTCTTTTTTAATGTTAAAACATCCAATATTTTCTGAAGCCATCTTTGACCTGTCAACGGTTGGCGAACGTGGCCAGGTAGTGATTCCGGCCGCTGTCAGAAAACAAATGGAATTAAAAGCCGGGGACAAGGTTTTAGTTATGAGTGGGCTAAAAGGCATGTCAGCTATTTTGATTAATGCCCGATTTCTCTCTAAGGTCTTGAAAAAGATGGAGGGCTCAATTAACCAGATCAAGAAAAGGATTAAATAAGTGACTGCCGTCCGGTTGCAGAAAAAAGGGAGTTGTTTTATGATTGTCGCACAGGTGAGAGTCTTAGTAATATTTCTGCTCTTGGGGATGTTGACCGTTCCGGCAACGGCGTTGTCGCTGACTGACGGGATTTCGCTGGCTCTGAAAAATAATCCGACTGTATTGGCCAGCCAAAAACGGGTCTCGGCGGCCAATGCCAAATTGAACCAGGCGATCGGCTCTTTTTTGCCGACCATCAAGCTGGATGGCAGCTACCAGATCGGTTATACGCAACCTTCGATTGTGGAAATTGAAATCCCGTCCGCTTTGGGGGGCGCGGCGACAAGAAATACCTATGCCTTCGGCACAAACGAGAACCAGCACAATAAAAACCTCTCGGCCTCATTCAACCAGCCATTATTTGTCGGGGCCCTTTTTCCCGGTTTTCGTCTGGCACAAAAAATGGCCGATAATGCCAAGGAAGAGCTGCAGAGAGTTATCTTTGATGTTAGATATAATGTAACGCAATCGTATTTTGGGGTTTTACGCGCCGAAAAAATGGTTGAGCTGGCGATTGATTCCGAGCAGATGGCCTCGTCGCATCTTAAACAGGTCAAATCAATGGTAGCCGCCGGCGTGGCTACCCAGGCTGATTTCCTGCGGGCCGAGGTCTCCATGGCCAATGCCGAAGTCAATTATACAAAGTCAAAAAATGCCCTGGAACTGGCCAGGGATGCCTTGAATAATGCTTTGGGGCAGGACCTGGAAACTGAAATTAAAATGTCCGGTGGCGAAAACTTCCGGGCGACACTTGTGCAGGTCCCTGATTATAAGCAATTATTGCAGACGGCTTACGGTTATCGGCCTGATTGGAAACAATTCCAGCTGACCAAGCAAATCTATGAGGAAACGCTCAACGTTTCCCGGACCAATTATTTGCCGACAGCTGTCTTGACCGGGAATGTCGGTGACCGGCTGACTGAATACCCGGATTATCGTTCCGATGTTAATTCCTGGGCGATTACCGGCGCGGTCTCCTGGACAATATTCGACGGGTTGACGACCCAAAATAAAATTAGTGAAGCACAAGCTAACCTTGAAGCCATCAAGGCAGAAGAGGAAAAGGTCAGGGCCGGTATCGCCCTGGAAGTGCGTGACGCCTATCTGACTATTAAAAGTGCCCAAGAGATAATTGACTCCACCCTCAAGGCAGTTCAATCGGCCCAAGAAAGCTATAAGGTTTCCAGCCTGCGGTTTTCTTCTGGTGTGGCAACCAATCTAGAAGTCATTGATGCCCAGGTGGCACTGACGCAGGCCAAGGTCAATCACCTCCAGGCGCTATATGACCTGGAAATTGCCAAAGCTAAATTAAATAAAACAATTGGTGTGGAACTTTTCAAATCAGGAGGTCAGGGATGAACAGGAAAAATAAATGGTTTTGGATTATTGGCGGGATCGTTGCCTTACTAATTATTTGGTTTGGCCTCCGGTGGTGGAATCGCGATGTCGTGACAATAAAGGCCGGACTGGTCAGCCGCGGCACGATTGAGGCGGTTGTCTCTGCCAGCGGTTTTGTTGATGCGCCGGTCTACGAGCTGGGGACAAAAATTGGCGGCCGGATTGCGGTGCTTAATGTCAAAGAAGGTGCCAAGGTAAAAAAACGGCAATTATTGGCCACCTTTGATAACTACGAACAGGCCAGGAGCGATTACGAGAGCGCTCTTGATCTCTACGAACAAGGGGCGGCCTCAAGACAGCAATATGAGGCGGCAAAAACAATTTTTGAAGCTTCCAGAATTGTTGCTCCCAATGATGGTCTGGTTGCCAAGGTCAACTACTGGGAAGGGGAGACAGTTGTTCCCGGTTCAGCGGCGATCACCGTAGTCAATTATGATAAATCCTGGGTCGAAGCCCAAATTGATGAGATCGACATTGCCGGGGTAAAAATCGGTGATAAGGTCAAAGTTACCTCTGATGTCTATCCCGACAAAACATTCGCTGGGGAAATATATTGGATCGCCCCGCTTGCAGAACTGCGCAAGGTCGGCGGCCGGGTCAAACTGGACGAAGAATCGTATGTTTTTCCCTGCAAAATAAAATTTTTGGGCGACCATAATGAGCTGAAAATCAATATGTCGGTCAATGTGGATGTGACTACCAAGGTCAGCCGGGACACGCTGGTCATGCCGCGTGAAGCCATGTTCAGCAAAGATGACTCACAGACAGTCTTTATTGTTAACGGTAACCGGGTCAAACAGCGCTTGATCCAGCCGGGTATCCGCTCTTTTACCAGTATCGAAGTGATTTCCGGCCTGAATGAAGGAGAAAAAGTGGCCCTTAACAACCAGGCCAAGCTGAAAGATAACGGGAGGGTCAAGATTGAGCAATAAACCTGTCGTTTCTATCGTTGACGTAAAAAGAATTTACCAGATGGGGACGGTCGAGGTTCAGGCGCTGCGCGGTGTCAATCTGCAGATTACCAAAGGTGAATTTATCTCAATCATGGGCCCTTCGGGCTGTGGTAAATCAACTTTGATGCATATTCTGGGCTGTTTAGACCGGCCGACCAGCGGCCTGGTGCAGATAGATGAAGTTGACATCAGCAAGCTGGATGATAATGAATTGGCAAAAATAAGGAATAAGAAGGTCGGGTTTGTTTTTCAAACTTTTAATCTTTTGCCCAAATTAAGCGCCATTGAAAATGTCGAACTTCCCTTGATCTATGCCGGGATCAAATTCGATGAACGTCGGGCCCGGGCGACAGAGCTGCTTGCTATGGTCGGGTTGGCGGAAAGGGCCAATCATCGGCCTTCAGAATTGTCCGGCGGACAAAGCCAGCGAGTAGCTATTGCCCGTTCTTTGGCCAATAACCCTTCGCTGGTGTTGGCGGATGAGCCGACCGGTAACCTGGATTCCAAGAGCGGGGCAGAAATCATTCATCTTTTCAAACAACTCAACGACCGGGGCGTCACGCTGATCATGGTCACGCACGACCAGGAGATCGGCAACCAGAGCAAAAGGCTGGTCAGGCTCAAGGACGGCCTAATTGTCTCTGACGATAAAATCAGATGATCAACACCCTCGAACCACTTAATATTGCCTTTAAATCATTGGCCGGCAATAAACTCCGCTCGCTGCTGACCACGATGGGGGTCATTATCGGTGTCGCCGCGGTTATCACCCTTGTTTCGATGGGTGAAGGTGCTAAAAGCTATATTATGAACCAGGTCGGTAGCTGGGGGATGGGATCCAACAGCATTACTGTCCAGCCGGGAAGTGGTGATGCCACCGTTCCGGAATTGACTTTGACCCTTAGTGACGCCACAGCCCTGCGCCAAAAGGTAAACAATCTTCAATATCTGATGCCGGAATTTGTCGGCCGGGGAGAAATGGTTTTCGGCAAAAAAAAGTATCAGCCCAGCTTTACCATGGGGGTCTCGGCTGATTATCCTTTTGCCTATAAACAGGCGGCTGTCGAGGGCCGTTTTTTTTCCGCCGCGGATGAAGCGGGCCGCAAACATCTGGTCGTAATTGGCAAAACAATTGTCAAAAACCTTTTTGGCAACTATTCACCGGTTGGGGAAACAATCAAGCTCAATGGTTCAGGCTTTATTGTTATCGGAGTGTTGGAAGAGAAGGGGACAATGCTTAGCTATGATATGGATGATATGGCCCTAATCCCCTCAACGTTATCTGAGTCAGTCCTTAAAACCAACAAGATCTGGGAAATGTTTATTACCGTGAATAATGAGACCCAAGTCCCGCAGGCGATGGCCGAAATCCGCCAAATACTGCTGGAGAGGCATAAAAAAGAGGATTTTCATATGCATAA
>MEUF01000067.1:0-1552 GCA_001771615.1 candidate division WOR-1 bacterium RIFOXYB2_FULL_48_7
GGTTTGGCTGGTTCGGTTTTAATGGTGGTTCAGCCTTGGCTGCTAACGGTTTGGCTGCCTCGGCTGTTCTAGTGACCAACACGGCGGCGGCGGCAGCAGCTGTTGTCTGGATGCTGTTAAGCTGGCTTCACCGCCGACCAAGTGTCTTGGGGGTGGCAACCGGTGCAGTTGTCGGCCTGGTGGCGATTACTCCAGCTTCAGGATTTGTCGATCCTCTTTCAGCCATAGTGATCGGGGGAATAGCTGCCTTTATCTCCTACTATATGATTGTTTTACGCATGAAGCTGAGAATTGATGAATCTCTGGATGCCTTTGCCTGCCATGGTATCGGTGGTTTTTGGGGTTCAGTGGCAACCGGTATCTTTGCCAGTAAAATGATCAATCCGGCTGGGGCTGATGGCTTACTATTTGGCAATCCGCAGCTTTTTTGGATCCAATTGTTCACTGCCGCGGTTACCGCACTCTTTGCCTTTGTCGTGACTTTGGTGATTGCCAAATTGATCGACCTAACCATGGGCCTGCGGGTCAGTGATAATGAAGAAATGGTCGGTTTGGATATTTCACAACATGCGGAGACAGCATAAGGAGGGATGAGCCATGAAAAAAGTTGAAGCCATTGTGCGGCCGGAAAAATTAGAAGAATTGCGCGAAGCGCTTGACGCCATCGGCTTAAGCGGAATGACGGTGACCGAAGTCAAAGGGCGGGGGGCTCAAAAAGGGATTACCCTGGAATGGCGAGTAGGCGAGTATACGGTTGAGTTTTTGCCCAAAATCAAGCTGGAATTAGTGGTGCCCGACAAACAGGTTGAATCGGTGATTAAATTGATCTCCGGTCTTTGCCAGACAGGCAATATCGGTGACGGCAAGATTTTTATCCTGCCGGTCGAGGAGGGGGTCAGGATCAGGACTGGTGAGCGGGGAGAAAAGATTCTTTAAGACAATTTTGTAGAGATTAAGGCCGTTTTGATCGATTCTCAGCGTGGCAACTATCTTGCTTGGTCAGTTATATTTGACCAAGGAGGAAACAGATGGTTAATTCTGGTGACACGGCTTGGGTTTTGATTTCAACGGCCTTAGTTATATTAATGACGCCGGCGGTCGGATTCTTTTACGGTGGCATGGTGAGAAGAAAAAATATTCTTTCCACCATTATGATGTGTTTTGCCGCGCTGTTGGTGATTAGCGTTCAATGGGTGCTTTTTGGTTACTCTCTTTCTTTTGCCCCGACTGTTCATGGTTTGATCGGGAATTTAAACTGGCTCGGTCTGAATGGGGTGGGAGCCCTGCCCGAAGCGGCATATGCGGCGACAATTCCCGCTTTGGCCTTTATGTTGTTTCAGGCCGCTTTTGCCATTATCACCCCTTCGTTAATCGTGGGGGCTTTTGTGGAGAGAATCAGGTTTTCCGGGTTCCTGCTTTTTATTCTGCTTTGGTCAACATTACTTTATGATCCAGTAGCCCATTGGATTTGGGGGGTGGGCGGTTGGCTGAGGATGCTGGGGGTGCTTGATTTTGCCGGAGGGATTGTTGTCCATGTCACGGCTGGCTTTTC
>MEUF01000067.1:1586-1692 GCA_001771615.1 candidate division WOR-1 bacterium RIFOXYB2_FULL_48_7
AAGGGTTATGGTAAGGATAATATGGAGCCCAGTAATATTCCTTTGGTTGTTATTGGCGCAGTGCTACTTTGGTTTGGTTGGTTTGGCTTTAATGGCGGCTCGGCCC
>MEUF01000067.1:1711-5689 GCA_001771615.1 candidate division WOR-1 bacterium RIFOXYB2_FULL_48_7
GATGATTTTGAGCTGGCTGCACCGGCGGCCAAGTGTCTTAGGCGTGGCAACAGGAGCGGTTGTTGGCCTGGCGGCAGTCACGCCAGCCTCTGGTTTTGTCAGTCCCCTTTCTGCCTTAATTATTGGAGTTGTTGCTTCAATTATTTCATATTATATGATTGTCTTACGAATGAAGCTAAGGATCGACGAATCGTTGGATGTCTTTGCTTGTCATGGGATGGGAGGGTTATGGGGGGCAATTGCTTTGGGGATTTTTGCCAGCAAAGCGATCAATCCGGCCGGGGCCGATGGCCTGCTTTATGGCAACGCTCATCAATTTACAATTCAATTGCTGGCAACATTATTTATTGCCGCATTGTCTTTTGGCCTGACCTGGCTGATTGCCAAGTTTGTCGAGGCAACTGTTGGTTTAAGGGTACGAGATAATGAAGAGCTGGTTGGCTTGGATATTTCCCAACACGCGGAATGCGCTTAGGAGGCAACATGAAAAAGATAGAAGCCATAATCAGGTCGGAAAAGTTAGATGAATTGCGGGAAGCCCTGGACGCCAAGGGGTTGAGCAGCATGACTGTGACCGATGTGCGCGGGCGGGGGGCGCAAAAAGGGATAACTCTTGAATGGCGAGTTGGTGAATACACGGTTGAGTTCTTGCCTAAAATAAAAGTTGAGATAATAGTCAATGATCAACAGGCGGAAACGGTGATAAAGATAATTACCGGTGTCTGCCAGACGGGGAATATTGGAGATGGCAAGATTTTTGTTTTACCAGTTGAGCAGGCTGTTAGGATCAGGACCGGAGAACGGGGAGAGCAGGTCGTCTAAATAACAAAAAAGTAGAAAAAGTCAGCAATATCTACAAAATTGTATTGGTATTTGTTTGCCTTGGCCCAAAAAATGCCTATTTTATAGGCAAAAACAGGTTTGGCTACTTTCTTGCTATGTTATAATGTGACTGCTTAAATCGAAGGACGAATTGGGCATTTATAATAACAAAAAAGGAGAATGATGGTAATGGCAAAAACGGCAAGTCAGATTTTTGGGGAGTTAACATTCAACAAAAAGGTGATGAAGGAAAAGTTAAGTAAAGAGGTTTACGCCAAGCTGGTGGCGACCGTAGAGAGCGGTGAACCGCTGGATGAAACCATTGCCAGTGATGTCGCCCACGCCATGAAGGAATGGGCAATTGAAAATGGGGCCACCCATTTTACCCACTGGTTCCAGCCCCAACGCGGCGGTACGGCCGAAAAACACGATGCTTTTCTTAGCTATGGCAAAGACGGAGAAATGATTGAACGCTTCAGTGCCAAGCAACTAATCCAATCAGAGCCGGATGCCTCAAGCTTTCCTTCCGGTGGGATACGCTCAACCTTTGAAGCCAGAGGGTATACTGCTTGGGACCCGACCAGCTCGGCCTTTTTACTGGAGGCTGGCGATACTAAGACCCTGGTTATCCCAACTGTTTACCTTTCCTGGACCGGTGAAGTCTTGGATTTGAAAACTCCTCTGCTTCGCTCCATGAAAGCCCTGACAGATTCAGCGATCAAGCTGCAAAGGCTGCTGGGGAACAACTCAGTTAAGAAGATGAAGGTCTATGGTGGTCCGGAACAGGAATATTTTCTTGTTTCTAAAGAATTATTTGATTCGCGACCCGATCTGCGGATAACCGGCCGAACCCTGTTTGGCGCCGCGCCGGCCAAGGGGCAGCAGTTGGAAGACCACTATTTTGGTGCGATCAAAGATAAGGTCATGATGTTCATGGAGGATTTTGATACCGAACTGTACCGGCACGGAATCCCGTCAAAAACCCGCCACAACGAAGTATCTCCCAACCAGTTTGAAATTGCCCCTCTGTATGAAGAAGTCAACCTGGCTATCGACCACAATCTGCAGTTGATGGAAATCATCCGCCGCGTGGCTGACAAGCACGGGATGGTGGCCATACTTTACGAAAAGCCATTTGCCGGAGTCAACGGTTCTGGCAAACATTTCAACTGGTCAATGGGTGATGAAAATGGTACCAATTATCTGGAACCGTCAGATTCACCGAACAAGAATATTAATTTTCTTCTGACCCTGGGGGCAATACTTCTTGGTGTCCACAAGTTTGGCGGATTGCTGCGGGCAGCAGTTGCCGATGCCGGGAACGATCACCGTCTGGGTGCCAACGAAGCCCCGCCAGCCATCATGTCGGTCTACCTGGGCGAATATCTTTCTGGATTGATGGATGAGATCGAAGGGATTGGCAACAAGGTCAACGAAAAAAGTTTAGCCCATATTAACCTGGGCGTTAAGAACCTGCCAAAAGTCGCCAAGGATACTTCCGACAGAAACCGGACATCCCCGGTGGCTTTTACCGGGAATAAATTTGAATTCCGCGCCGTCGGTTCATCACAGAACTGCTCGGAAGCGGCAACGACCCTGAACCTGATCGTTGCGTACGGCTATGATGAGATAGCCAAGCGGTTATCAGCGAAAAAAGGCGGGAATGTCAAGGAAAATGCCATCCTGGTCATGAAGGATGTTCTAAAAGAAACAAAGAAAGTTCGTTTTGAAGGGAACAATTATTCTGAAGCCTGGCACAAAGAAGCGGCAAAAAGAGGGTTGCCCAATGCCAAAAATACTCCCGATGCCTTGGACTTGATGTTGGTCAAGGACAATGCCGAACTGTATGAGAAATACGGCGTTCTTTCAAAAAGAGAGCTCCACTCAAAGGTTGAGATCAAGCTTGATACATATGTAAAAATCAAGGATGTCGAGCTTAAGGCTGGCCTGAATATCGCTAAAACGTTGGTACTTCCCGCCGTGCTTGATCAGATATCCGTGTTAGGCAATGCGGTCAAGGTGACGGCCAAAACTAGTGCCATGGCTGCTGACCTGAAGGCCGCCTCTTCACTGTATGCCGGGATTAAGGACGCCATTAAAGGGCTGGAAAAAGCCATCGCAGTTTGCGAAAAGGAAGAAAACTTGGAGAAGAAGGCTAAACTGTATGCCAAAAATGGAGCCGAGGCGCTAAATGAACTGCGCGCCAGTGTTGACCTGGCTGAAACCATGGTGGCGGACGGTTTCTGGCCGATGGCGAAATACCAGGAGCTATTAACTATTTTGTGATCATGATCCAGTTTGTATAGAAGCGGGGTGGCGACATCCCGCTTCTTTTTGTCCCAGTCTGCACAAAGTTTAGGCATAAATGTTTATTGAAGATAAAATAAATCAATTGGCAGAATCATTTTTTTCAGAACATGAAGGAAATGTTTATCGATTTTTGGTAGAATCATTAGAGCGGCCGTTATTGGAGCGAGTGCTTATTTCCACAAAAGGGAATCAATTGGAAGCCTCCAGGATCCTGGGGATCAACCGCAATACTTTACGAGATAAGCTCAGAAAGTTGGGGATTAAGAAACAGTGATGCCAGATCGTTGCCAAAAACAGGGTCTCTATGACCCGCAATTTGAACATGATAACTGTGGTGTTGGTTTTGTTGTTAATATCAAGGGGAAAAAATCAAACCAGATCGTTAAGCAGGGCTTAGAGGTCCTGAACCGTCTGGCGCACCGGGGCGCGGTTGGGGCCGATCCCGAGACGGGTGACGGGGCCGGGATTTTGATCCAAACTCCCCACGATTTTTTTACGGCTATTTTTCCCGGTTTACCAACCTTTGGTAATTACGGCAGCGGGCTGATCTTTCTGCCTACTGATGAGGCAGAGCGCCGGTTCTGTAAACTAGCTGTCGAGCAAGCGATCAAGGATTCTGGCCAACAGCTGCTGGGCTGGCGGGCCGTCCCAATCGACAATTCTGCTATCGGTGTCACGGCCAGACAGAGTGAGCCGGTGATTGAGCAAATTTTTATCGGTTGTGCTAAGCAGCTGCCAACCCAGTTGGATTTTGAGCGTAAATTATATGAACTGCGGCGCCAGGCCGAAAAAGCTGTCCAAGCCTCACAACTCAAGCAAAAATCCTGTTTTTACGTTACCAATATT
>MEUF01000067.1:5700-8358 GCA_001771615.1 candidate division WOR-1 bacterium RIFOXYB2_FULL_48_7
TTTTCTTTACAAAGGCTTACTAATGCCTGATCAGGTGGAAAAATTCTTTGTTGACCTGCGTGATCCGCGATTGGCCAGCGCCATCGCCCTGGTCCATTCCCGTTACAGTACCAATACATTTCCCACCTGGGACCTGGCCCAGCCTTTTCGTTTTCTTGCTCACAACGGCGAGATCAATACCCTGCGTGGAAATATTAACTGGATGAAAGCCCGGGGGATTGATGTGATTGTGCCGGGAGGCAGTGATTCGGCCGCTTTGGACAACGTGGTTGAAATGTTAGCCCTGTCAGGACGTTCGCTGGCCCACACGATGATGATGTTGATCCCGCAAGCCTGGGAACATAATAAATTGATGGCCAAACCGGTCAGGGACTTTTATCAATATCATACTTGTTATGTCGAGCCATGGGATGGTCCGGCGGCTGTCGCCTTGACCGATGGGACACGAGTTGGTGCGGTACTTGACCGGAATGGTTTGCGTCCTGCCCGCTACATCGTAACTAATCAAGAGATGGTTGTCATGGCTTCCGAAGTTGGCGTTCTCGACATCAAAGCGGAATCCATCGTCCATTCTGGGCGTCTGGAGCCGGGAAAGCTTTTTTATATCGATACCGAAAAAGGACGGATCATCAATGATGAAGAGATAAAAGAAGAAATATCTTCTGCCCAGCCATATGGCGAATGGCTGCGGGATAATCTGGTGGCCTTGACTGACCTGCCGGGCGGAGAAAAACCGATCCAAACAATAGATAATTTGTCGCAACAGCTAAAAGCTTTTGGTTACAGCCGGGAAGATCTAAAAGTTATCCTCAAGCCGATGGCTGAAGAGGGTAAAGAGCCGATCGGTTCGATGGGGAATGATACTCCGCTGGCGATCCTGTCCAAAAAACCGCAACTCCTTTATTTTTATTTTAAACAGCTTTTCGCTCAAGTAACTAATCCGGCCATCGACCCAATCCGGGAAGAACTGGTTATGTCCCTGGAAAGCTATTTGGGCGGGCAAAAGAGCATTTTTGAGGCAACCCCCCAGCACTGTCATAAATTATTGGTTAATTGTCCCATCCTGACTAATCAGGAACTGGCCAAGATCAAAGATATCAAGGCGAAGGATTTTAAAACAAAAACTATTTCTCTGCTTTTTCTGGCCGGTCAACCGGCGGAACTTAAGGCCAGATTAGATCAAGTTTGTCTTGAGGCCGAAGAAGCGATTAAGGCCGGCTATTCATTCGTTATTTTAAGCGACCGGGGCGTGGATGAAAAGCATTCCGCTCTCCCTGCCTTGCTGGCCACTGGGGCGGTACATCATCATTTGCTCCGTCGGGCCCTGCGGACCAAGACCGCCTTGCTTTTAGAGAGTGCCGAACCGCGGGAGGTCCATCACTTTGCTCTCTTGTTTGGCTACGGGATAGATTGTGTTAATCCCTACCTGGCCTACGAAGCAATCTCCTTGCTGGTAAACGAAAAAGAAGTTACCGTCGGCCGGGCCAAAGCGGAAAAAAATTATATTCATGCTGTGGAATTGGGGATTTTCAAAATCCTCTCCAAAATGGGGATCTCCACGCTCCATAGCTATCGCGGGGCGCAGATCTTTGAAGCTTTGGGTGTTGGTGAAGAGGTTGTTGACCACTGCTTTGCCGGGACACCCTCGCGGATCGGTGGCGTCGATTTTAAAACCATTGCTTTAGAGGTGTTAGCTCGACATACAGAGGCCTTTCCTAAAAATATATTATCAGCTTCACAGCTGGCCAGCGGCGGTGTTTACCAGTGGAAGCGTGATGGCGAATTCCATCTTTGGAACCCCGAGAGCATCGCCGCGCTTCAAGATGCCGTCCGCAAAGAAGATTATGCCCGTTTTCAGGAATTTAGCCGGCTAATTAATGACCAGTCCGATCAACCGACGACTTTGCGTAGCTTATTGAAATTTAAAAATTCCCAACCCATACCCCTGGCTGAGGTTGAGCCGGCAGAAAGCATTTTAAAGCGCTTTGCTACCGGTGCGATGAGCTTTGGTTCCATTAGCCGTGGGGCCCACGAAACTTTGGCCCTGGCCATGAACCGGCTTGGCGGGCGCTCCAATACCGGCGAAGGTGGGGAGGACCCCGATCGTTTCCGGGATGAGCGACGCAGCTCTATTAAGCAAGTCGCCTCCGGCCGCTTTGGAGTGACGACAAATTACCTGGTTAACGCCGATGAATTGCAGATTAAAATCGCCCAAGGGGCTAAGCCTGGCGAAGGGGGGCAGCTGCCGGGGCATAAAGTTAGCAGCATTATCGCCAAGACCCGCTACACTACACCTGGAGTAACTTTAATTTCCCCGCCGCCGCACCATGACATTTACTCGATCGAAGATCTGGCCCAATTGATTTTTGATCTAAAAAATGTCAATCCGTCCGCGCGAATTTCTGTTAAATTGGTGTCCGAGGTCGGGGTCGGGACTGTTGCGGCTGGGGTAGCCAAGGGGCATGCCGATATGATTTTGATCTCTGGTGGTGATGGCGGGACCGGGGCTTCACCGATCAGCTCAATAAAAAATGCCGGCCTCCCGTGGGAGTTGGGATTGTCCGAAACCCATCAAACCCTGGTCTTAAACGATTTGCGCAGCCGTGTCCGCTTGCAAACCGATGGGCAAATGCGGACCGGCCGTGATGTGGCTATTGC
>MEUF01000067.1:8380-8685 GCA_001771615.1 candidate division WOR-1 bacterium RIFOXYB2_FULL_48_7
GCTGCGTCATTGCCATTTAAACAATTGTTCGGTCGGTGTAGCCACCCAAGATGAATATTTATCCAATCGTTTCAGCGGACGTCCCGAATATGTCATTAACTTCATGCGTTTTGTGACCCAGGAGCTGCGGGAAATTATGGCCCAACTGGGGATCAGAACGCTGGACGAAATGATTGGCCGGACCGACCTGCTGGAATTTAACCGTGACCTGGCCCCCTGGAAAGCCGGGAAGATCGATTACTCAAAAATATTATATAAACCCGAGGTGTCAGAGAAGATCAAGACGAAAAAGACCATTGAACAAA
>MEUF01000067.1:8705-15444 GCA_001771615.1 candidate division WOR-1 bacterium RIFOXYB2_FULL_48_7
CTTGACCGCCAGTTGATTGTCCAGGCCAAACCAGCCCTGGAATCAGGTGCCAAGATAGCTTTTACAAGCCCGATCAGTAATATCAACCGGACTACTGGAGCGATGCTTTCCGGGGCGCTGTGTAAAAAGTATGGCGATAGCGGCCTGCCGGAAGATACGATCCAGGTCAAATTCAATGGTATCGCCGGGCAAAGTTTTGGCGCCTGGCTGGCCCGCGGCGTAACTTTTGAGTTAGAGGGGTTGGCCAATGATTATGTCGGTAAAGGGATCTCCGGCGGCAAAATTATCATTTATCCTAACCGCCAAACTACCTATCAACCGGAAGAAAATATTATTATGGGTAACACCTCATTTTATGGGGCCATCGCTGGCGAAGCCTATATCCGTGGAGTGGCAGGAGAGCGATTTTGCATTCGCAATTCAGGCCTTTACGCTGTTGTCGAAGGGGTCGGTGACCATGGTTGTGAATACATGACTGGTGGCAGGGTGGTTGTACTTGGGCCGACCGGCAGGAATTTTGCCGCCGGCATGTCTGGTGGAGTCGCCTATGTATATGACCTCGCTGGCCGCTTTGCCAGTCATTGTAATTTAGAAATGGTTGAATTGGAAAAACCGACTCCCGAGGATGAGCAATTGATTTTAAGGATGCTGGAAAGGCACCGGACTTATACCGGCAGCACTTTGGCGGCCAATGTTATTGATGATTATGCCAAGGCCAAAAGCAGGTTTGTTAAGGTTATGCCGCTGGAATACAAGAGGATTTTAGCGGCCTCTGCCGATCAGACAGGAGTGTCCGATGGGTAATCCAAAAGGGTTTATTAAGGTAAAAAGGGATAAGACAGCTTACCGGCCTGTTTGCGAGCGGGTCAAAGATTACGATCGGGTATTTGAGCTGCGCTCCGACGAAAATTGCCGGGAACAGGCTTCGCGCTGCATGGATTGCGGGACACCATTTTGCCATTGGGGCTGTCCGATCGGTAATTATATCCCAGAATGGAATGATCTGGTTTTTGGCGGGTATTGGGCCAGGGCATTGGAATTACTGGAAGCGACAAATAATCTTCCCGAAATTACCGGCCGGGTTTGTCCCGCCCTTTGCGAATCAGCGTGTGTTTTGGGGATCAACGACGAACCTGTGACAATAAGAGAAGACGAACTGGCCATTATTGAACATGGCTTTAAACATAATTTGCTCAAACCACAACCCCCGGCCCGGCGGACAGGCAAGCAGATAGCCGTTGTTGGCTCTGGTCCAGCCGGCTTGTCATGCGCGGCCCAATTAAACCGCGCTGGCCATTCAGTCACGGTTTTTGAAAAGGACGAGAAAATTGGCGGCATTATGAGGTTCGGCATCCCGGATTTTAAATTGGAAAAATCTATTCTTGATCGCCGGATAAAATTGTGGCAGGCAGAAGGGATAACCTTCCAGCCCGGCGCCTACATCCAGGATAAAAGTGCCCTGCAAAAATATGACGCGGTTGTCTTGGCCGGCGGTTCCCGGCAACCACGAGACCTGCCGATCCCCGGCCGCCAATTTGGAGGAATCTATTTTGCCATGGATTATTTGACCCAATCGAACCGCTTTGTCGATGGAAACAAATTGTCAATTGATGCCAAAGGAAAACGGGTGGTGGTTATCGGCGGTGGCGATACCGGATCTGATTGCGTTGGTACGGCCAATCGTCAGGGGGCGGTGTGCGTCGTTCAGATTGAACTGTTGGCCAAGCCTGGTGAGAAACGCCCGACCAACCAGCCTTGGCCGTTTTACCCTAATGTATTAAAGACAACTTCCAGTCACGAAGAGGGCAGTGACCGTAAGTGGTCTATTGCCACAAAAGAATTTTTAGGCCGTGGCGCACAAGTAACCGGGCTTAAATGTGTCCAAGTCGATGAAAAGCTAAAAGAAATCCCCGGCACGGAGTTTATCCTTGAGGCCGACCTGGTTTTCCTGGCGCTCGGTTTTCTCCATCCGGTCCATGATAAATTACTGATAGATTTAAAGATTGAATTCGATCAGCGCGGGAACGTCAAAACAGACGCCAATTTTCAAACCTCGGCCAAAGGTGTTTTTGCGGCTGGCGATATGCGGCGAGGGCAGTCTTTAATTGTCTGGGCAATCTCCGAAGGGCGCAAAACAGCCCGGGCAGTTGATACCTGGCTAATGGGGAATTCCGAACTCCCTGCCATCTAAAGCTTTCCACGACTATTAATGTTATAATATGGTAATGAATGCAAACAGTCAGAGCAGCTTTTACGGCTTGGGTTTAGCCCCCGGCCTGCTTTCAATTATTGAAAAGCTTAAATTTACGACTCCAACCCCAATTCAGCACAAAGCCATCCCCCCGGCCCTTGAGGGGAAAGACATTATTGGGATTGCCCAAACCGGGACCGGTAAAACGATGGCTTTTGGCCTGCCCATGATCCAACGTTTGGCGCAAATTAAAGGGAAGGGGCTGGTCGTGGTGCCAACCCGTGAATTGGCGCTCCAGGTAGATGAAGCCTTAAGAAAATTTGTCATCCCTTCTGGCATCAGGACGGCTGTTTTGATTGGCGGGGCTTCGATGTTTCACCAGCTACAGTCGCTGCGGCGCGCTCCCAGGATCATTGTCGCTACACCTGGACGGTTGATTGATCACCTGCAGCAGCGCAATCTTGTCCTGAATGATGTGGCTATTTTGGTGCTGGATGAAGCCGACCGGATGTTAGATATGGGTTTTGCGCCGCAAATTAACCAAATTCTCCAGCATGTTTCCAAAGAGCGGCAGACTATGCTTTTTTCGGCTACTATGCCCAACGAAATTGTCGGGCTTGCCCGGTCATATATGAAGCTTCCCCTGCAGGTGGAAATCGCGCCAACCGGCACAGCTGCGGAAAAGGTTGTCCAAGAGGTTTACATTGTTCAACGTGATGGGAAAGTCAAGCTGCTCGGCTTTTTATTGACGCAATACCATGGGACAGTGCTGGTTTTTTCCCGGACAAAACGCGGGGCTACCCGGCTGACCAGGGATTTAAAAGCTATGGGGTATTCGGCCGCGGAAATCCATTCTGACCGGTCTTTGTTCCAGCGTAAAGAAGCGCTGGAAGGCTTCAAATCCGGCAAATATCGGATCTTGGTCGCTACTGATATCGCGGCCCGCGGCATCGATGTTTCCGGGATCGAGTTGGTCTTGAATTATGATTTGCCGGAAGACCCGGATAATTATGTCCACCGTATTGGCCGGACCGCCCGTGCTGGAAAAGAAGGGCGGGCTATTTCGTTTGCCACTCCCGACCAGGGGAAAGACATCAAAGACATTGAACGGCTGATCAGGACTGTTTTGCCTATTGCCAAACATGCCGAGCTGGCCGCAGAAAGTTTTTATCAGTCGGCAGCCGCTGCTCCGAAACGCTATGGCAGCCATTGGCGTGACCGGGGAAAAAGTTCTTTTGGTGCCAGACGCCGGCGCCATTAATGTTTGACAAGGACAGCGAATTAAATTAATATCAAGTGTAATTAGATGAGCAGACTTGTTCCCGATAAAATATTTCTAACCAAAGGGGTCGGCCGCCACAAAGAGAAACTGGCCAGTTTTGAGATGGCGCTGCGCGACGCCGGGATCCAAGCCGTCAATTATGTCCAGGTCTCCAGTATTTTTCCTCCCGGATGCAAATTAATCCCCAAAGAACAAGGGCTCAAATATGTCAGACCAGGGCAAATAACTTTTATTGTCATGTCGCGTAACGAGACCAATGAGCCACATCGCCTGATCTCTGCTTCTGTCGGTCTGGCTATCCCTTCCGACCATAATTCCTACGGATATTTAAGCGAACATCACGCGCATGGGCAGACAGATGAAGAATGTGGCGATTATGCCGAGGATATCGCCGCCCAGATGCTGGCGACAACCCTGGGCGTCCCGTTTGATGAAAACACCGGCTGGGACGAACGCCAGGAGCTCTGGAAATTGTCCGATAAAATAGTCAAAACTTCACACATTACGCAAAGCGCTATTGGCCAGCGGGGCTTATGGACAACTGTCCTATCCGCGGCCGTCCTGCTGTTTGCTGACGACGATGAAGACAAAAACTCACCTTTAACCGCCTAATAAAAGGAGTGTTCTGCCATGAAAAAAGTTCTGCCGCTCTTGCTGTTGCTGCTGGCCTTGGGTAGTTTTGGCTTTTCCGAAAAACCGGCCCCCAAAAATTCTGGTGTATTTTCATATGATGAAAAAGCCCAAAAAATCCTTAGCCTCAATAAGACTGCCCCCGAAATGGTCCGTTTACATCTGGTTTCTGTGACCGTTGACCAGCCGACCTACTGGCCGAACGAAGATGTCTATCTCAAAGCCCTTTTCCCCAACTATCCCAATCAAACCGTGGAAATCTGGCTGATGAAAAAAGATGCCAACAAGCAGCTGGTGGGAAAATATCGATTGGATGCCAATGGAGTGCTTGTTGCCAAAATTATGCAGGGGAGTAAAACCCGCCTGGAACTTGGCGAATACCAGGTTACCGCCAAGCTAACCAGTAAAAAGTTTGAAGACTTGACGACATTTTCTGTCATTGAAGGGGCTTTGGGGGCGGTCTCCTTTGCTCATGAGTTTAAAAATCTGACTGATGCCAAGGAGCTTCCCAAGGTCTCGGGCGGCTGGTTCCTCGGTAATGCCCAAGGGGTGGGGGTCAGGTGGGGAAATGGGTTGAATGTCAAAAATCAAATCAGAATACTCAATCAACCTTACTCGGGCAAGGTTCAGATTTTGAGCCGTTGTTTCCTGCCTGGCTGCGATGGAATAGAAGCCGGGCCGATGGTTACCCAAGAAGTAAAAAACGGCTGGCTGGAAACAGTCTTAGATGTCAGTAGCCATTCCGGCCCCTTTGAAATAGAAGTTATTACCCCCAAAGGGAGCGTTCGCCATCTTTTCGCCAAATCCGGCCACGTAGAGAGACGTACCTTTGCTTTGTCACAAGGGTTGACCAATAAATTCCTGGGGACTGTGGCGCCGTATGCCGGGACAAAGGCGATTACCGGACGCGATATATACTATTTACTCGAGGGGACGCAAGCCGATGATCCGCTGGAATTGTTTGAACCAGTGGCTGCCGGCGGTCTGACCAAAATTAAAGTCAAAAAAAATCTCTTTAATGCCCGCATAGCTGTTTTTACTCCAAAAGCTGGCGATGATTATTTTGCCGTGACGGAAATACCCGTGGCCCAGAATTTACCTGCCGGCAGGGAGCTGAAAATTAGCGTAAAATCACCGTATTCCCTGATAGTCATTGCCGGCTTTTTAGGTGGGACAAAGAAATTCTATCAGGGTTGGGGAATTGTTTTTACTCCCAGCACTCTGGCCTGTGAGGTAAAAACTCCCAAATCATCCGGAGGGCCGCTGCAGGAATACGAGGTCGGAGTCAGGGTTTATGATCGGGCGACAAACCAGGGGTTGGCCACAACTGGCATCCTGACAATCTATGACAATCGGGTGTTATCGGAAAAAGAGAGCGAAAAATTAGTTTCAGCCATCGGCGATTCAACCCGCTCGCTCTCGGATTATTTTTCTTCCTGGCATGACTTTACCGGCGTTGCCAAAGAAGAAACGGTTGCCACTCCCAATCTTGGTTTCGGCAGCAAATCCCAACTCCCTGCCACTTCTTATAAGAAAACGGCGGCCGATGACTATTCCCCGCCGCCGCTCCCTTCGAGCTATCAGAGCGACCAACAGGTTAGCGGTAAAATCTCCGCGACAGAGCAGCCGGAAATCAGGCTTGATGATAAAAAGGTCATCTATTGCGGGCTGGTTCAGACAAATACCCAGGGGCTGGTCCTGACAAAATTTAAACTTCCGCCGCAGACCGGGCGCTGTCAGGCCAGGTTTGTGGCCGTCAAGGGCTTTGAATATGCGCACGATATTGCTGATTTTGATGTAGTGAAGAGGTCATTTGTGGAAACCAGCCTCAATCCCTTGCTTTTGCCAGGGGCCGAAATTACGGCAACTGCTTTGGTGGTGAACGGATCGGGCGATCAATTGATCCTTAAACTTGCCGGGGCCGGTTTACCCGAGCCTATTGTTAGGACCATCACCAAAGGGCAGGAGGAAATATCATTCCGCTTGCTCGGTGGCGAATCCGGCGAGCTGCACTTGACCTTGAGCGAGAAAAACGGCCGGGTAGTCGATGAAAAAATGGTTAAATTACGCAACCCGGTCAAGTTTATGACAACCTTTTCGGAATTGATCGTTTCAAATGGCGAAGGGGTGCGGATCCGCAAAGGGGAAAGGGTTGGGGTTTACATGAATGCCGGGCAGCTATTGTCGGGAATGGTCAACAATGTTGTTACGACCATGTATTCATGGTTTGGGCACGCAGAAGCGCTGAGTGCCGCGGCCGCCGCCAGGGCAATGCTGCTGAGTTCGATTGAACATCAGGTTATTTCTGATGAAGGAATGCGCGACCGTCTTAAGTCAGACCTTAACAAAACAGTCCGTGATTTGGAACAGGCCTTTTATGATCAGGACGCCAAGTTGTTCCGGCCTTATCCGGGCCTTGCTCCCAGCCAGCTTTGGAGCGCCTGGGCAGCCAAAAACCTGGAATTGACAGCGCAATATTTGTCGCAATCACCAAAATTAAAGGTTGAATTCAGCGAGACAATCAGTAAAGCAACAGCCATGTCAACGTCGGTCAACGCCAAACTTAAACAACTTGGGCAAGGGGCCTTACTGCAACAGGCAGACCAAAATGCCCTGCCAATTACAGTCAACGGAAA
>MEUF01000068.1 GCA_001771615.1 candidate division WOR-1 bacterium RIFOXYB2_FULL_48_7
GTTTTTGCCAGGGCTTTTTCCAGTTCAGCTTCTTTTTTAATGACAGAGACCCCCAGACTGGAGCCTTCTGATACCGGCTTAATAACCAGCGGAAAGGGAAAAACCCGCCTGACCCTTTCGGCTTCTTTCTTAATATCGCCAGAGGGATTTATCTCCATGAATGCCGGGGTGGGGATGCCGCTGGCAGAAAAGATCTTTTTTGCGGCCAGTTTGTTCATTGCCAGGGCAGAGGCCAGGACCTTGG
This sequence comes from candidate division WOR-1 bacterium RIFOXYB2_FULL_48_7, assembly GCA_001771615.1. Classification (GTDB taxonomy): domain Bacteria; phylum Margulisbacteria; class WOR-1; order O2-12-FULL-45-9; family XYB2-FULL-48-7; genus OXYB2-FULL-48-7-A. Next base: position 245 of record MEUF01000068.1, read on the forward strand.
ATCCGGTATAGGGGATACCGGCAATTTCCAGCATCCCCTGGACGGCGCCATCTTCACCGTATTTGCCGTGCAGGGCGATGTAAACCAGATCAATATCTTTCTTTTTCAGTTTGGCGATCAGGTCGTCAGTGAGGTCAAACATGGTGACATTGAAGCCCTGCTTTTTGAGTGAGGCAAAAACGTTTTTACCAGAGCGGAGCGAAACTTCTCTCTCGCCCGATCGTCCCCCGCAAAGGACGGCAATTTTCTTGTGGTCAATCACGACGTATTTATTTTACCACAAAGCCCTATCCGTCGTAAATTAAATCCCTAAATTTCTTAGCTTGGCCCCTAGCCCTCGGCCCATGGTTTTTAATCGAGCAGGGGGAGCCTGGTCTAAAATATATTGGCCGTCGGCTGCCCGCCGGGCATAACGGTCATATAGTTGTTCCATTCCAAGGTCGTGCCAGTGTTTAACTGCCCTCCGATGTCTTGGTGGGCGGACATGTTCGAGGCCATTGCGCACTAATTGTTCAAAACGGGGTTTGTGTGGTGGCAGTGGCAGTATCGGGCCGCCCTGTTCATCGGCCGGATAAATGAATACTCCTTGTCTTTCTGACCAAAGGCTAAGGTGCTGGAAATCTTGTTCTGAATAGGCTATCTTGCCTCCGACATCCGGAAATCTCTTGCCGTGGCCATTGTCAACTTGGCCGCCGATCTTTTCTATTACCAGGGCCACGCTTCTTGTCCGATAATCTATGCTAGTTACGGTAAGGGCCAGGCTGTCGGTTTTGCTATAGCTGGTATTAGCTGTAAACATGACTCGCGACCCTTCAGTTAATTCAGCTAATAGAGGCAGCAATGTCTCACGAAGGGCAAAAGGATCGATGTGGTGTTCCCTAATACCAAAGGTCTTAACGCTCCCTCCCAGAATAGAGCCCACAAATCCGGACTTGACCTGTCCACGCTTGTCCTTGAACTCTACATTTGCATGTTCGAGCCCGGCTTGAATTGATGAATATGGGAGTCTTACTCCAGCAACAAGGAACAAAGTACGTTCGGTTGTCTTAATTCTTTGGGGCTTGGCAAGCACACCTTGTGACCTGGCATTTATTCTCATTGCTTTCTCCTTTTAACAAAAGACCAATTATTTGATATAATGATTTTAGGAGTGAATAAATGAAAATTTCAGTCTATTTAGAAAGGGAGAACCATGACTTATAAAATTACTTTGATCCCGGGTGATGGTATCGGTCCAGAAGTTTCCGAAGCGGCCAGGCGTTGTGTCGATGCGACGGGCGTAAAAATTGACTGGGAAATTGCCGAAGCCGGAGCCGATGTCATCAATAAATACGGCACCCCGCTGCCCGATTCTACCCTTGCCTCAATCAGAAAGAATAAAGTTGCCCTCAAGGGGCCGCTAACTACCCCCATCGGGACCGGTTTTCGGTCGGTCAATGTGGCTATCCGCAAAGAACTTGATCTCTATGCCTGCCTGCGGCCGACCAAATCATATCTAGGGGTCCGGTCAAAATATCAGGACATTGATCTGGTTGTCGTCCGAGAAAATACCGAAGACCTCTACGCCGGTATCGAATTTGAAGAGGGTAAGCCGGAGACAAAAAGTTTGATTGCAGAAATTGAAAAACTGGGCAAAAAGAAGATTCGTCCTGATTCAGGCATCTCCATCAAGCCGATCTCTATTACCGGGACCAAGCGAATTGTTAAATTTGCTTTTGATTATGCTGTCAAGCATGGCCGGAAAAAAGTGACTGCGATTTCCAAGGCCAATATTATGAAATTCACCGACGGGCTCTTTTTTGCCGCTGCCCGGGAGGTGGCTAAGGAATATGCAGGGAAAATCGAGTATGAAGAGCGGTTGATCGACAATATGTGCATGCAACTGGTCCAAAAACCAGAGCTATATGATGTGCTTTGTCTCCCCAACCTTTATGGGGATATTCTTTCTGACCTGTGTGCCGGATTGATCGGCGGTTTGGGTATTGCCCCGGGGGCCAATCTTGGTGAAGGTTTGGCCGTATTTGAGGCCATTCATGGTTCGGCCCCTAAATATGCCGGCCAAAACAAGGTTAACCCTGTGGCGATGATTCTCTCGGCAGTTTTAATGCTTGAATACCTGGGCGAAAAGGCTGCGGCCAACAGGCTGGAAGCGGCCGTCGCCGGGGTTATCGCGAAAGGGGAGAAGGTAACTTATGACCTGAAGTCCGACCGGAATGACCCTTCAGCCGTCGGGACTTCACAGATGGCCGACGCGATAATTTCCGCTTTGCAATAATTTTCCTTTTTAAGCGCTTTTTTGTTTTTACTTCCGGGGTGGGGACCTTTTCTCCGGTATACTCTTCATAGACCAGGCGGGAGACATCATTGATTATTTTCCTTCCTTCGCGTTTTTTCGGAAAATTCCTGGTAAAGATCGCCAGGACATAGTTGCCGGCCTTGGTATAGACTACCCCGACGTCATTAAGAATCCCGGTCAGGTTGCCGGTCTTATCTGCGACAATTGTCCCGGGCGGGACACCGCGCCAGATCCCCCAGCGATAGCGCTGGTTTTTCATAAAATAGAGCATTTCTTGGGATGAATCCTTGTCAAACCCATAACTTTCCTGAATTTTGAGCGTCAGATAGGCCATATCCAAAGGGCAGGTGCGATTATTGTTGTTTGATGGGGGCTCGACTAACATGGTGTGGTCGTTTAGGACAGTGTTTTTGATATCATTGGCCTGGAGATATTGATTAATATTGCCGAGGCCAATCCGATCGACCAGCATCTTGGTCGCAGTGTTGTCGGAGCGCATAATCATCAGGCCGATTAAATCTTTTAGCGACATGACCGTGCCCGGCTTCATCCACTGCAGGTAACCCGATCCCCCAACCTTGTCCTCTTTTCTTAATTTTAGTTTCTCAGCCAGATTAAGTTGCTTGAGCTCTACTAGATGATAAGCCGCCGCCATCACCGGCACTTTGGCGACCGAGGCGGCCGGGAATTCCATTGAGCCATTGACTTGTAAAATGTCGCCGGTTTTTAGGTCAATAAAGGCCACTCCCACCTTATGTTTGAAGGGAGCTAACTGATGATTAAGTTTTGCTTGCAGAGCTAAGGGGTCATAAGACCAGGCTGTTTGGCAAAAGACGTTCCAAGCCAGCAGGCCAATAAAAAATTTCAATCGCCGCATACTAGGGGTCGACCGGGAACCATTCTCTGGTTTTTTGCGGGTAGACGACGATTTTTTTTACCGCCGGGAGAAAAAGCGCTTGATCGACCTTGTAGCCGCCTTCCTCCGGCAACCCGGTGAACCGGGCAATGGCCAGCTTGCTGGTTCCGTTGGCGGTTTGCCAGTAGCTTTTTATGGTGACGTCTTTGACCCAGTAATTTTTTAAACGGAGGTGGCTTTTCCCCTGATCATAACTAAGCTGGTACTCCCAGTAGGGGATGGGGTAATTGAAAGTATTATCTTCTTTTGAAGCCAGCAGGGTGATAACAACAGGGAATTGCTCAGGGTTAATTGGCCGCAGAGGGCGCAGGTGTTTTTTTATTTTATATAATTGGTTGGTTAATTGGTCCCGAGAGTAGTTTTCCTCTTCATCGCGGAATGTCAACTTGTTGAGCTGCCGATCGGGGAGCGAATAATGCCAAAGTTCTGTCATCGACGGGCCTTCATTATAATATTGGTAGATTAAATAAATTGACCGGCCGGAAGGATCAGCCCCGAGGATTTCGATCTCTTCTTCTCCGCCGACTGTCGCGAGCGCCGGGCCAAACAAGACAAAAGCCAGCAAGACTGTTAGAGATAAAAGATTTCTTAACACAAATAAATTATAGCATATTGGCCAGTTGGACAAATTCTTCGATTGCCAGGGTTTCCGGCCGGCGGGAGAGGTCGATCGGCGGGTTGGTCAAGGCAAATTCTTTGAGCGAATTACGCAGGGTCTTGCGCCGCTGCTGAAAAGCCCGATGGACCAGGTCAAAAAATAGTTTTTCATTGTTGACCTGGTACCTGGGGGACTGATAGGGGGTTAATTTGATGATTGCCGAGCTGACCTCCGGCCAGGGGAGAAACGATGACTTGGAAACCAGAGAAACCAATTCAACGTCGGCGTAAAATTGCGTAAAAATTGAGAAGGAGCCATACTTTTTTGAGCCCGGCTTGGCTGCCATCCTCTCGGCCACCTCTTTTTGTGCCATCAGCACCGCCAAGGTCGGTTTGTGCTCCCCGGTCAAAATCTTTTCAATTATAGGCGAGGTAATATAGTAAGGCAGGTTGCCGATTACTTTGTATGGGCGATTGCCAGTTACCAGATTGCCGATTACTGTTTTAAGAATATCCCCCTGGACGACAGAAACATTGGGGTAGGGGGAGAGGATTTCCTGGCTGATTTGCACCAGCTCTTTATCGATTTCTATGGCTGTTAACTGTCCGGCCTGGGCGGCAATTTCGGCCGTGACCACTCCCAACCCCGAGCCAATTTCTATGACAGTATCAGCGGGGGTCAATTCGGCCGCTTTAATTATTCTTTGGACGACCAGCGGATCAATTAAAAAATGCTGGCCGAGCGATTTACGGGGGAAACGATTGTAGGTGGCCAATAGTTCTCTGGTTATTTGGGCCAGAGTTCTGTTCATGCCTGCCTGGAAAAATCGGCGGCGACCTTGATGGCTTCAGCCAGGCTGGCGGCATTGGCCCAGCCTTTACCGGCAATATCGAAGCCGGTGCCGTGATCGACCGAGGTCCGGATAATCGGTAGCCCGACAGTTACGTTGACCGCTTTGTTGAAGGCGATAAGTTTGAGCGGAATTAACCCCTGGTCGTGATACATTGCCAGGACCAAGTCATAAAGCCCGCTATTAGCCAAATTAAAGACGGCATCCGGAGAAAGTGGGCCGGTAACATTAATCCCTAGTTTCTTGGCTTCTGCCACCGCCGGGGCAATTATTTTCTTTTCTTCCTGGCCGAATAGCCCATTTTCTCCCGCGTGAGGGTTAAGCCCGGCCACGGCAATCCGCGGGGCTGTCCCCCGCAGGTGGGTGAGAGTTTTATGGGCCAACTTTAATAGCTGGACAAGTTTTTTCCTGTTCAATAATTTTGGGACCCGCTGCAGCGGGACATGGATGGTGGCCAGCATAATCCAGAGCCGGTCGGAGACAAACATCATGGCGTACTCTTTGGCTTTGGTGCGAGCGGCCAAAAGCTCGGTATGTCCTTGATAATGATAACCAGCCAGGCGGATGGCCTCTTTGCTGATCGGCGCGGTAACGAGGGCGGAAATCGCTTTGGCTTGGGCGAGGGCGATCCCTTTTTCCAAATATTCCATGGCCGCCTTGCCCGCCAAACGGTTAACCTTTCCCATGGGGATTTTGTTCGGATCGGCATTATTGAGGTCGATGAGATCGATTGAGTTGGGCAAAAATTGTCCTTCAGCCGGCGAACTGATCGGATTGATTTCTAAATTACGGATTTTGGCGGTTTTCATGGCTTGGCGCAAGGCGCGACGGTCCCCAATCACCAAGGTTCGAGCATATTTTCTGGCCTCACCAGAGGCAAAAACTTTTGCGCAAATTTCCGGGCCGATCCCGGCCGGGTCACCCATGGTGATGGCAATGAGCGGTTTGGTCATTATTGGTAGCGGATGCCGGCCTGGCGAAGCCGATTGATAGCTTCGGTAATCCGTTCTTCGGGGGCGACCAGCGCGGCGCGGACATAACCTTCGCCCAGGTCGCCAAAAGCGGTTCCGGGAGAGACAACCACCCCGGTTTTTTCGATCAGGTGCATAGTAAATTCACTGGCATCAAAACCCTGTGGAATAGGCAGCCAAACGTACATGCTCCCCTTGGGTTTTTTAAGCTGCCAACCTAGGGAATTGAGCCCGTCGACAAAAAGGTCGCGCCGGCGTTGATAAGTTTGGCGGACTTTTTCGATATAGGCCGATTCGTCCATGGTCATGGCGGTGATGGCCGCTTTTTGCACGGCCGTGAAAAGGCCGTAATCAAGATTAGTCTTTATTTTACGCAAAGCTTCAATTATTTGCCGATTACCGACGGCAAAGCCGCAACGCCAGCCGGGCATGCCAAATGTTTTTGACATCGTGTGGTATTCAATGGCAATATCCTTGGCGCCCGGGATCTGAAAGATCGAGGTCGGTTTTTGCCCTTCGAAATATATTTCGGCGTAGGCAAAATCAGAGACCAAGAGGATTTCGTATTTTTTACAAAAAGCGACAACTTCGGCCAGAAATTCTTTGGGGGCAATAGCGGCGGTTGGGTTGCTGGGATAGCTGATAATCATCATTTTAGCCCGGCGGGCCAAATCAGGGTCAATAGTCTTCAGGTCGGGCAAAAAATTATGTTTGTCCGTGGTGGGGAGTGGGATCGGCTCGCCGCCAGCCAGGATCGTCCCGCGAAAATGAGCCGGGTAAGCAGGCATCGGGACAAGCGTGATATCGCCCGGATTAATAAAGGCAAAAGCCA
>MEUF01000069.1:0-6648 GCA_001771615.1 candidate division WOR-1 bacterium RIFOXYB2_FULL_48_7
GGCTCGGGCACAGATGTGGCGATAGAAACAGGCGAGATTGTCCTGGTCAGGGAAGATTTGCGCGACGTAGTCATGGCCATCGATTTAAGCTCTTATGCCATGAACAAGATCCGGCAAAACCTGTTTTGGGCATTTATCTATAATGTGCTGGGCATTCCCATTGCTGCCGGCCTCCTCTACCCGTTGACCGGTTTTCTCCTCAACCCGGTCATTGCCGGGGGAGCCATGGCTTTCAGTTCGGTCTCTGTTGTCACCAATTCATTATTAATGCGTCGGTTTAAACCAAGGCTACAAAAACAGAAACGGTTATGATTACGGTTGATAATTAAATTAAGGAGGATGTCATGACGAATAAAAAGCAGTTTTCTCTTCGGTCAGCAATAGTAGTTTTTGTGGTTATTATAGTGTTGTATTATCCCGTATCCATGTTGGTTGGCGGCGAAGGGATGGTCAAAGAGGCCATCACCGGGGCTATTACCGCCGTGCTCGGCTATTTAGCCTTGCTGGCTGTAGAGAAGTATTATCCGGAAAAGAAATAGCCCCAAGGGGAATCGAACCCCTATCTCGACCTTGAGAGGGTCGCGTCCTAGCCGTTAGACAATGGGGCCACATTCTTCCTGTTAAACCGAAACAATTGAATCACTATCTCCCCGGCGAGCCGGGGCGTCCTAGCCTCAAGACATATATTGCGAAATAAGGAACTTAATGGCTAAATTTATAACCGCACTAGTTTTCAGTGATATACAATAAGCTAAAATCAGATGAGCCGGTTTCGCTGGATGCCGCAACGATATGCAGCTTATTGTTGCTGTCTAATGCAAAACGGTTGTTATATATATTATTGGCCAGTAAATATTTTTCCCAATTTCCCGAAACATCTGTATGATAAACCAGCTTGATTGATTCCTCATTATACAAAGGATAATTATTCCAGGTTAGATGATGTTTGTTATTAGCAGTAAATTTTAATTGCAACGAACTCCTAGCAACATTTCCCTGCACGCCACTCCCACCAATTTCACTCTGACTGGCAACAAATCCCAGGTCGGTGATGGGGTGGGTTTCCCAACTACCGGAATAATTAGTGTAATAAAAAGCTCTGGTTGCAGGACTGCCTTCATGAATTTGGTCAGCATACAAGATAAAAACCTTATCGTTATTATCAGTCGCCACAAAAGTCCCGTTGACCGAATTAGCATCGATGGTTTGGGGAACAACTGACGTCACCCAGGAACCGGATTGATTTGTACAATAACGAAACTTATTATCATTGCGATTCCAAAAAGAAACATGTAATTTTTTAACACTATCCAAAGCCATGGAAAACTGGTCACTCGTTATCGAATAAAACGTCCCGAGATCAGCCAATTTAATGGTTGACCAAACACCTGAAGCATTATTTGTATAGTAGATTGAATAATTATAATCAGTGGCTTCAACTGATAGCCCTTCATAAACAATATGGGCTTTGTTGTCAGAATCAATAATCATTTTAGTGCCAAAGATTGTGTAAAGTGTATCACCCAACAAGGTGGTTGTTTCCCATGTCCCGCTGGCATTGGTTGAATATCTTAATGGGCCATACCCCGCACCCCCATATCCCCCAAAACCCCGCCAAGCAATGTGGACCTTTTCAGAACTGTCCAAGGCAATAGCTGGATCACCCTGGCAAGGAACCCCCTCGGCAAAAGAGGTCCCGGAAACGGTAACCACCTGCCAATCACCGGCCAGATTATTAGCATAAACCAACGCGCTCCTAACATCTGTTTCAAGAGTAGAAATCCATTTAACGTAACAAACATGCGCATTGTTTTGACTATCCAAAGCCAGGCCAATATTATTTGACAGGATATCGAGACTTATCGTATTCGCAGTGCTAGCTTTAAGGCCAGAAGCATCTGTGCCAGTGGGCACAAAATTAAAAGAATCCAAAGTATTAATATTTAAGCTGATATCTGAAAATGGTGCTGTAGAAGTTGTGGTTGAAGTGGAAGTTGTTGTTGAGCTGTTGTTCGTTGAGGTGGTGGTAGCGCTGACGGTTGTCGTAGTGGAACTACTTGTGGCAACCTGACTACAGCCACTTTGCATAACAAGCAGCGTAATTAGCAGCAACCCCAAGCTTAATATTAATTTATTATTCATTAATGAATATTCCTCCTATTTTTAGCCAGTTACCTATATTAAGCATAGCAAAGATTAAAATATTACTCAACGGATTTTTCTCGACATACCAAGGCTAACTAGCAGATTAATTCTTCGACCAAAAGAGGAGCTTTTTCAGCGTTTCGCCGACAGTCCATAACCACGGTTTAAAAGCCGCCCCATAGATCATCGGCTGGTACTCCGGCGGAGTCTGGTTGATAAAATAAATAATCTGCCTGTCAGTCTCAAGAGGAAAATCATCAGTCAATAGCGGCTCTGTGCGGCGCTCAACCATGACCATCTTCAGCCCTTCCCTTTCATCAACAAATACTCGGGGATCGAGATCTGGATTGCCTTGCTGTTCAAGAGAGCATCGGTCACCTTTTTGCGTCCCGTAAAAAGCATCCGCTCCAACGTCCGCCGGGAAACTCCCATCCGCCGCGCCGCCCGCTCCTGATACAGCTCATCTTTATCGCAAAGCCTCATGGCTTCTAATTCATCACCTTTGAGGTCGGTTATGCCAAAGAGCAGTCCTTGCGGGGCAAACATGGTCTCTTTAATTTTGGCTGAGGCAATACGTTGTTTTTTTGGTCTGGCCACTCCGACTCCCCTTTCATCACCAAGATCAGCGCAAATTGATTATGCGCATATGCGCATAATAAAAGAAAACAAAATACCTGTCAAGCGGTTTTCTTTTTTTTTATGAATTAATGGGCCAGGCGCTCTTTTAGTCTTTTGATTCGCTCCAAAGAAAGTCGTATTTCTGCGGCGGAAAGCCTGCCATCTGCCAACCCGCGCCCGATGACGGCCGTGATCTTTTCCGCCAAGCGGGGGTCGGTTGAAGAAAAAAGGAGGATATCTTCGCCTGCCTGAAGGGCATTAAGCACAATGGCTTCAAAAGAAAACAACGTGGTTACCCCGCCCATCATTAAGTCATCACTGATAATGACCCCTTGATAGCCAATCTCTCCGCGCAATATCCCCTGAAGATGTTTTTTCGAAAGTGAAGCAGGAAAAGCCTGATCGATCGCCTGGTTGTAAATATGCGCCGGCATGACCAGATCAAGCAATTGATGAGCCAGCAAATATCGGTAAGGGCTTAATTCCAGGGAGCTCCAACTGGTTGTCACATCGGTTATTCCCAGATGAGAATCAACCGTGGCACTGCCATGACCCGGAAAATGCTTGGCGCAGGTGATGATTCCCTGGGCCCGATGCGCCAGGATCATCTGTTCCGCATAACTAGCAACCATTGCCGGATCGGCTGAAAAACTCCGCCCTAATTGCCCAATGATCGGGGAATTTGGGTTGATATCAATATCAACCACCGGGACAAAATTGACATTAACGCCATAATCTTTGAGCATCAGGGCCATTTGGGAATACAAAGCATATGCCTCGGCAGTTGAATACTGTTGAGCGACGATGCGAGCCGTTGGAAAACCAGGGAACCCTTTCGCCGGGGACAGCCTGACCACCCGTCCACCTTCCTGATCAAGGGCAATTAGTAAAGGGGCGGGAGCCGGGATGGCTTTTAGGTCAGCCATCAGACGGGCAAATTGCTGCGGATTACGGACGTTTTTCCCCAACAAAAGGACCCCGCCAATTTTCCCCTCTTCTATCGACCTGCGCAAACCGGGAGAAACCTCCGTCGAGGAAAAACCAACCATAATTAATTGTCCCAGCTCCAGGGGAGATTCCACACCATGTACAGCAGCGGTTAACGATAAAATGGCCAGCAGAAAGGCGGCCAAACGGCGCTTATTTGCCATCAGAGACTTTATAATTTTCACCCAACTGCCACTCCATTAACAAGCCGATCAAATAAAACAGCGGCAGGGAAAAAAGAGTGCGCAGCAGGGTAAACTGCAGGCCAAGAAAATTGACTTCAAAGGTCAGCAAAGGGATCTTCAGGCAACTGAATACTCCCAGGTAAACAAAGATGTTGCGGACGCTGGCCCCTTTTCTGGACAGGATATAGGCCACAGGAAAGGCGCCGTATAACGGGCCGGCCTGCATCATGGCTAAAAGGACTACCCAAAAGAAACCTTGCCATCCTGCCTCTGCCCCAATATGCCGCTCAATGGACTCTTTAGGGACCCAGACGTCAAACAGACCGACTAATAAAAACATCAAGGGCAGAAAAGTAATTAATTCAAAGAGGAAAAAATTAAAATTGGCTAATATTTTCTGTCCGGGCAAAAAGTTAAAGACCGCCGACCCGGCGGAAAACAACAGGAATAGTATCAACCAGAAATATTGTTTTAATATTTTTCGATATCTCATAAGACCAGACCAATCAACAAGCCAATAATTAATGCGGCCACAAAGCTCAAGGAGTTGCGCAACAAAGCCGCTTTTTTCCCAAAGTACCTGATTTCGATCGGTATTGTCACAAAACCAACCATGATCAAGGTCGTCACAAAAACGGCAACCACCGAGTAGCCGACCCCTTTAGAAAGTAAGATACCGGCCAGCGGAAAGGCGATAAAGGGGGGGATAAGGGCGATTGCCCCGACTAACCCGGCAATCAACACGCCAACCGGGCCGCTTTTCGCGCCCAGCAATTGGACAATGCTTTCTTGAGGCACCAGATATAACAAGATGCTGACAATCGATAAAATTGTTAACAGGGCCGGCAGCATGTTCAAGAACATTTTCCAGCCGATTTGCAGGCCAGTCATGGTTTTCTGCCTGTCAAAGAGGAGCGACAGGAGCAAACAACAAAGGGTTAGGATAATTAAGATCGTCATAGATAATTATATCATTTACATGGCCGCGACTTGGCAATTATGATAATATTTACCTATATGGGAAAAGTGAAAATTACCCCGGCGCCGCTTCCAGGTGTTTTGGTCATCGAAACAGTGGCCTTCAAAGACGACCGCGGTTTCTTTATGGAATCTTATAATCGTGACAGCTTTGCTGCAGCCGGTTTTACCGAAACCTTTATTCAGGATAACCATAGCCGCTCAAAAAAAGGGGTTATCCGCGGCCTGCACTACCAGATCAAGCCGGCACCAATGGGCAAGCTGGTCAAAGTTACCCGAGGTAAAATCTTTGATGTCGGGGTCGACATCAGGCAAGGTTCACCGACCTTCGGCCAATGGTATGGCGACCTGTTATCCGGAGAAAACCTGAAAATGCTCTACTTCCCTCCCGGCTTTGCCCACGGTTTTCTTTGCCTGGAAGATGAGACCGATGTCATATACAAATGCACCGGAGTTTATAGCCCGGAGAATGAACGGGCCCTGCTCTGGAATGACCCGGCGGTCGGCATTAAATGGCCACTGGACCAAGTTACTCAAGTTATAGTGTCTGAAAAAGACCAGAAACATCCGGGCCTGGCCAAGATAGAGAGTAATTTTACTTATGAAAAATAAAATATTGGCCCTGGGACTTATCCTGGCCCTCTCCTATCCACTGCAGGCCTTGACCCTAAAGGAAACAATTCATGCCACCCAACAGGCTCTGCTGGAAAAAAATACCAAGGTGGTTTACCAGAATATTGCCCTGCAGGGGATAGTTAACTCCAAAATCAAGAAATTTACCCGCCTGGCCAAGAAACAGGATTCCCTGGCCGGGAAAATGATCGGTTGGAGCGAACCGTTGCTGTTAAAAAGCGCCACCGGTTTTATTATGGGAGAATTTAACCGCTCCAGCCGAGGCTTGCGGCAATCATACCTTAATAGCTTCCAACTGGGAAAAGTGGTGGAAAATGGCGCTTATGGATATGCTACTGCCACATTTTTGGGGGCCAAGGCAGTTTTATCAGCGGTTAAAGATAATAATGGTAATTGGCAAATTGTCGGGGCTGAATCGCCTGTCCTGGACAAGGAATTCAATAATTTATTAAAAATCCTCAAGGCTACAAAGTAAGACTCTTTTTGACCGAACCGATAATATTGCAGCGCGCCTCAATCTCCAGTTTTATGCCGGCTTTGATATCAGGTGAAATCATATAGGCGTATTGCGTTTGGTTGTCATATTGAGAATAGTATTTCTGCGCCAGCAGCTTTTCCCCCTCCTGCTTAACCTCGACAGAAACAACAAAATGTTTGGCAACATCCTTAACCGGATGGACCACGGATATTATTAACAACCTTTTCATCGGATCAAAGCTCGTCTTGAGCTCTTTGGGCGGATGGGCCCAAACGGCAGACGCAACCATTAGACCGACAAAAGAGAAGAGTAATTTTTTCATTGCCAGCACCTATCCTTTTTTCAATTCCAAATAAACAACCTTGAGCATGGCGGTAATCGGGGCGGCAAAAAAGACCCCCCAGACGCCGATCAATGAGCCAAGGACCATAACCGCCAGGATTATAGTCAGTGGATGAAGATCAAGCTTATTCCCCATTATTTTAGGGGCAATCACCAGGTTCCCCAGCATTTGCACAACCAGATAAAAGATAGCCACACTGGCTGCGGTAGCCGGAGAAACAAAGTAGGCAATAACCACCGCCGGGACGGTCCCGATCAGCGGCCCGATAATCGGGATTATTT
>MEUF01000069.1:6685-8874 GCA_001771615.1 candidate division WOR-1 bacterium RIFOXYB2_FULL_48_7
AAATGACCAGCTGCCCCTCAATGTAATTTTTCAGAATCGCATTAATTTTCTTTAGCAGGTCATCAGCAAAGAAACGGTGAGCATCGGGGACCAGCTTCAACCAGCCGGCCACCAGAGTTTCTTTATCCTTTTGGGCATAATAGACAATAACCGGAATAATCACCAGGTTGATGACCTGCCCAAAAAGCGAAAACGTCGCCAGCAGCGAGGACTGGAAAATGGCGACCATATAATTTATCAGCCCATTGACGCTGCCCACGATTGATTGGTTGATTTGCGGCGGAAGGTTACTGGCAATCACCAGTTTTTGCCCTGAAGCCAACCAACCCTGCGCCTGGCTGGTCAGCTGCGGCAAATAGGCCACCAGCTGGTTGAATTCATTAATTAAAGGCGGGAAAAAATATTCAAAGAGCAATAACAGGAAGAGCCCAAAGATTACCATACTGGCCACAATCGACAGGTCTCTTTTGAGCGGCATTTTTTTGGGGAACATTTTTTCCAGCAGATTAACCAGGGGATCAAGGATATAAAAAAGGATAATGGACATGACAATCGGAAAAACCACCCCGCGGATGAAATAAACCAACACAAAAAAAGCGACCAACCATCCCACCCTGGCCAAAGTTTTGTTATTCATGTGGAGATTATATGGTATCCATTAATTATTTGCAAAGACGTTTCCTTAATAAGACTGAAATAAGAGATGATCAATGTCGAAAATCAGATATGCATGTATATTTTGGCCGCCAGCGTTGCACGATCGTAACTCGCAATTGGGCCTGTAAATTTCCCAAGCCTAACATTACCGCTCTGCCCAAATCAATTGGTACGCAGATGGTTTCTTACCTTGGTGGGCAGATTACTTTTAAGTCCGCTTTTACGGGGATATATCATTGCTTCCTAGGGGTTGTAAGGTCATGGAAACTAGGCTGGCAAAAAAACCTGCTTGAAGCTCGTGCCTCTGATTCATTGGCCGGTTTGGCCGTAAAAACACATTTTTCCTGTTGGGGATTGGTAAATTTTTGTCAGGCAGCGCAACCCAGTAGTTTAAGATGGCTTGAACTGGTCAAAGCCATGCAAGACAAGCTTGATCAGCCAACATATTGCTCAGCAGCCCAATTTAGTCACCAACTTAATGCCCGGACAAATCTCGGGATTTTAAATGGCCGGCTGGTGTTTGTCGATTATGGAACTCCCGGATTCGCAGATTTTGTTCTTGCCAACCGCCAATCCTTTGCGGAAATTTTTAATCAATTCCAGTCAAAGGGATGAGAATATCTAGAAAAGCCCTCTTTTAAGTAGTATACTTTTTACCGGTTCGTAATGGTTGGGAAAATAAGGGGGAATTGAGATGGCTATTAAGGAAGAGCTGCTGAAAATGTTGAACCATGCGTTGGAATTGGAGCATGCCGCCAGGATCCAATATTTGGCCCATGCAGAATTGATCAAGGGTGAAACCTCGGAAAAGCTTATCGAACGGCTGAAAGAGATCGCCGGGGATGAAGAAAAGCATGAGGGAATTTTTCGCGAATTGATCGGCTCCTATCTAGGCGGGGAACCGGTCATGACCCTGGCCCCAACCCATCGCGCCCAAGGGACAAAACCGATCCTGGAGATCAATCTAAAAGGGGAAAAAGAGGCCATCGATTTTTACAAACAGATCTACCAGAAGGTTACCGACAACAAAAAAGAGTTACAGTATGAATTTGAAACCCTTGAACACCAAATCCGCCACGTCATAATTGACGAACAGGAACATGTAACAGAGTTGTCGCTTTTATTGGGAATTTAACAACCTTGTCTTGGAATTGAAACTTGTACCGAGCGAGGCCGTAGGCCGAGTCGAGGTACTGGGGGACAGGGATTCGAACCCCGATACGCAGCTCCAGAGGCTGCAGTCCTACCGTTAGACGATCCCCCACTACAAAAAATCCAAAGTCCCAACATCAAACTTCAAACTTGGAAATTAATATTTAATTTGGGTTTTGGATGTTTGATGTTTGAATTTATTCAGTAAGGTAGTTTCCACCATTGCGGCTGGAACAACAATACAAACAGGCCAAACAAAACTATAAAAGCCGAGACTCCGACAAATACCAAAAAACCACCCTTCAGCGGCTCCTGCCATCTTTTTTGCATCCAATATGCAAAGAGCAGGGCTAAAATACCGACTGCAAGGACTGCCCCAC